>JAZDKG010000151.1:0-34048 GCA_043803205.1 Planctomycetota bacterium
GAGTCCCTCGGCGTCGGAGGACCGAAGGAAGATGCTCAGGATCTCCGTCCGGTAGCGCTCCGCCTGATCTTTCCTCTTGACCAATAGCTCCTCATACGCTTCGACCGCCCGGGCGTCCTCGCCGAGGTTCTTCGCAAGCGCGGCGTACTTTTCAAGCCAGAGAACGTCGTCCGGCCACCGTTCCCGGGCTTCCCCATACAGCCGCAAAAGCCTCCCGTCGTTCCTCCGAAGCCGCACATAGATCGTCTCCAGCAGCCGGTATGCTTCCGGAGGCTTCGCCGAGCCCTTCTCGACCTGAGCGCCAAGCTCCTCGAGTTGTCCGCCGCCTTCCCAAGCCTCGACCAGCCGGTCCATCACCGCGTGGAGCACCTGGGCTTCGTCGGTCGGCTCAGGGAGCCCCAGAGCATTGGCGCTCCCGCCAGGGAAGGAGGGCTTCCCCTGCGAAGTCGCGACGCACTCCGCGCGGAACCTCGCAAGCGCCGCCGGCGCCAGCAGCTTCTCAAAGAGATCGAAAAAGAGCCGAGAAGCGGCCTGGCGGTTTCCCGCGCGCTCCTGCGCCGAGGCCAAAGCGAACTCGAGCGCCGGGCTCTCGGGAGCTTCCCCACGCGCGTGCTCAAGCCAGCGCACCGCCTCGTCGGGGGCCTCTCGGATAAGAAAAAGCCCCGCAACGCCCAGGGCCGCGGGAAGCTTTTCGTCGGCCTCGAGATTCGCGACACCGCCCTCCAGCACGTCGCGAGCGCGCTCAACGCGTCCCGCTCGAAGCAGAAAGTCCGCCACGATAAAAGCCTGGTCGGGCGCGAGGCCCGCGTCCGAATGCGCCAGGCCCAACGCGAAGTCCAACGGAGGCCCCGCCCCCGACAGCTCCGCGCCGCGCCGGGCCAAAAGCTCCAGCAGAGCGCGACGATCCTCCACTGCGCGAAACGCCGACGCGTAGACTTCCGACGCCTCCTGGGGCCTGGCCAGTTCCGCGAGGAATCCCGCGAGGGCCTCATAGTAGATCAGGTCCCCCCTGTGCAGTCGCAAAGACGTGCGCAGCAGCCTGTCGGTCCTGTCGACGCGGTCGAGTATCACGGCCAGCCGCGCGAGCTTGCGCGCAGCCGCCAGCACACTGAACCCCCCGCCGCCGGCGGCTACCTTCTTGAACATGCGCTCATAGACGGCCGCCGCCTCCTCGAACGCCCCCGTCCTCTCAAGGAGAGAAGCCAACGCCTCGAGGGGCCTCGCCGCGCCCTGTGACAGCGCAACCGCCTTCCGCGCCTCCTCCAGCGCCCGGCCTTCGTCCCCCAGCCGCTCGAAGGCCGCCAGCGCCAGCCCGTGCGCCTCCGCGTCCGTGGGCAGCGAAGCGATAAGCCGCTCGACCCACTTCCGTGTGACCGCCAGGTCCTTGCGCGCAAAGCCGTAGTCGATCGCCCGCTGATAGTGGTCACGCGCGCGAGCAGGGTCCATCGCAAGCAGCCTCTCCGCACATTCCATCGCTTCCGCGTAGGACCCCTCCGCCGCGAGCGCGCCCTCGAGGAGTCGCACCGCGCGGGGACTTTTGGGGTTCTTCCGCGCAAGGTCCCGGAAGAACTCGACCGCCGACGCGGGGCTTCCTCCCCGCAGCGCCAGTTTCCCAAGAAGGATCGCGGAGGTCTCGTCTCCTGAGGCCTCCAGTCCGCGCGCGCACTCGTCACGCAATCCGGCCAGCGAAGACGACCGCTCGTGGGACTGGATGATCTCATCCTCCGCCTCATTGCGCAGCTCGTCCGTCGGGCCCTCCCGCGCAAGCTTCCACCACGTCGGGAGGGCGGCCGTGGCTTCGTCCGTCCCGCTCAACGCCTTCGCCGCCTCGCGCAGGATGTCCCAGCGGCTGTCGGCAAGCTCGATTGCCCTCGTGTAGGCCTTCGCGCCCAGCTCCCCAAAGGCGTCCTCCCGCGCGCGACGCGCCACGTCCAAGACCAAATCGAGCCTGGAAGCGTTGCCGGAGAGGACCCCCTCCAGGGTCTTGGCGCAGGCGGGCGCGTCCCCCGCCGAGGCTTGCGCGTCAGCCAGTGCCACAAGGACTTCAGCAGATAGATCGTTCCGCCCCGCCAGCGCGCTGAGAAGGTCCCGGGCTTCCTTGACGAACCCCGATGACACCAGTTCCGCCGAGAACCGCATCAGGCTGCGCGGATCATTCCCCAGGGATTTCTGCGCGCTGAGGATGGCGCCGGCGCGACGGCCCGGATCGCCGGCCCTCTCGTACCACTTCGCGACCGCCACAAAGTCCTCCGGGGTGGAAGACATTCCCCCTTCCAGCATGCCAGCGTACCGGACGAGCCGCTTGGCGTCGCCGGCCCGCAGCGCCGTCTCGCCCGCTTCCTTGAGCATCGCCCTGCTTCCCCTCGAGACCCGCACGCACGAGTCGTACTCCTCAAGGGCCCGTGCCAGGTCCCCCTCTTCGCGCAAGAGCCTCGCATATTCCACACGCGACTGGAGATCGAGCGGGTTCTCCGAAAGGTGCTTGCCGTATCGCCCCAGAAGATCGCCCATTCGGTCTTCCGCCCGGAAGAGGCCCGCCTCTTCCCGGACGATGGTACTTCGCATCGGGTTGTCAGGCGAGACCAGCCACTTGGCTTCCTCGAGTGCCTGCTCAGCCGCCTCCGGCCGACGGGCGTCGCGGGAAAGCTGCGCGACCGCAAGGAGGCTGCGCACGGCTTGGTACGGATCCGACCGAGAGAGCTCGACAATGCGGCGATGCTCCTCGATCGCCTCATCGACAAGCCCCGCCTCCTCGTAGTACCCCGCCGCGTCTCGATGAGCAAAGACGTCCGCCCCCTCCAGGGAGAGGAGGCGCCGGACCGCATCGCGCGTCGCATCGGCGTCGCGCAGAGCCGCCGCCGTCGAGGCCATCAAAGTAAGATGCATCCGGCTCCGGCGACCGCCCGCCGCTAGGGGCATGCCGCGACGCAGCGTCTCGAGGGCCTCGCCCCCGCGCGAGAGCTCCGCCAGGACCTTCGCCTCGTAGTAGGACGCAAACCACGACCGTGGGTTTCGGCGGGCTGCCTCGCGGTACCAGCGAAGCGCTTCCGCTGGATCCTCCCGATAGGAGCTCAGATGCCCGAGGATGACCGGGATCACGTCGTTGCGCGGCTCCTCCTGCCCCCGTTTCCGGTACTGCTCCTCGAGCGCGACAAGGCCTTCCCCTTTTTCCGCCAGCTCGCACATCCGCACGAACGTCGGACCGTCAAGCGGCTCCTTCTCCACGATCTGCCGGAAGCTCTCCAGCAGTCGGCTCTCCTCTTCGGCGGCATCCGCCCCCCGGATTGTTAGAGCGAGGATGACGAGGAAGGCTTGAACGACAACGCAACGCAAGCTAGTCGGCTCCAAATTTCCTGAGTTGGCTCTCATAGTATCGGCGGTGGATCGGGCGCAGCGCGATCGCCGTTCGCTCGTGGTCGACCGCCCCCTTGGAATCGCCCATCCGATGGCTGATCTCCGCCAACGTGTCCAGGTACGCGGGCGCAAGGGGCTCGATCCGTAGCGAACTCTCGCTCAAGGTCCGGGCGCGTTCGAGGTCCTGCCCCACCTGCGACAGGAACCACGCGAGCGTATTGTAGGCTGAGGAATCCTCCGGGTCGCGGGCTACGGCCTCCTCGAGCCGGGCGACCTTTCGCTCGATCACGTCCCGGCCAAGGCCCTCCTGTCCCGTCGCCTTGTAGTGATTCACCAGCAGAATCCCGGCCTCGACCCCTACGGAGGGATCATCCAGGAGGGCGCGAAGCTCGGACTCGCCGGTCGCCTCCTTTCCCGCTCGAAGAGCGAGAAACGCCCGGCAGATGCGCAACCTGGCGTCGACGACCGGGCCTTCCTGACCCCGAAGATCCATGTTGAGCGAACCCAGGAGTTCCGCCGCCCTCTCGTAGAGGGGAAGCGCCTCCGCGTATTCGCCCATGATCCACCTGGTTTCCGCAAGGCGGATGTTCGCGTAGGCGGCCTCCTCGTCGAAGCCCGCATGGATCTTCTCAAGCTCCATTTCGGCGATCTCCGGACGCCCCAGGCGGTCAAAGAAGTCCGCGACCCCCAGCGCCGCCGCGGACGACGCAACGGCATCCTGCGCCTGGGCGAAGAGCCGGTCCCGTTCGTCGGGACGCTTCTCTTGCGCGGCCGCTACGCCCTCAAGAAAAAGCACCCGCGCGTCGGCCCCGAGGCGCCCGCTAAGCCGACGCAGCTCTTCCCGGGCTTCCTCCGTCCGTCCGAGCGCCAGGAGCATGTTCGCGAGTTCGAACGCATAGCTCTCATTCTTCTCGTCGAGACGGGCGAGACGGGAGAACGCCCAGGCGGCGCGCTCCAAGTCACCGGCGCCCAACGCCACCTGCGACGCCAGCTCCAGCTTTCGCACAAGCTGCCTCCGAATCTCGCCGGCGCTCTCCCGGGGGCGCGTCTGCGCCTCTTCGCCGGGCGCGACCGCCAGCGCCGCGAGAAGGACCAGCGGAACAACCGACGCGCATCGGAACACTACGGGTTCCTCCAAAGCGCAAGGCGCCTCACCAGGATATCCACAAGGAACGCAACCAGCGCCGCCGCGAGCATCGCCCCGGACAGTTCGATGTCCCGCACCGCCGCCCTGCGGTCCGGCGCAAGCACCTCGGCCGCGTCCGAGACCCAGGCGCCCCCCGTCTCCTCGGCAAGTCGGTGCAGAAGAGCTTCGTTTCGTCCGAAGGCGGCGTACTCCTCGGGATATCCCTTCGCCGCCGCCGACTGCGCGCTCGCAAGCACCTTGCCTTCCTTCAGGAAATCCAGACGCACGAGATACGCTCCGGTCTCTTGCGTATCGAATGCCCCCTCGTAGCGCCCCGGCGCCGTCTGTTCGAGTACGAGGTTCCGCGTCGTCACCGAAGGCCCCACGACGGTGGCCCGGGCCTGCGCGTCGTTCAGAAACCCGCCCTGGTCCTCCACGAGGTCCGCAAGGATTCTAACCTCTCCCGGCTCCTGGGAAAGCGCCACGCTCGCCCGCCCCGCGCCGGCAGGGTCGCTGCGCATCGTGTCCCGTGCAAGCTGTGAGAAGAAGACCGCGAAGTACTTCCACTCGACCCAGTCGGGGCCCCAGCGGCCGCTCACGTCGCTCATGTAGGAGGCGACCTTCCCGAGCCCATACCGCCACCGCGCCAGTATCGGCTCCGCCCTGTGGCTGGCGAGCAGCACCTCGCCCAGAGGCCGGGGCGACACGCTCACGTACCCGTACAGAGGAGGCGCTTCGCTCCACGGAATGCCCCGCAGAAGCTCCGCCTCTCCAACGACGCTCGGGGTGAAGGGCTCCTCCACTACGGAGCTCCGCTGGACGGTGAGCGTCTCCTTGACGAAGATCTGGGGCACATTCGTCGGGTCATCCGTCGAGTAGTAACGGCCCTTCCCCACGGCCGCGACGGACCGCAGGAGCTCCCGGTCGCTCTCCGAGCCCACGGCGACGGTCGAGACCGTGATCCCGTCCGCGCTCATCCGGGTGACGAGGTCCTCGTACCCCGAGCCGCCGGTCTTCCCGTCCGAAAGAAGGATCACGTGTTTGAGCCGCGCCGCGACGGAAAGGAGCTGGGATCGCGCAAGCTCGAGCGCCGGGTACATGTTCGTTCCGCCCCCCGCCTGCAGGCGCCGGATGCGCTCGATGATCGCGGTCCTCTCGGAGGCGCTCGTGATCGGGCACAGGGCGTACGCCGCGGCGTCGAAGGACACCACGCCGAGATAATCCGCCTGCGTCAAGAGCTCGCTCGCGGCGATCGCCGCGGACTTCGCCATCTCCAGCTTCTGGCGCGCCATGCTCCCCGACTTGTCGATCGCCAGCACCAGCGCCAGGGAAGGAACGTCGCGGCGGGCCTGGCTCATCATCTCCACCGGCAGCATGCGCGCGAGCGCCGTATCCGCGTATCCTCCCAACCCGTAGGCCCGTTCCCCCCCGAGCGTCAGAAGCCCCCCGCCGAGGTCGCGCACGTAGACCTCGAGGAGATCAGGCGCGCCTTCCGGAAGCTCGTCGCGCGGCACACCCGACAGCACCACGAGGTCGTAGTTCTGGAGTTCCGACAGGGACGCCGGGAAGCCCAATGGCGGTCTCAGGTCCACCTGCAGGTTCCGCGCCGTGAGCGCTCGAAACAGGTACCGCGCGTCGGTCTCGACGCTCGCCACGTAGAGCAGCCGCGGACGGGCGCGCACAGGAGCGACCGCCAGCCCGTAGTTGTTGTCCGCGTAGGTGTCCCGGTCCGGCGAGACGAGCGCGTTGACCTCCAGGAGCCGCGAGTCCGGGACCTCCATCTCCACCTCGAAGCGATTCAATCCCGGCGCAAGCTTCACGGACATCGCCTCGAGCTTCCACTTGTTCCGGAAGAGCGCGAGCGTCGCGGCCGTCTCCACGGAACTCACCACCGAGACCGCCGCGCGGGCGGAGCTCCCCGGCTGAACGTCGAGCGGGAGCCGGATCTCCGAAACGAGCACCTCCGGCCGTCCAGGGTCCGAGTACGGTCGAACGAAGATCGGCACGTCCCGATCCTTCGCCTCCCGTACGGCCTCGTACACCGAGCCGAGATTAGCGAGGCCGTCGCTGGCGAGAACAATCCGTCCCACGTACCCCGCCGGCAACGACGCCAGCGCCAAGTGCACAGCCCGCTCGAGATCCGTGCCCTCGCGCTCGTCCTTCGAGATCCCGGAGAGCTCCTCGCCGCCCTCCGCCACCGGCCAGGCGTGCTTCGCGAAGAGGACCACGTTCACGCGATCCTTCCCCAGCGTCTTGCGCAGATCCCCCGCGAAGGCGAGGGCCGACCGGCTCTGCTCCACCTCGGCGCTGGCGCTCGCGTCAACCAGAACGGCGACGGCCAGCTTCCTCGAGGGGAACTCCAGGTGGGGCGCCGCCACGGCGACCGCGAAAAGAAGGACGACGAGGCTCCGCACCCCGCACGAAATCGCCTTCTGCGCGCGCGCCTGGTCGACGAGCGACCCGCGATAGAGCCAGACCACAAGGGCGACCAGGCCGCACAGGGCCAGCGCCTCGGGATGTTCAAAGTAAAGCGACATCTTCCGCTACACAGTCCATCGTCGGGTATACGTGAACCATTCAAGGACGGCCACCGCCGCCGCGCAGACGACGAGCGCCCGCCACAGCTCGGGGATTCCGCGCACCCTAACCGTCGCCGGATGCGCTGCAGAGCCATCGGGCGCTTCCGACTTCCCCCTCAGGTCCGACTCCGCCCCGTCAAAGAGATTTGAGCCGACGTACGAGACCATCCCCCCCGACTTCACCTCGTAGAACCCGATCTGGCGACAGGGGAGTCGCGCCGCGACTGCGGGGGCGCTCACGATCGACCCCGTGGACCCGTCCGGGGCTTTGAAGGCGATCTCCGTCGCTTCGCCGCACGCCTTCAGAGGATAATCTTCTCCGCACTTTGCGGAGGCGAAGGGATCGGACGTCCAGCGGTCAGCGGACAGCCGGACGACGTTCGCCCAGAAGAGCGGAAACGCGGCCCGCAGCGGCCACTCGCACGCGCACGGATCGAACGCGAAGAGGATCCGTCGGCCTGCGCCTGAGCGCGATTCAACGATCAGCGGGTCGCCCGCAACGCCCTTGGCGAGGGCGATGTCGCCCGCCGCCGCCGACAGCTTCATCGCGCGCCCGATCGCGATGTCGCGCATCGAAACCCCAAGAAACAAGGGATGATCCTGCGCGATCATAAGCCTCGTCGGCCCGATCCGGCCATCGTCGCTCAGGGCCTCGATCTCTTCATCGCGCGGAAACTCGATCACGCGGGGATGGGAAAAGGCCTTAGGGGCGAGCCCGTCGAAGACCACAACGTCAAAGCCCTCGGCGTTCCCGACCTCCCCCGGCGCCTTTCTAGCGACCACCACCCCCCGGTCCACCGCGAGAGCGCTTTCCAGAAACAGATTCCCCGGCGACACAAGGAGCACACGAACCGGGGCTCGGGCCTCGGCGTAGATGTAGGCCTCGTTGTCCGCGGAGAGCGCATCCGCCAGTCGCTCCCCGGAGGGCTCGTGCAGGCGCGCCACCACTCGTCCAAACAACCCTCCCAGCGACGGGAAAAAGAGCGTCTTCTCGATCCCCGGAGCCAGCCGGGCGGAGACCGCGTCCACGATCGTTTCCCGGTCATGGTCGACACTGTAAATCTTCACGGCCAGCTCACGCGCCTCGCGGCCGTAATTGGCGATCCGGACCATCGTCTCGTAATCCATGCCCCCCGCGAGTCCGCCGCGCATCGCGAACTCCGTGATGGCGAGGTTGTCGCCGGCTTCGCCGGCATTCAGGAACGTCACGCTGGAAGCTTCCGAAGCGTCGCCCAATGCCTCCGCCGTGTCGGCGTCTCCGATCACGACAAGGTGACTGTCGCGCGCCCGGGCGATCCCCCGGACCGTCTCCATCGCCCTCGCGGTGGGACCCGGGCACTGCGACGCATCGAGGGATGCGAGGCGCGCCCGGATTTCCCCGCGGTTCTTCGTGAATGGGACGAGCACGTTCACTGCGTCCGTGAACGTCACCAGCGCGATCGGGATGGACGGATACGAGTCGACCGCCTCGCGGGCAAGCCGTCTCGCTCGCTCGATCCGCGGAAGATCCTCCCTCAACGCCGCCATGCTTGTGGAAACATCCACCGCTAGGACGACGCTCCCGGGCCTCTCGGACGCCCCCCCGACCACGGGCCGACCCAGGGCCAAAGACGTGAGCCACAGGATCACAAGCGCTAGAAGCAGCCCAAGCAGCCCTCGCAGTTTGCGCAGGAGCGCTCGAGGCTGTCTCTCGGCAAGCGCGCCCTCCCAGAACGACAGGAACGAGACCGGCAAGACGCGCTCGCGCCGGCGAAAGAGGTAAAGGATGACCGAGGCCGCGCTGGCGACGCCTCCCGCCAAGAGAAGCTGTCCCAGGCTCCACCCTAGGAAACTCACCGCAGGAATCCTCCTGCACGGAAGACCGACAGAACCAGGACATCCACGGGCACGCTCGTGACCGCCCGGACGTAACCGAGGCTGCTCTCCCGGCAGTAGCGCTCCAGTGCGTCGCAGAACGTGCGCATCCGCCGCGCGTATTCCGCGAGGATGGCGGGCGATACCGTCACCTCCCGCGCATCGCCCGTCTCGACGTCCACCATCCGCATGTCGCCCGCGATCCGCGGCGACAGCTCCGCTGCATCCAAGACCTGGACCACGTAGACGTCGAAACGGTTGTACCGCAGGTAGTTCAGGCCCCTCTCGAAGCCCCGCGCGTCAAAGAAGTCGCTCAGGACCACCGCCAGCCCCCGGCGACGGGTCCGATGAACGAACTCCCGGAAAGAGCCCTCGAGGTCGGTGACGCCTCCGGGCTGGAGACCCGCGAGATATTCCAGGACCGCGAACACCTGCCTCTTCCCCCTCTTCGGAGCCAGCCCTCCCGAGAGGCCCGCGCTGAACGGCAGGATCGTCACTCGGTCGAGGTTCGCCAGCCCCACGTAGGCGAGCGCCGCCGCCACCCGCCGGGCGTAGTCCGCCTTCACCGGCGAGCCCATGAACATCGAGCGACTCACGTCGAGAAGGAACGTGATCGAGAGATCCTCCTCCTCCTCGAAAAGCCGCAGCAGCAGCTTCTCGAGCCGACCGTAGAGGTTCCAGTCCAGGTACCGGAAGTCATCCCCGGGCGCGTAGTCCCGGTGGTCCGCGAACTCCAGGCCGCTTCCGATCTTCTTCGCGCGCCGCTCGGCGCTGAACTGTCCGGAGAAGACCTTCTTCGCCACGATTCGGAGGTACTCGAGCTTCCGGAGGAACTGCTCGTCAAAAAGAGGTTGCTCAGGCAAGGCGGCGTCCTTGGGTCTCCGGCTTGGCCCCCGCAAGCTCCGTGATCGCCTCCGCGATTGCGGAGATCACCTCGTCCGCGTCGATCCCCTCCGCCTCTCCCTCGAAGTTCAGGATCAACCGGTGCCGCAGCGCGGGGAGCGCGGCGATGCGCACGTCCTCGCAGCTCACGTGGAAACGCCCGGCGAGAAGCGCATGGACCTTCCCGGCGAGCACCATGGCCTGCGCGCCTCTCGGGCTTGCCCCGTAGCGCACGTACCGCCGCACCTTCTCCGGCGCCTCCGGGTTGTCCGGGTGGCTGGCCATGACCAGGCGCACAGCGTAGTCCCGCACGTGCGTGGCGATCGGCACGCTGCGGACCAGCGCCCGCATCCCGAGTATCGTCGCGCCGTCGGCGACCTTTTCCGCATGAACGTCTTCGGCCGCCGTCGTCCGCTCCAGGATCGTGTGCATCTCCCCGGCGCTCGGGTACGCCACCTTGAGCTTGAAGAAGAACCGGTCGAGCTGCGCCTCCGGCAGCGGATAGGTCCCCTCCATCTCCAGCGGGTTCTGCGTGGCCAGCACCAGGAACGGCTCCTCCAGCCGATAGGTGACGTTGCCCACCGTCACGGACACCTCCTGCATCGCCTCCAGCAGCGCCGACTGCGTCTTCGGAGTCGCGCGGTTGATCTCGTCCGCGAGCACGATGCACCCGAAGATCGGCCCCCGCTCGAACCGGAATGACCGCCCGCCCCGCTCGTCCTCCATGACGATGTTCGTCCCCACGATGTCCGCAGGCATGAGGTCGGGCGTGAACTGGATGCGACTGAAGGAAAGTTCCAACGCCTCCGCGAGAGTGCGCACCAGCATCGTCTTCCCGAGCCCCGGCACGCCCTCGAGGAGAACGTGCCCCCCCACCACGAGCGCGCCCAGAACTCCCTCCACCACCCGCTCGTGCCCCACGATTACCTTGCCGATCTCCGCGCACAGCTTCGAGAACGACCGGCGGAAATTCTCAGCAGCGGCCTCGATATTCGACATCAGCGCCCATCTCCTTTCAGGGTGAACCTTCTTCCGCCCCGACCTCTTCCTCCGACGAAGCGTCGACGCGCCGCACGGCGGGCAGGATCCGCTCGAAGTAATCCCGCACGAGGTCCCGTCGGCCCAGCGGGATACGCTCATCCGACAGCGCCGCCTCTAGAGCCTGCCGGACGCCTTCGAGCACCTCGCGGCGGCCCCGGTGCGCCTCGCCTGCAAACTGGGCCGAACGCAACACCAAGCTTGCGACGTCCCCATGGTCGGAAAGCTCGTCCGTCGCCCGTTCCGCGCGCCGGGCCGCCGGCACCTCCGTCGCCTCGCCCAACCCCGGACCCTCGGGAGCGGACCCTATCCCTCCGGCGGGCTCGGCCTCCCCGTGAGATTGATCCTCCCCGCCGGCGGCCTCCACCCGTCCCGCCTTCGCGGCATCGCCTTCCCCCGTCGCCTGCTGCATCGGCCCCGGCTTGGTAGAGTCCGCCCGGCCCTCGCCCTGCGCGGAGAACGCCTTCGGCTCCCCCTGCGGCGAAAGCGGCGGCATGTCCCGCGCTAATCGCTTGAGCCTCTGCAGATGCTCCATGCTGCGCGCGAGCGCCTCCATTCTGTTGAGCTTGCTTCCGAGGGCCTCGAGCTCCTGCGCCGCCCCGGATAGCTCCGTTGATGCGCGGGGCAGATCGTCGGACGCGAGATCCTTCCCGGCCTGAGCCAGCTTCTCTCCGAGACGGTCCGTCAGGCTCCCGCGCTTCTCGCCGGCCTCCTTGAGCGCGTCGACCAAGCCCCGCTTCTCGTCCTTGTCCGCGCTCGATTGTTCCATTTGTTCCGCTTCCTCGCGCAGGCGATCCGCGAACGAGGCGGTCTGTCCCTCGGCCAGGCTCTGAGCGACTTCCTTCCAGCTCGCTTCCGAAGAGAACGCCGACGCGATCTCCCGAAGCTCCGACAGAAGTTGCTGCATCTGGGCGCCGGCCGTCAGTACCCGCTCGTCGCTCAGCTTCCCCACCCCCTCCACCAACTCGCTCTTCGTGAGCTCCCCCCGCTCGAGGCGCCGCCACAACTCCTCTAGTCTCTGTGCGCTCTCGCGATCCGGCTCCTCGCTGCTGCGCTTGAGCTCGTCGATGACGCGCTTGCCCTCCCGCGCGAGCGGCTCCTCCCGACGCACAAGCTCGGCCGGCATCGTCTCCTCCTGCGTCGACCCCGCGCCGGGCACAGCGGGCGCCTCCCGCACGGGGATCAGCAGAAAGAGCGCGAGCAGCGCCGGGCCCACGAGCCACAACCACTTCGGAAACCCCGCTCGCACCCGACAGAGAGCCGCGACCCTCAGGCTTCCGGAAAGCGAGACGGCTTGCTCGTAGACCGCGCCGACCGGCTCACCGTCGAGCTCCCGCCGCCCAAAGTCCAGCGAACTGGAGAAGAGGTCCGCCGAGCGCGCCGCCTCGTCGAGATCCTTCGCCACGAGAAGCGACCCCCGGCGCAGCGGGCCCGTCAGAAACCCGATCCCACCCGCTAGCCCGATCACCCCGCACGAAAGCGCAAGAAGATGCTCCCACGAAAGGAGCTCCGCGCGTACAAGGTACGCGCCGCCTGCCGCCAGCACCGACGCGATGAGCGCGCCCCAGAGAACCCCCGTCACCGCCGCACAGAAGCAACTTCTTGCGCGGTAGCGAGTTACAAGACGACTTACTTCTTGGATCGCCCTGGACTGCCGCACCCGCAACCTCACCTTGCCGCCCCGTCTCACAATGTATTATAGGAAGGCGCTGGCGATCCCTTCCAGTGAAAAGGAGGGGCCCGCCTCGCGCGATCAGTCAAGATCGAAGGAATAGAGCCGGTCGAGCGTCTCTCGAGGGTACAGCACGAAGGGGTAGTCCCGTCTCGACATGACCTCGTTCTCCTCGAGCATCTTTGCCACGCTCCGCAGTCGATGCTCGATCTCCTTCCGGGCTCCCGCCGCCCTCCGCGCAAGCGTCTCGTTGACCTCGTGAATACGCTCGTACCGACGGGGCCTAGCCTCCTTTTCCTCCTCGTGCATCCCCGCCACAAGGCGACGCCTCTCCGCGAGGAGCCTGCGGACTTCCTCGTTCGTCCGATCCCCTTCGGAGAACAAGCGCTCCGGGTTCCAGAACGTGTCCCGCAGAAGCTGCCGCGTCCGCGTCAGGTCCGCCTCGCTCACGTCATGAAGTTCGAAAGGCAGAAGCGCGGTCGCCGAAAGGACCGCAGACGCCGGCGGGTCGGTCCCGACGAAGTCCCTAATGACGCCGTCCGTGATCGTGTCATACTTCGCCCCGCCGATCCCGTGCACGAAGAGGTCCGCGACGAACAGTCGCAGGAAGAGGGAGTTCGTGATCGCCCGCGGGCGAAGCCTGAGGCCGCCGTTGACCGCGGCGCGCAGGTCCGCAAAGCCGTCCCCGCCGAGCGCAACCAACTCGCCCTCGTCGTCCATGAGCGTCAAGCGCCCCCGGTTCTCCGCCGCCCACAGGCGGCGCCTGAGAGACCCTCGCACACTCCAGAAGGGCATCTCGCAGGCGTCGCCGGCAAGCCCCAGGTTAGGCGCGGGGTGTGCGCCTGTCCGAATGCGGTGTGCCCGACGGTACTCCTCCAGCCTCTCGTTATGCACCTCGCGGAACCTCTCCCGCTGCCGTGCCAGCCACATCACAAAGCGGAGGAACGAGTCCATCCCGCACAGCCGCGAGACCGGCAGCTCCAGGTTCCCCAACGCCCAATCCTGCTCGAAGACGCTGCGGGACCGCCAGAGGAACTCCGAAACCGTTCGGCACTCGGGCATGATCACCCGCGCGCACTCCGCGAACCGGGCGAAAGCCTCCGCCATGCGCCTGTCGCCAAGCGCCCCCTCGATTCGGGCAAGGCACGTTTCGACGAGGTCGCCGTCGAGCGCCGCAGCCTCCAGCACCACCCCGCTCTCCGCACGCACGACGGGGACCGACAGCTCGACGATCTTTCCCCGACTCCGGACCGGCACCGCGAGGCAGCGCTGCTTGACCCTGTCGCTGTCCATTACGACGTTCAGCGACACCCCCCCTACCCGCTTCGCGAGTGCGCTCACGAAGTGATTCTTGATCCACACCCCGGGATGGAAGAGCTCGGGCTGGTGGCCGCTCGCGATGATCGCGACGTCGTTGAGGGCGGCGCGACTCCCGTCCGGTCGCGCGGCCGTTTCCAGCGCCTCTCGACGGCCCAGCGTCCGCAGCGAGCGGGACGAGAGTCCGGCGACGCCGAAGTCATGGCCCGCGAGGACCACCCGGTTCGCCTCGATCGCTCCCCTCATTTCCGCCAGAGACGGTGAGGAGAACACCTCCAGATGTCTTGCGGGAACGCGTAGAACCTTCTCGTCCATCGGGCTCTTCCCATACGGCCCGTCGCCCCCCGGAGTATCCGGCGGATGTTACGCGCCTCGCGCCGCGCTGTCAAATGCCGCACCCGCGGGGTCGCGCGCGCGCCCAGCCCGATCACGTCTCATTGGATGACGAAAGGAGAATTCCCCGGCGCCCCAGGCGTTCTAGCGGCTTGCCGTCGCCCGGAGCTCCCTGCGCATCTGGTTCACGTAGGCCTGGAGATTCCGGCCCGGGCATTCGGTGTTGCACAACTCGCGATGCGTGTAGATCCGGCCGAGGGGGACGTCGTACCGGGCGCAGAGCTTCTGCACGAGCGTCTCGAGCGCCTGCTTCTGCGCCGCCGTGGGGGACTGCACATCGAAGTTACCCAGGACCTCGATGCCGATGTTGCCCCCATTCGCCCCGTCCGCGTGGGCGCCCTGGTACGCCAGCGACCGGCACTCCCAGATCCTGCCCGCCCGGTCGATGGCGAAGTGGTACCCGATGTCGCTCCAGCCCCGGTAGTTCCGATGGCTCATGCACGTTGCCCGTAAGCGGACGATGACGTCTTTCTGCGCCGTCATGTTGTTCGCTTCGTCGCGCCCCTCGTGATGGATCGTCACGCGGGTGATCTTGCCCATCGGGGTCATCTTGGTGGGCTGCCGCAGCCCCGCCGCCCACGCCGACCGCGGATACATCGAAATCCCGAACGATGCCACCGGTTTAACGGCCGTGCTCGGGCCAGCCTGAGCGTACGTCCGCCCAGGCTGGGTCCGGTCGATCACGCGCAATGCGCTCTCGTCCGTCACGCTCGAGACATTCGAAGCGCAGCCCGACAAGAACAGCACGAACCCGAACGAAAGCACAAGGGGGATTCTCACGCGAACCTCCGTTCCCATGTCCTCTAGGGACGGTTCTTCGATCACCCTCGTTTATCGGCACGGGAGCGATTCGCCATGAACAAATCGCTCGTCCCCCGCTTGCGGGCGGGACTGGGACACCCGGATCACGCCTTATCGGCGCAGCGTGACGACGATGACGAACTGGTACGTGACAGGGGCGGAACTCGACTCCGTGTGGCCCTGGCTTTCAAAGTCGCGCAACGGGTCGCGCCCCAGCTCCTTCTCGTCGGCGACAAGGAGGGTCGTGAACACCTTGCTCGATCCCGCCTGCATCAGCCTTGTCCCGGTAATCGAGGTCGAAAGGATCACGGGATTGCCGTCCTTCATCCACCCGATCACGCTCGACGCCTGGGCGTCCAGCGTAACGGCGTACTCGCCGGAGCCCCCTGCCTGCACACCCGACAGCGTGACCGTTGAGCCGATCTCCTGCATGCTGAACCGCCGATACTCCTTGTCCTCGAAGCTGACCGGCGTAACGACGAAAACCTTCCGCAGCGCCTCGAGGACCGCCGGATTCTCCTCCGTGAGCCCCGAGTGAAAGCGCGCGAGCACCCTCGGCTCTCCTCGGCTGGAAAGGCCCTTCAGCTTCTCCTCGAGCGTTGCCCCAAAGTCGAGGATCTCCCTCTCCGTCACGCCGCCGCTCCCTCCTTCCGCCAGCTTCACCTGAATCACATCCACGGTACAGTCGATGTAGGTCGCGGGCGCCGCGGCCCCTTGGGGAAACGCCGCTCCCGCAAGACCCAACACGACAAGTCCCACCGCCACTGGCAATCTCAAGCTTCCCATTTCAACCTCCTTTGCCGCTCCGTGAAGCACGAGCCTCCGACACGGCGTCCCCCCCAGGAAAAAGGATACACTGTTCCGTCCCAAAGGCAACCCGCGCGCGTCCGCTCGCTCCATCCCGCGACCGCGGCACGACGCACGGCCGCCCTACGCGTCGGTCTGTCGCACCACCCGCTCCGCGATCCTCATCACCTCTTCGCCGAGGACCTCGACGTCCTTCTCCCTCGGCGCTTCGGCGATGATCCGGAGCGCCGGCTCCGTCGCGCTCGGCCGGACGTGCACCCACCGGTCCGGCCAGTCAAGCCGCAGCCCGTCCCGGCGGTCCGCACGCGCGTCGGGGAACCGTCGCCCCACGAGCGAGATCACCTCGGCGGCCGCATCCCTCGAAGCCTCCACCTTCAGCTTACGCATGTGGTACCTCGGGATCCGCCCGGCAATCCGACTGATCGTCTCCCCCCGCTCCGCTAGAAGAGACAGGACGAGCGCGATCGCGACCAGGCTATCCCGCGTGTAATGGATCTCGGGATCGATCACGCCCCCGTTCCCTTCCCCGCCGATCACGCACCCCTTCGCCTTCATCTCCTCCGCGACGTTCGCCTCTCCCACCTTCGTGCGGAACACGCGCACGCCGTGCCGGGCGGCGATGTCGTCTACCATGCGCGACGTCGAAAGGTTCGCGGCGACATCCCCCTTCCTGTGCTCCAGCACGTACATCGCGGCCAGCGCCAGCGTGTACTCCTCGCTGAGGTACGTCCCCTTCTCATTCACGACCGCCAAACGGTCCGCGTCGGCGTCCTGCGCGAAACCGATCTCCGCGCCCGACCGCCTCACGATTCGGCAGAGGTCGCGGACGTTCGAGAATGTCGGCTCAGGGTTGTGGGGAAAGAGCCCGTCAGGCGTGCAGTGGATCGGCACCACCTCGCACCCCAAGGCCTTCAGCAGCTTGGGCGTCACGAGCGACCCCGCCCCGTTGCAGCTGTCGATGGCGACCTTGATCCGACGCCGCCGCACCTTCTTGACGTCGATGCGCCTGAGCACCCGATTGATATGGACGTCGCCGGCGCTGTCGTCCTCCACAACCGGCACAAGGTTGTTCCAGGAGACGTTCCGGAAACTCCCCGCGTAGTAGATGTCCAGAAGCTCACGCGCCCTTCGCTCCGGAAGGATCTCCCCGTCCGACCCCATGAACTTGAGCGCGTTCCACTCCACGGGGTTGTGGCTCCCGGTTATCACCACGGCCCCCCTGGCCCCGAGCTCCTTCACCATCAGGCTTACGCTCGGAGTCGTCGCGACGTCCACGTCCACAACCTCGCACCCGGTCGACATGAGCCCCGCGAAGACCGAGTGCTTGATCATGGCCCCCGAGATCCTCGTGTCTCGGCCCACAACGACCTTGCCACCCGATAGATACGTCCCAAACGCGCTGGCAAACCGGATCAGGAGCTCCGGGGTGAGGCTCTCCCCGATGATCCCGCGAATCCCCGAGATCCCGATCATCAGCGTCCGCATACTTCCTCCATGTCCCGCTCGCCACGTGGGCGTAAACGCCCATACCTCATTCTCCCCCCCAGCCCCCGATTTTCAAACCCCAAAATACCCTCGTCTGCCCCGATGGAGTCCGATCTCGATCCGTGTCTCATCTGATTTCCTATTTGCACAGCGCGAATACCGACGCTACACTAAGGCATACATAAAATGGGGTATACGGCCTCCTAGGGAGAATACGCGGCACCAAGCCAGCTGTACTGAGTTGAATGGGCCGCCGTACAGTCGCGGCCTCGGGGCGAAAAGCCTCGTGCCTCGCAGAGTTGCAAAGGAGTCCGTCGCAGTGACCGGGTGTGAAACCCCCGTCCGCGAAGCGGAGCGCCTGCTTCTCAAGGAAGACTACGAGGGGTTTATCCAGGCGATATCCGCCCTCGCCGAAGGAGAGCTCTCTCCAGCCGCGCTCCACAACCTCGCGGTCGCACACTACAAGATCGGCGACTTTTCGCGGGCGAGGGCGCTGCTCACGTCGCTCGTCCGCAAGGGACAGTGCGGCGGCCGTTCCTACTACGCCCTCGGGCTCGTCGAAAGGGACAGCGGCGAATACAAGAAGGCCCTGCGCGCCTTCCGGGAGGCGCTCCGCAGGCAGCCCGGGCTCGCATTCGCCCACGTAAGCTGCGGCGTGTGCCACTTCCGTCTCGGCGACCCCAAGCAGGCCGCGGCGGATTTCCAGACGGCCACCCAGCTCGCCGACAGCCTCGTCACCGCCCACTACAACCACGCCGTCGCCCGCGTCGCGCTCGAGGAGTGGGACGCGGCCCGCAGGGCCTTCGCGCGCTGCATGGAACTCGACCCCCCGCACAAGGACGAATACCTCGGCCTCATCTGCGAGATCGGACGCGCCCAAGCCTTCGCCGAACTCTACGCGGACGGCCATCGAATCAAAAACACGCTGGGCGTCATCGGAAGCCAGCTCCAGATGCTCTATAAACGCTTCGCCGAGGACCTCCCCCCCGCCTTTCGCAAGCCCCTGGAGGAGAGCCTCGCCAACCACGAACGAATCTATGCGAGCATGGCGGCGCACCTCGCCCACATGAGCATCCCGCCCCTCGAGTTCGACCTCGCCGACCCTCACGAGATCCTCGACGCCGCTCTCATCGCCGCCGACGGCGCGATGGGAAACGTCCGCCTCGAGCGGCGCTACGACCAGACCGTCGGCGACCTCGTCTGTGAGGCGTCCCTCTTGAGGGAGGCGTTCCTCAACGTGGTGCTCAACGCCTACGACGCCATGACCGGCAGGCCCAGCGGCCTCCTCGTGATCGAAACCCGCCGGTCGCAGGCAGGCGAGATCTGCGTCACGATCGCGGACAACGGCTGCGGCGTCAGCGCGCTGGATCTGCCGCACGTCTTCCGCTACGGCTTCACCACCAAAGAGTTCGGCAGCGGCCTGGGGCTATCGCAAGCGAAGCGCGCCATCGAGCGCCACGGGGGAACGATTGAGATCGAGAGCCGCGAGGGCGAGGGCACATTAGTCCGCGTCGTGTTGCTGGAGAGCCCGCCGGTGGAGCGCAGCCTCGCCATGCTCCGAGTGCGCTCCTCCGTGTTCGAAGACCCTTCGTCCCTGGTGGTGAGCGAGGAGGTCTCCGCCGAGGAGCTCATGGTCGACGAGAGGAAGGGACCCTGATGAAGATCGCTATCGTCGATGATCAGGTCACGGTGCTCGATCACGTGAGCCGCATCCTGGAGAAGCTGGGGCACGAGGTCCACGGCTTCTCCGACGCCGACTCCGCCCGCCGCTTCCTCGCCAAGAGCGGCGATGCGGTCGGAAGCGTGGTCCTGGACCTGGACCTCGGGGGCGGAGTCCACGCCGGCCTGGACTTCCTGAGCGAAGTCCGCCCGCTCCTTCCCGACAAGCCCATCTTTATCCTCTCCGGGAAGGGCACGATCCGGCTCGCGGTGGAAAGCCTCAGACGGGGGGCGACCGACTTCCTGGAGAAGGACGTCAACCTCAGCGACTACCTCGAGGCCGCGATCCACAAGGCGGAGCGCCTGAACGCCATGCTCCAGACCCACAAGGCGGTCATGCGGGAGAGGGACTCCCTCCTCATACAGGCCTCCTACTTCAACGAGGAAGTGCGGCGCCGCTACATGCTCGTGGGCGACTCCGCCGCCCTCCGCAAGACGCTGGCAGAAGCCCAATTGGCCGCGAACCTCCCCCGCCCCGTCCTTATCGTGGGGGAGCGCGGCACGGGAAAGGAGCTCGTCGCCGCCTTCATCCATTACGCTAGCAACCGAAAGGATCGCCCCTTCATCACGGTCAACTGCGCCGCCCTCACGGGCAACCTCCTCGAGAGCGAGATGTTCGGCCACGAAAAGGGAGCCTTCACGGGGGCGATGGACGCGAAGGTCGGCCGCTTCGAGCTCGCCGACAAGGGCACGCTCTTTCTCGACGAGATCGGAAACATGTCCCTGGACTTCCAGAAAAAGATGCTGCGCGTGATCGAATACCAGCGCTTCGAAAGGGTCCAGGGAACCCAGACGATCTCGGTCGACGTGCGGATCATCGCCGCCACCAACGCGGATCTCGACGCGATGATCGCGGACGGACGTTTCCGGCCCGACCTCTACGACCGGCTCGCCTTCCGCGTAATCCAGGTGCCGCCGCTCCGGGAGCGCACAGAGGACATCCCCGCCCTTGTCCGGCACTTCTCGGACGCGATCGCCAACGAAGTGCCCAGCCTCCCGCGACGACGCTGGACGGACGAGGCCGTCTGCAAACTCGCGACCTACGCCTGGCCCGGCAACGTGCGCGAGCTGCGTCATCTCGTCGAGAGGACCTTCTGCAGCCCCGGGCCGCTCGAGATCCGTCCCGAGGAGATCACCTTCCAGAGGAAGCCTGCGGAGCGGCGCGCCCCCCCTAACGACTTCGAAAGCGAGATCCTACGCGCGCAGACGGAACTCATCGAGAACGCGCTCCTGGAAGCAGGCAACAACCAGAAGAAGGCGTCGGCGGCGCTGGGCCTCACCTATGACCAGTTCCGTTACTACTTGAAGAAGGTCCGGACCAAAGCCGCCGGAACCGACTAGGGCTCCTCCGGCTCGGCCTCCAGGGCCTTGAGTCTGGCGAGCGCCTCCGGGTAGAAGACGCTCCCCGGCTGCTCGACCACGAGACGCGACAGGTAGTGGCGCTCCTCCTCACGATCCGCCGCCGCCCCCCGCCGGCGGAAAATCTCGGCCAGACGGAAGACCACTTCGTCGATCACGTCCCCGTCAGGATAGTCCCGCAGGATCCCCAGAAGCTCCCCCAGGCGGAAATCCCCCGTCGCCTGCATGCGCGCCAGCCTTAGGTTGTCGCGAAGCTTGCTCTGCGCGTACGCGGCGCTCCCCAGGAGCCCGTCGATGATCTCCACGCACGCGTCGTCCGACAGACGCACCGAGCAGAAGAGCCGCAGCGGCTCCGCGTCATAGTCGGCGTTCTCCGCTAAGAAGCGCAGGAGCCGGCGCGCCTCCCGAATGGCGCGGTCGCAGAGGAAATACTTCTCCTCGTCCACGAAATGCCCCCGCCGCGCGAAGTCCTCGAACACCTTCGCCGCCGTGACGTCGGTGGGCGGGACGTACCCCACCGGGACCTGCCGCTCGTAGATGTTCACGAGATCGACCAGCCTCTCCCGACCCTCCGCGAACCGGGCTTGCGACAGCGCCGCACGTCCCAGCTCCAGATACGCAAGCGCGCTCACGGGACTCGAAGGATATTCCTCGCAGATCGCACGACACGCGTCGACCCGGTCCAACGGCAGAAGATCTCTCCGCGGGCGCACAATCCCCTCCCCTACCAGTGACGCCCTGTCCGGAACGAGCGTCGCGACCGTCACGCCGAGATACCGACAGACGCCCGCGACCTCCGTCTTCTCGAACCGCTCCGCGACGTTCTCGAAGACCCCCTCCCCGTTCTCCTTGAGCCGCTCGAAATACACGAGAAGCGCGAAGACGCGCTCGATCTTCATCCGCGCATCGGCCTCATCCCCTTCGATCCCCGACGGGGCCCGCACCGCCGCCGGGACCGTCTGCACACGGAAGGTCGGGCCGTCGGGGGCGTAGCTGGCAGCGGCGAGCCGCCCCGCCACCACGTTGTATCCCGCCGCCAGTGCGAAGGCCGTCGACACAGAGAGGAAGGCCGCCGCCGACCCCGCAACGACGGGAAATGCCCGCCACTTCCGCTCCCGAGCGACCGCGATGATCGCACCGGCGAGCCCCGCCGAAACGGGAAGGGCCGCAAACAGCGGCACAAAAGCGAGGACGCCGATCGCGTTCCTCGCCTCGGCTCCGGGCAGAAGCACGGGCACCAGCGCCAGCGTCCCGAGGAGCGAGGCAAGAGCCGCCCGTCGCACCGGCCGCCTCGTCGGATGCCATGAGGGCCCCGCCAGCGCCGCCGCCAGGGCGATCACAAGCCCGATCTTAGGCACGGGACTCAGGAACCACGCGATCACCCCCAGGAGCGCTCCGTACATCGCGCCGAAGACCAGTGCCGTTGAGACCGGGATACTCACGAGGGCCCCGAAGAAAAGCCCCAGCGCGAGCGCCTGGAACGGGAACACGCTGAGATCCACCGGATAAAGGAAGCTCGCGTTCCGATCCCACGCTCGAAGATCCGCGAAGCGCAGCGCCCCGGGAAAGGCCTCCCCCAGGATCATCAACCGACCGACCACGAGGAGCAGAAAATACGCGACCGCCACGACAAGAAAGCGCACGAACTCCCCTGCCGACGGATTGCGGGCGCATAGGAGGCAGTTCTCCCGCGCCACGACCTCGCCCGCCTGGAAGCAGTGCGGGCAGGCGAGCCCGTCGGCCTGCGCCTGTGCCTCGATGTCGTTCACGAGCGGTTCCGCTCCTCGATCAGTCCTGCGCCTTGGGAAAGAGCCTCCGCAGCCACTCCGCGGAGAGCACCCGCCGCGCCGGTCCCCACACGTACCTCCTCAAACCGTCAAGGAGGTCCTGCTCCACCGCGTAGCGCACCTTCTCCTCGATGGGCACCCCGTCCGGGTCAAGCCGACCATGGTAGACGAGGATCTTCACCCGTCCCGATCCCGCCGCTCCCTCCTCCGTCCGCTCCAAGCCGAGCATGTCTTGGAAATTGAGGAAGCTCTCGTAACTATACACCCCGTCGGGGGCGGTCTCCCCCGTCATCTCGAGGTCCACGCCGTCCCCGTCGAAATACATCTTGGAAGCAGAGCTTCCCTGCGTGATCGTGAACGCCGCCGTCATTCGATTGTAGACGAAGTTTACGAGGTCAAGCGACGGCACGAGCGCGGTCATGTAATCCGGGGCCCCTTTCCCCTGAAGGAAGCCCCGCGTCGTCTCCCAGCGTCCCGTCCCGTTGATCGACTGGTAGAAGGCGAGCCGCCCCGCGCCTGCAGGGTCGTCGAGCCGCCCGTAGAGGTCGAGATACACCTCCCCATCGGCGGCGAACTCTCCGGCGAACGTAAGCTGATAGAAGAGGAACTTCACGAACTTCTCCAACGCGGGCTCGGGCCTCATCCCCTGCGCGTGAAAGACGAGATGGCACTCCGCCGGACGCTGGTTGAAATCGACGGAGCTCCCGTCAAGATTGAAGCTGCCCCGAAACAGCCTCCCCTGGAACTTGTTCACGACGAGTTTCCCCGAGCGCAGCTCCAGCGCCGCATTGGCGGCCTCCATCGTAAAAGACGGATGCGCGATGTTCCCCAGGACCACGCGCGCGTCCAGGTCGAACGCCTGCATGGCCTCGCGCAGCGAGTCGAGGTAAAGCTCTCCGTCCGCATGCATCCCCGCCGGCCGGCTCTGCGCCGTCGTCGCGGGACCGGAGGCCGGGGAAAGCCGGCGCATCTGGGCCAGCTCTGTCGAAAACCCCAGCAGGTCGAACTCGGGCACGGCCACCACGAGATCGGCGTGGGTGCGCCCGCCCTCCTTCCGGGCCGACCCCGACACCGTGACGGTCCCGGACGGGGAGCTCATCGTCAGCCCCGACGCGTCGATCCCCCCGGGCGTCCAGCGCACGATCCCGGTCAACGACGACGAAAAATCATTCAGCTTCATCCGTGCGCCGGGCAAGATGCAGGTCAGCTCCGCAAGCTCCCAGCCGTCGCGCTCCCCGCGGGCCAACTTCATCGAAAGGGACGACGCGCCCGAGACAGCTAGGCGATCGCTCTCCCGCAGCCGGATCGCGCGCAGCGCCTCCGGAAGCCACAAGCACAATCGGTCATACTGCAGCTCGCTCCAGGCGTCCAGGCGGATCTCGCTCTTCTCGTCGCCGGTCTCGGCGTACCCGGTCAGCCGGCAACTGGTCTGAAGCTCCGGAAAATCCAGACGGCAATCCCCGACGTGGACGCGCCTCATGGCGTCGTCCGCGTCGGCCGCGAACGTCAGCACGCCCGCGACCGGACCCCTCTCCGACGCATCCACCTCGATCGAGAGCCGCCCGGACACGGAGTTCACCGGCATGTCGCCCTGGGCAGACGCTAGATGCACGAGCGTCATGCGCCCGTTCACGACCGCTTCCACGGCCCTTGGCGACAGGAAATCCCCCAGCCGCGGATTCGCAACCCTCACCCTCCCGCCCCGCACAAGCAGCTCCCGCACCGTGATCCCCATCCTCGGGAGCGGCCGCGCGGCACCGTCGCCTCCCTGCCGGGATGGGTCCCGCGGACGCGGGGCGGCGGCATGGGCTCCGGCCTCGACCTTCACGTCAAGGCCGTCCGCCGTGACGTCAATCACCAGCATTTCGCTCAGTAGAGGGAGAGAAACGATCTGGACGAAAACGTCGTCAAGACGGACGGTCGCCTTGCCGTCCGGCGTCCAGACGACAAGCCCCTTCAGGCGCGCGCACCGCCCAAGGAGATCTACGCTAAGCTCGTCGTACCGCAAATCCCCGGAGCTCGCTGCAAGCGCCTGAACGAGCTCGCCACGTACCCTTCTCTCAAGAAACCGCAACCCGTACGCGGCGACCGTGACGGCCAGCACCGCTATGATGCCAAGCGAGCGCAGGATGCCGGTCCCGCGATGGCGCTTCTTTGATCCGCCTGACACGCTCACGCTTTCCCCGGTCGGAGAAAAGGGCTTCTTCTCCGCCCTCATCTCTTAAACGCCTTGTCGGCGATATCCTTGCGGAAGTGGGCTCCTTTGAAGTGGATCTTCCCGACGGCGTTGTAGGCGGCGCGCTTGGCGTCCGCGAGATCCTTCCCGACGGCCGTCACGCCCAGCACCCGACCCCCCGCCGTCACGAGTCTCCCGCCGACGAGCGCGGTGCCCGCATGAAACACCTTTACGTGGGCATCCTCTTCCGCGTCCGCGATCCCCTCGATCGCCATCCCCTTGTCGTACTTGCCCGGGTATCCTCCCGACGCCATCACTACGCAGACCGCCGGGCTCGTGTCCCATTCCAGCGTCACCTCCTCGAGTCGCCGCTCCGTGACCGCTAGGAGCACCGGCAGGAGGTCGCTCTTGAGCCGCATCAGCACCGGTTGCGTCTCCGGGTCGCCGAAGCGGCAGTTGAACTCGAGCACCTCCATCCCCTCTTCGGTGACCATGACGCCCGCGTAGAGCACGCCGCGGTACGGCCGTCCCTCGTGGTTCATCCCGTGGATCGCCGGGATGAGGATGTCCCGCTCGATCGCGTCCATCGCCTTCGCTGAGATGATCGGCGCCGGGGAATACGCTCCCATCCCCCCCGTGTTCGGTCCGCGATCGTCGTCGAAGACCGCCTTGTGATCCTGCGAGCTTTCCATGGGATAGATCGTCGTGCCGTCGGAGAACGCGAGGATGGACGCCTCCTCCCCCTTGAGACAGTTCTCCACGATCACCTGGCTTCCCGCCGAGCCGAACACCCGATCTTTCATGATCGCGCGCACCGCCTCCAGCGCCTCCTCCCGCGTCGCGCAGACCCGCACGCCCTTCCCGGCCGCCAGCCCGTCCGCCTTCACAACAAGCGGCAGCGACCTCGTCTCGACGTAGGCGCATGACGCCTCGTAGTCGTCGAAGACCTGAAAGGAAGCCGTCGGGATGCAGAACGACCGCATCAGCTTCTTGGCAAAGACCTTGCTTCCCTCAATCCAGGCGGCGCGCTTCGACGGGCCGAAGATCTTGTGCCCCGCACGCTGAAAAACGTCCACGATCCCGTCCACCAGCGGCCCCTCCGGCCCCACGACCGTGAGGTCGACCCCCTCCTTCTTCACGAACTCGAGGAGCCCGGCGACGTTGTCCGCCGCGATGTTAACACAGTCGGCGCACGACGCGATCCCGGGATTGCCGGGGGCGGCGTAGAGCTTGCTGAGCTCGGGGCTTTGCGAGATCTTCCACGCAAGCGCATGCTCGCGGCCGCCCGAACCAACGACGAGAACCTTCATAAGTCGTGCTCCGTCAAAACCTTACCGGCGCCTCTCAGGGCACGTTTGCCCCATCGCCGGCAGCCCTTGCATGTGCGCTTCCGCCGCAAGACCGGATTATTCCTTCGCGCGAGATACGAGACAAGGAAAATGTCCAGCGCTCACGCCTCGGGTGCACACTCCGATTGTTTTAGGGGCCGACACCGCACCTCGGCCACGTCATCTTTCGCCTGCCGTGGTCTGGAAGGGGGTGTTGTCCCTATCAGTCCGCGATCCTTACCCACAAAAGAGTACCCCAGGACCTCGCGGGGAAGCCACCGGCCTCCCCGCGCCCCTCCTCTATCAGCCGCCGATCCCGCGACTGCGGGATCAGCGGCCAACTAGAGGGGGCGGTCGGGGCTCGTGCTTCGCAGCGCTTCGCAGAGTAGCAGGCTTGTCAAGCCCCCCGGGCTCTCTTCTGCGCCTTCGCCGAATGGCAGGCCGAAATGACCCGAATCTACGCTACCCCCGATCCCTTGCCGGACGATCCCCCCCTTGCAGCAGAAAAAACTCACACCCACGCCTCCTCGAAACTTTTCCTCAAAACCCGCTCCCGCTTGTTGACATCGGACGCGTCTCCTGCAATAATATGCATGTCGGTAACGACGCGGGGTGGAGCAGTCCGGTAGCTCGTCGGGCTCATAACCCGAAGGTCGCAGGTTCAAATCCTGCCCCCGCTACCAAGATCACGAGGGGACCTGCTTCGCGCAGGTCCCTTTTCATTGCAGGCGGAACTGAAGGGACCGATGCGCGGATCGAGAGGGGCTCAGGTCTTGCGCGCGACCCCCGTCAGGATATACTTCGCGCTAATCGACTCTCTGTCGGTGAAGAAAAATCTGTCTGGGCAATGCAGGGACGTATCCCTCTCCGGACTCTCACGGAGCTCTCGATGGCCGAATTGCGACTGACCCACGACGGCGCCGCGCCGCGCAATGACCTCTTCCGGCTGACCGGCGACGATATTCTCGGTCGAAGCTTCCAGAGCCAGATCCCCCTCCCGGACCCGTTCGTCTCAAGCAGCCACGCCCGCGTCACCGCCACGAGGGACGGTTACTATCTCGAAGACCTCAAGAGCGTGAACGGAACTTTCCTCAACGGGAGGATGGTCCGCCGGGCGCGTCTGTCCTCGGGTGATACGATCAAGATCCGCAACTTCACCCTCGTCTTTATCGATGAGGAGCGGACTCAGGTCGGTCCGTCCGACTCGTCGAGCTCCTCCCTGCGGCTTCAGACCGCCACCCTCATCGCAACGTGCGCCCCCGAGGACCTTGCCGGCGCCCCCGCCGTCGGCGGTCCCTCCGCCCCACCCCAGCGCCACCTTCAGGTTCTCTACAACGTCAGCCGCGCCGCGGCGGGCAGCTTCACCGTGCAGTCTCTCTCCGAAGCGATCCTGATCGAGCTCTTCAGGAGTTTCTCCCAAGCCGATGGCGCCTTCATTCTCACGCCCGATGCCGAGAGGTTGGACTTCTCGGTCGTCGCGTCCCGCAAGGGCGCCGCTGCTTCCGACCTCGTCCCCTCCAGCACGATCCTCCGCCACGTCTGCGAAACGCGGGAGGCGGTCTTGAGCGCCTGCGCCCTCGACGACCCCCGCTTCCAGAACGCGCAGAGCGTGGTGAACTCCGCCACCACGTCCGTCCTCTGCGCGCCGGCCGTCGTTGAAGGCGACCTCCTGGCCCTCATCTACGTCGCCACGCGCCGCCCCGGCCGCGCCTTCGACAAGGACGACCTCCACCTCATCGTGTGCCTCGCGGCCGTCTTCGCCGTCGCCATGCGCAACGCCAAGCGCCAGGAACCCTCGCAGCGACCTCTGGATGCCGCCTCGCTCGTCGCCGCGGTTCTCAGCAAGCCCGCGCTGCAATCACCCCCGTCGGCTGCGCCTCCCCCTCCGGCCCAGGCGCCCCCCGCGCCCAGCCCCGTCGTCGCGGAACCGGCGTTGCGTGCGCCCGCCGGCTTCCGGGCCAAGGAAGGCACCAAGCCCGAGCCCTACACAAACACGGGGCTCCCCCTTGAAGTGATCCACGAAAAGACGGGGATCGAGATGGTGTTTATTCCGGCGGGCGAATTCCAGATGGGGTCGCCCGTCTCCACGAAGCAGCGCTTCAGCGACGAGTGTCCCGCGCACACCGTGCGGATCACGTCGTCCTTCTACCTGGGCAAATACCAGGTAACGCAGCAGGAATGGAAGCGTCTGATGGGGACGGATCCCAGCCGGTTCAAGGGCGACCGCAACCCCGTGGAGAGAGTATCGTGGGACGACTGCCGGTCCTTCCTCTCGAAGGCGGGCGACGCGTTGCGCTTGCCGACCGAGGCCGAATGGGAATACGCATGCCGCGCCGGAACCAGGACCGCATACTCGTTCGGGGATCACCCCGCGCAACTCGGTAGCTGCGCATGGTACGACTCCAACAGCGGCGGCACGCCGCACCCCGTGGGCGAGAAGTCTCCCAACCCCTGGGGTCTCTCCGACATGCACGGCAACGTCTGGGAATGGTGCGCGGACTGGTGTGGCGAGGACTACTACTCCTGGAGTCCTCGCGACGATCCCCACGGGCCCGCATCCGGGGAATACCGCGTGCTTCGCGGCGGATCGTGGAGCGGCGAGCCGGCGACCTGTCGATCGGCCAACCGTCGCGGGTATGTCCCCGCCCTCTCAAGCTCCATCGTCGGCTTCCGCATCGCCCGAGGGCTCTAAGAACCATCGGGCACTTGATCCGTAAGCGCTCTCTTTACAGCTTCGCCTGCCGCATGGCGCTGGGTTCCTTGACCCGACGCGCCGCAGGGGATACGCTATTCTAGAAGTGCCCATCTTGCGAAGCTTGCCCGTCCCGCACCTGAGGGACGGGCCGGAACGTTGCCTGCCCTCAACAGCAGGACCCAACTCATGCCCGCCCCAGGGGACATCCCGCCCGTCCTGGTAGCGATCTTCGCCGAACGCGACTTGGCCGACACCCCCGAAAAGCAGGAAGCCGCACAGGGCCGGCTCGCGCCAGACGGCGTCCTGGCGAACATCCTCCGCCATCTCAGGACCCTCTCGGTCAATCCTCCCCTGTTGCTCCGCTTCTTCGGGAACGTCGGGCCGAAGGCGTGGCAGATGCAGACGGTTCGCCCCCTGCTTCTCGCTCTCGGAAGGAAAACCGGCCGCGACGTCACCGATCCCCTGCGGCACAGCGTTCGAAGCGAGGCCTTCCGTCATCCCACTTTGGGAAACGGCACCGTCGTGGTGATTCGCGAGAGGGACGCGCCCCCGGTCGCCGCGCCTCCCGCCCCCGCGACTGCGGCGCCCAAGGCCCCGCCCGACGACTTCCTGAGCGCCGCGTTCATTGAGGAGCCTGAAGGCTCCGGACCTGTTTCCGCCGCCCCCGCCCCCGGCCTCCCGCGTCTGCGGGACCACGCCCCGGGCGTCGGGAAAGATGAGCCCGTGCACTTCATCATCTTTCTTGAGACGCCGCCCGCCGACGAGAAGGAGCGCCGGGCGATCCTGGAACAGCGGGCGGCGCTCCCGGGTGGCGCGCTGGAGACGGTTCTGCGTCGCAAGCTCCGCCTCCCCCCGGAGTCACAGTGCCAAGTCAACGTCTTCACGCGGGAGGACGCTGGGCGCTGGTCCCTCAGCGAAATCCAGTCGTACGTTGTCGCCTCCGGCCGCCCCGTCGGAAGGGACTATTCCCACCTCGCCTCCTTTCGCGTCCGCTCAAGGACCTTCGATGACCCGCGCACGGGAAAGTTCCTCCTCGTGACGGTTCTTGCGCGGACTCCCGCAGCCGACGAGGATCGCCCCATCCCTCCCACGATCCCCGTCGAAGAAGAGGCCCTCGAACAATCGCTAGGCGCCCTCGAGTTCGCGTCCGAGCCGCCCGGCTTGCCGGAAGAGGTCGAAGTCTCCGATGAATTCCTCCCCGCCGAAATGCAAGGCCCCGGCGAGGGCGAGGACATTCCCGAACTGCTCGTCGACCTTGAGGGGGAGAAAGAGAGCGGTCAAGCGCCGCCCGCGACGGCGGAGGAACCAGCCGAGGAGGAACTGCCGGTACTGGAGCCCTGGGAAGAGGAAGAAGCCGCCGAAGAGGAGCAACTCCCCGAGCTCGCGCTCGATCTTGAGACTCCCGCTCCGACCGAAGCCGAAGCGCCTCCGGAACCGATTCCCAGCGAGCCGCCGGTTCTTGAGGAGGAAACGCCCGCGGAGGAATCTCAACCGCCCCTGCCTCTTGTGGAGGAGGAGCCGTTCGAGGTCGCCCAGGACGAATCCCGCCCCGTGCAGGAAGTTGCCACACACAACGAGGAGGAGGAGGAGGAGGAGGAACGGCCGCCGACTGCAACGATGCAGCTTCCGTCCGTCGATGACACGTTCGAGGAGCGGACGGAGGAGCTTCCTCAAGTTCCTCAAGAGATGCCCGCTATCGGGGAGTCGCCTTTGTCCGCGCCCGAGCCCGAAGAGATGCCTGCTGACAACACCGCGGAGCTGGCGATGTTGGACGAATGGCTCAGAGAGGAGGAAGCCGCCGAAGCACCCACGCAGACCGCCCACGAAGCGGTTGCCGCCGAGAGCCCCCAGTTATCGCCGTCCCAGGAGCTTCATCCCGACCTCTCCACGTCCGAGACTGCCGTTGATCTCTCCGAGCTCCTGGAGGAAGACGCCGACGCGCTCAGCGAACCGGAAGTTCCCCTTGTATCGGAAGAAAACATTCTCGAAGGCACGGGAGGCGCCGCGATTCTTGAGCCGTCCGCGGACCTGGAACGTGCCGAGCCTCCTTCGGCTGTGAGTCCTTCACCGCCGGTTGAAGACGCCCTGGCGACCTCGGCGGCCGTCGCCGAACCCGCCGAGATGGCGTCCGTTGCTGAAGGCGAACCGTCCGTCGCGCCGCCGCTTCCCGACCTCCTCGCGCCCGATGTGACCGACGTGGCCCCCGAAGAAGAGCCACAGCAAGAAGAGATGGCGACGCGCGGCCATCCCATTATCGCACGACTCGAGGCGGCGGGCGACAGGCTCATCTCTGCGATGTCGGAAGATCGCCGTGAAGAGCATGATGCTCTCGTCCCCGTGTTGAGAGAGCTCCTGGACGCTGTGCAGTCGGCCGCGGACTACATCGAATGGCCGGAACCCGGCCCCCAGCCCGATGAGAGAGCCCCCGGCGTCTATCTCGCGCGGGACGCGACGGCGTCCGTCCTCCTTACGCGGAGCTTCTCGCTTGTGAGACTGCGAGCTGGCGACCGCCTTCAGGACGCCGAGGAGCTCTTGCCCCAGGACCTCGAGCCTGCCCAGCTTGGCGTCGTGACCGCCTCCTTGTGGTTCCTGTCCGTCGCAGCCGTCGCGCGGCGCGCCGAGACAAATCGGGATGAGGAGGTTCTCTCTCCGCTCGCAGCCGTCTTTATCCCCAGGCTCCCGCGCATCTGGTGGGGACTGGCCTCGCGTTCATCCGCCGTCCGGGGAGCCCGCGACGTGGACTCCGCCGCATTCGAGCAAGCCGGCCTCTGGGACACGGCCAAGATCGCCGTAGTGTCCATCGCTGACGCGCTCGCCGAGTTCCATCGCGGCGACCTCCTTCTGCGTCTTGCCCAGACGCGGCAATTCTGCGGCGTCGCTTCCGCCGCAGCCCCCTATCTCGCCCTCGTGCGCGACGTCCCTTCCTTCCAGACGGCCTGGGAGCAGTATAGCGAACGCCTCCTCCCCGAACTCGACCTCGTTGCGCTCCTGGCCACAAGGAGTTCCGTCGACGGATCGCTTCCCGCCCTCCTCCTCCGGGTGGAACTTCTGGTCGCCGGCCTTCGATCAGCCGATCCTGCGGAACTCGGCGCGCTCATGGAGGATCTGACGTCCGTCGGCGACGACGATGCGCTTCGGGCGATCCGGAAGCTCACCGAGGCGCTCGGCGAACCGGCGGCGCGAGAATCCTTCCGGGCGCTGGCGCGGATCTGCACCGCCCAGGCCGTTCGTGACGCCATCCAGTCTCTTGTCTCGACGGAGGCGCGCTTTCCGATTGACGCGCTTCGGCCCCTCAGCGCCCTGCGCGACCTGGGACTCCTGGAGGCGGCCCGCGAGGAGTTCCAGCGCGCCCCTCGCCCGTCACTCCTGGACCTCTACGCGGCGGTTGGTCCCGCTCAAGCGCCGCACGCCATCTCCCAGCTCCTCGAATGGGCCAGTGACCTTCCCGAGCCCGCATGGCAGGAGGAACTCGCGCGCGCGTGCGCGGCCGTCCATCCCATAGCGGCGATCCGGCTTTCCATACGAGCCGTGGTCCGGGAACGCAAGGCGCCCTCCGAGCGCTTCCTGTATCTGCTCCTGCCGGAAACGGACAAGGAGCCCGCGCAGGAGCTGGCGCCGCTCGTCTTCCTGCTCGCGCTGCGCCTCTCGTTTTCGAACGACGCCGCCATCGCGCGGGGGGCCGATAGGCGCCTTTCCGCGCTCATGCGTCTGGTGAACCAGCGCGATCTCCACGAGCGCCTGCGCGCGGAACCCCGTCTCGTCCGCGGGGTCCTCGCGTCCTGCCGCTCGCAACTGTTCGAGTATCCTTTGGAAGACCTGGACAGCTTCCTTGCCCAGGCGCGTCTCCTGGGCGCTTGTCTCCTTCTCCCGCGACGCGCTAAAGATTCCGCCCTTCTCCGACTGCTCTGGAAGGCTCCGGACGAGCAGAGCCTGCTCGCCTTCTTGGCCGCCCTCCAGGATTCCGGTCGCCGGTCCCCCTGGCAATTCGTATACGAGGTCCTATCCGGTCACGACCCCGTCATCCCCGCCTGGGCTGCGCACTCCCGCCATCGCGTGACCATTACGCTTGTGCTGTTCAAGGCGCTTGCCTTCCCGGACGCCCCTCCCCAGGCGGCACAGACGCTGCTGTGCCTCGCCCCCGACTTCCCGCGAGGGGCGCAACAAGCCTTGCGCGAGCTTCTCCCCTCGGCGGACGCCGAAGCCGCGCACGTCCGGCGCCTCGCTACCGTCAGTCCCGCCGTCGCCGAAAGCTACCTGCGCAACGCCCGGCATGACCATCCCTCCGCGCAACCGCTCGAGCCCGGCGCGTCCGCCGTCCCTGCGACGCAGGCCCTCCCGCAGATCCTCGACCGCCTCCTCTCGGACGATCCTCTCGACCGCATCGCTGCGGTCCGCGCCCTGGATGCCTGCACCGCCGAGCCGGCGTTCTTCCAGGTCCTTGACCAGTGGCTTGCCCGCCTCGACGCCTCCCCCCAAAAAGCCACCGGCCCCCTCGCCCAAAGCCTCCTCCTCCACAGGGAGATCCATGAGGAGAGGGAGTTCGAATGGCGCATGAAGATCCTCTCGCATCTCGATCCGAGTCGCGAGGGCCTCTCCGTCGTTCTCGGACTGCTCCTCAACGTCTCCGAGCCGCAGCTCCTTCTACGGCTCCTCCAGAAGCTCCAGGCCGCGCAACCGTCCGTGCCCTGGCAGCTCGCGCACGACGTCCTCAGCGGCAGGCCCGGCCCGGCGGAGGTCTTCGACCCCCTGTTCGGCGCCGCCTGCGAGACCGCGTACGCCGTCGCCTTCGCCCTCCTGCGGGCCACCCAGATGTCCGGGAAATGGGGCCGGCGAGCTGCGCGGGCCTGTGACCCTCTCGCCACTAGACACTTCCAGGCAATCGTCGCGATTATCCCCCCGTTCCTTCAGGGCATGTCGCAGCGCCTCGAGCTTCTCCCCGACTTCGCGCTTCTTCGCGGCTTCCTCGACGTGGCCGCCCGCTTTGCTCCCGAGACGCCGATGGTGTGGTTGCGCGACGCGTTCGGCGAGGGCTCGTCTGACCTCGCCTGGGTCGCACGGACGGACTCGGCCTCCCTGCGAATCGCCCTTGCATTCGCCCTGCGCGCCCTGGAGTTTCAGGCCCTCGCGAAACCCGCGGTGGCGCTCCTCTCCGAGATCGCCAAGACGAGGGCGACCTTCCTGCGCGAGGAGGCCGGACACGACGACCTCGTGCGCGGCCTCGGAAACGCGCTTCTCGCCTCCCAAAGCGCCCCCGACCAGCGCGAGCGGGTCGCCGCCCTCCTCGCTTCGGAGATCGACGCCTGCCGCCCCGCGGACGCCGAGCTCGTCCGCCGGCTCGCTGAGCTTCCCGTCCTCGATGGTTTCGCCTCGGACCCCTCCCGGCCCCGGGAACTGCTGGACGAGCTCATCCACCGCTGGCGCCAGGATCAGCGCTCGACGTAAGCTCTACCGGCGCACAAGCCGTCCCGCTTAAACCCAGGAAACGTTCGACATGCTGAGGTTGCCCGGCGCCGGCTCGCTCATGATCCCCGCCCACCAGGCGTCGCTCCCCAGGATGTTGCCCAGGATGTCGTCGTCGCCGTCGTTGTCCACGTCCAACACCCGCAGATCATCCCACGTCACTGCGGTCGACCATGTGCCCACATAATCATTGACGAACGCGCTCCCGCTCGAGAC
>JAZDKG010000152.1:0-2596 GCA_043803205.1 Planctomycetota bacterium
CTGCCCTCACCAGCCCGCGATACGCGCTGCGGATCCGCGGCGACGGCGCGAGCATGAACTCGTTCCCGGCGTGGACGAAAACGAGCAGAAAGTCCACGCGCCTGCGGAGTTCCGCGATCCTGAGCGCGTCCAGCTCGGGACGGAACCAGGAGGACCCTGCTCGGTTCTCAGATGCGACGTTGAACTCTTGCTCCGCGCGCGCCCAGATCCCGGTCGCAAGCCCACGCACGTTCACGACGAGCATCTTCTCGGCTTCGGCGAGGTCCCGCCCCGCGCCCGTGTGGCGGACGCCTTGACGATCCAGCGCCGCAATCGTCTGAAGGACGCCCGAGCCCCCGTAGTCGCGGATGTGGTTGTTGGCGAGCCCCACGACGTCCATCCCGATCTCGGGCAGCAGGGAGGCGATCGCCGGCGACGCCCGCAGCGTCGGGAAGCGCGATCTCACGTTCCTGCACAGGGGGGTCTCGAGATTGACGAGGAGGAGGTCCTTGTCGTGGAGAACGTCACTAAGGGCGGGGTCGAAGATGGGGCGGCCGGTAAGGAGCTTTTTCTCGTACCGCCCGGCAGGACAGAAATCGCCTCCCACGAGAAGCCGCGCCCGTTTGCCTCCCGCCTTGCGGGAGCGTCTCCACCACTCAATGAACTCAGCCATGCGACCCTCGTACGTCTTGTCCCTTGAGGGGATTCCATCCCCGATCATCGATAGCTGTTTAGTATCGCAAGCGTGCGCTGTCAAGGAGGAGTTCCGCGAGCTGTCTCGGCGTTCCTTGTTGATTCGATGCGAGCCGGTCGATACAGTAATGCCGCTCCTCGTGAAACGAGCGACTTGCTCCAAGCGCGCGTTGCGAGTTTTCCGGAGATGCAAGTGCCTGCAAGATTCCGTAAGAAAGCCGATCCGGTTCGCTTTGCCTTCTTCGGCTGCGGTGCCGCGGGGACCAACCATCTCGTAGAACTCACCCGCATCGAGGGGGCGCAGGTCATCGCGGTCTGTGACCTCAGGAGATCCGCAGCCGAGTCGGCCGCCCGACGCTTCGGCATCCCAAAGGTATATACCGACGCGGAGAAGCTCTTTGCGCGGGAAAAGGTGGACGCCGCCGCCATCGTCACCTCGACCGGCGGCCATTGTCCCCTGACGCTCCTTGCGGCGCGGCACAAGGCGCACGTCATCGTGGAGAAACCAATGGCGACCCGCGTCGAAGAAGCTCACAGGATGGTGAGAACCTGTCGCCGCGCGGGTGTCCTCCTCGCGGTGACGTATACCTACCGTTTCGTCCCGGAGACCCGGGCGATCAAGAGGCTGATCGATTCCGGAAGGTTGGGCCGACTCCTCGAGGTCCGTTTTACGTCCTACGGTGGAGAGCCCTTCAAATACCCCCGGGGCGGCGTTGAGCGCCGCCGCACGGACGGTTTCTACAGCGACAAAGGCCTGGGGATAGTCTACGACTGCGGCACGCACGCCTTCGACCTCTTCGCCTGGTACGCGGGAGCGGCCCCGGTGAGGGTCGAGGCCTGGGGCACTCATCACCTGGGGTATCCTTACCCGGACACCGCCACCGCCCTCATCGAATTCGAAAATGGCGTCAAGGGCGTCTACGACTACGGCTCACTCGCCGGCGCCTACGATCATTTCGGACAGGGGAGGTCGGTTCTGACCATCATGGCGGTCGGCGAGAGGGGGAGCGCGGTCTACAATTTCGCCGCTGGCGTCGCCGGAAGGAGCGCACGCCTCTCGCATCTCGACATACTCACCAAGGAAAGCCACAGAGTGAGGACGTTCCCCGTCTATGGGAAACAACGCGATGTTCAGTACCGACAGTTCATACGGTCCGTCCGCGCTGGCAGACTCATCGGAGATTTCCCGACACCCGAGGAAGCGCTTCTCGCTACGGAGCTCTCCTGGCAGGTGCTGAGGCGCTGCATGCTGAACCGCGTCCGCTCGCCTCTCGCAGACGCAAAGACCGAGCGACTATGACCGTTGGCCTACGTCAGTTTCCCGGAAGACGTGTAGCGCCCGACAGGGGGGTTGGGTATAGTGTGGGGGCTTTCCGCCCAAGGAGACGACATGGTCGAGTTCCTGTTGGAGATCGCGACGGAGGAGATCCCGGCGTCCTACATCGAGCCCGCTCTCGACGCCCTCGGGAGGGCGATCGAGGAGCTCTTGCAGGATGCCCGGCTCGGCAGCCCGCTAGTGACGAAATATGGGACGCCAAGAAGACTCGTGGTCCACATTTCCGGCCTCGAGCCGAAACAGGACTCGCGCGAAGTGGATATCGACGGTCCCCCCGCGAAGGTCGCCTTCGACGCCCACGGAAACCCCACGCAGGCGGCGAAGGGCTTCGCCCGCAAGTGTGGCGTGCCCGTCGAGAAGTTCTCCGTCGTCGAGAAGGACGGTGGCAAGTACGTGACGGCGCGCAAGGCCGTCGAGGGAAGGGCCTGCCGCGAAATCCTCGCCGAGGCCCTCCCCGTCATCATCGCCAAACTCCCCTTTCCGAAGTCGATGAAATGGAACGATAGCGGGTTCAGGTTCGCCAGGCCCATCCGCGGGATCGTGGCTCTTCTCGGCAACGAGGTCTTGCCGTTCGAGGTCGCCGGGGTG
>JAZDKG010000153.1:0-4682 GCA_043803205.1 Planctomycetota bacterium
TGTTCCTCGGGGGGCTGCTGTGCGTGGCGGTGGAGGCGAGCGACGTGCGGCTCGTCTGGACCCCTTCGGACGTGCGGTCGGCCCTGGGTCAGCCGACGATCGGGTTCGTCCCGAACGCGGAGGACGAGGTGGTCGGGTTCCGGGAGACGTGCCAGGCGGCGGCGAAACGTCCGCACGGAAGCATGGCGGAGGCGGCGCGGAAGATCGGGGTGCGTCTGTGGGCGGACCGCGGGGAGGAGGAGGGAGGGGTGATGGTGCTCGTGACGAGCTGCACCCCGGCCGAGGGGAAGACGACGGTGCTGTCGAACGTAGCGGTGACGCTAGCCCAGTCCGGGCACAAGGTGGTGGTGGTGGACGCGGACCTGCGCAAGCCGAGCCTCCATCTGATCTACGACCTGCCTCTTGAGAAGGGGTTGGCGGACTACCTTGACGGAGAGACGACGGCGGAGGCGATCATCAAGCCTACGGGGGTGGAGGGCGTGTATGTGGTGACGTCCGGACGGGTGGAGATGTCGCCCTACACGGTGACGGAACTGGACCGGTTCCGGGGGCTCATGACGACGCTGAGGGGACAGGCGGACGTGGTGCTCGTGGACACGTCGCCGATCCTGGGGGTCAGCGAGGTGGGGCTCTTGGCGCGGGCGATGGACGAGGTGATCCTCGTCGTCGAGTCGGGCAAGGTGCGCAAGACGGTGGCCGCACGGGCGATGGAGATGCTGCGAGAGCTGAACGTGAAGATCACGGGGGTGGTGCTTAGCAACGTGCGCTACTCCAAGGGCGACTATTTCTACTACGCGCGGTACTACGGGACGAGGTAGGGGTTGACCCCGAAGGGACGGGCGGAGGACGCATGGGTTTTCGCAGGTACACGGAGATCTTTCTCGAGATAGCGATTGTGGCGGCGGTGGCCGTCGGGATCTTCCTCTTCGGGAGCGTGGAGTCTTGGGCGTGGGGGGGGCGGGCGATCGCGATCTCGGGGCTGGCGATGCTGGCGCTCGTGCGGTCGCTCGTGGTGGGGAAGCTGGCGATGGCGTGGTCGCCGGTGGCGCTCGTCGCGGTGGCGGCGGTGGCGCTGGTGGGGTTTCAAGTCGTGCCGCTTCCGATGAGAATCTTCCGGGTGCTAGCGCCGGCGACGGCGTCGCTTTACACGGGGCTGGGACACACGGTCGGCCGGGTCTCGGTGTCGCTGGACCGGTACGCGACCAAGGTGGAGCTGCTGAAACTCTTCTCCCTTTGCGTTTTCTTCGGGCTCCTGCTCGTGTCGGTGCGCAGGCAGTCGACGATTCGGTGGATGCTGGGGACGATCGTGGGGGCGGCCTTCGTCGCGGGACTGCTGGGGGTGCTGCAGAGCGAGACGGTGGGGCCGGAGAAGATATACTTCGTCCGCAGCTACGAGGGGCCGAACCGCCCGTGGATCGACGGGGCGCTTTCGCCGGCCGAGAGCGAGGGGTACGGGGTTGTGCGCTGGAGGGAGACGGCGGGAGGGGTGTACTGGGTGCGCGCGGAGCCCGTGGTGGGGGACATCTTCGGTCCATTCGTCAGTTCGAACCATTTCGGGGCGCTGGGGGCGATGGGGGCGACGCTGGCGTTCGGCTTCGGGCTCATCGCGGCGGGGAGGCTGGGGCGGATGTCGCGCGAGCGGCGGGGGATCCTGAGCGAACCGGCGGGCAACGTCCTGTCGCTATGCGCTTTCCTTGTGATTGCGCTTCTGTGGATGCTGTGGTACGCGGGGGCGCGCAGCGGGTTCGCCGCGGCGCTGCTCTCGATGATCTTTCTGACGGCGCTAGCGGCGGTGAAGAGGTTTCTGCGCGTTCGCACGGCGGTGATCGCAATCGCGATCCTCCTGGTCGCCGGGGCGGCGGGGATCCTGGCGCAGACAGGGTGGCCTGGACATCCCCTAGCGGAGGCCGGGGCCGCAATACAGAGGGAACTGGCGCCGCGCGTGGAGATCTGGAGCAAGGCCGTCGCGTTCGCCGGGGTGCGGGCGCTGGGGCTGGGGTTGGGGACGTTCCCGAGCTTTCATATCCCCTTTGGGGACGACGAGCGGATCGCCTTCTTCGCGCACAGCGAGCCGGTCCAGTGGTTCGTGGAGACGGGGGTGGTGGGGGCGGCGTTGGGGGTGCTCTTCATCGTGGGGCTGGCGGCGGTCCTGCTGTCGGGCGTCCGCGCGGCGAAGTCCCCGCACGAGGGGCTGCTTCTCATCACGATCGTCGGCGGACTGCTGGCGCTCCTAATCGTATGCCTCGTCGATTACGGGCTTCACGTTTATGGGCTTGCGCTTGCGGGGGTGGCGCTGGCCGGCTGCGGGATCGCGCTCAGCGCCCACGTGCGCTGCGAGGAGGACCTGGAGGCGACCATGGAGAGCCTCGCCCCTCTGCGGCTGCGGGGATACCGGGTGGTGCCCGGGAGGCTGATCCCTTTGGTGCAGTTGCTGGTGGGGGGGGCGCTCTTGGCGGGATTCGTGTGGGTCGTCCAGCGGCACGTGCAGGCCGAGGAGTTGGCGTTGCCGCTGAGGAGGCTGCTCGTGAGCGACGGACAGCGCGAGATCCTGGGCCGCAGGGGCCAACAGATCGGCGGGTACGCGGCCGAGGCGGTTACGAAGGCCGGGAAGGCGATATCGAAGGAGCCGTGGGCCGGAGGGCCTGCGGCCGAGATCGGCGAGTTCTTCCTGCTCACGGGCGCTCTGGGAGAAGATGCGACGACGGAGAGAGGGACGCCTTACAAGAAGGGCTCCTACTCGGATGCGCTGGGCGCTCTCGAGAGGGCGCAGGCGCTGAACTGGCTTGACCGGTTCCCGGCGATCTCGGCGTATCTATCGCGGAGCGTCGAGGAAGGGGCTCAGGCGCGCCTTGCCGGGTTCGAGGAGCGCATTGGGACGTATGGGGAGCTGGGGATCGTCTACTGGATCGCGGGGAGGCTGGCGGAGGAGGCGGGGGAGCGGGAGAAGGCAAGGACCTACTGCATCCGGGCGCTGACGCTGCAACGGGACCTCGTCGCGGAGGTTCTGACGGCGCTGCGGGAGGGGAAGCTCGGGGACATGGAGGAGTTCCTATCGCACGTGCCGGACGACGCAGTGCTTCTGACGCGGCTTGCGGACGGGCTCGTGGGCGCGGCGCCGGAGCGCGTCGTGAGAGCGACTCGCGTGCGCGCGTACGAGGCGCTCACGAAGAGGCTGGCGAGCGAGTCCTCGAGGAGCGAGCTTACGCTCCTTGCGGCGCGAGCGGCGAGGAGTCTGGGGAAGCCGGAGGACGCGGCGGCGCATTACGGGCGGTATCTCGCGTCGCGCGGGGAGGACGCGGAGGTGCGGTTCGAGTATGCGGGGGTTCTCTTCGAGCTGAAGCAGTACGGCCGCGCCGACCAGGAGGTGCGCGAGGTGCTCCGGATCGACCCGCGTCACGACCGCGCGCTGGTGCTGCAGACGCGGCTCAAGCCTTTTCTTCCTGGGGAGAGGTAGTCGACTTGTCTAAGGTTCTTCTCGTCGCTGGAGCGCGGCCGAATTTCGTGAAGATCGCGCCGCTTGTCCGGAAGATGCGCGAAACGGGGAGGATCCATCCGTACCTCGTGAACACGGGCCAGCACTACGACGAGAACCTGGCGAAGGTGTTCTTCGAGGAGCTGGCGATAGGCGCGCCGGACGAGGACCTCGAAGTCGGGTCGGGATCGCACGCGGCGCAGACGGCGGAGGTGATGAAGAGGATCGAGCCGGTCCTCGTGCGGGAGGAACCCGCGCTCGTGGTGGTGGTGGGGGACGTGAACTCGACGGTGGCCGGCGCTTTGGTGGCGGTGAAGCTGGGCCTAGCGGTGGGACACGTGGAGGCGGGGCTTCGCAGCTTCGACCGGACGATGCCCGAGGAGATCAACCGGGTGGTGACGGACCACATCTCGGAGATGCTCTTCGTGACGGAGGAGAGCGGCGTGAGGAACCTCGCCAGGGAGGGGATCCCGCGCGAGAAGGTGTTCTTCGTGGGGAACGTGATGATCGACACGCTGCTGGCGAACGTGGAGCGCGCCAGGCGAAGCGACGTCCTTTCCCGGATGGGGCTGCGGAAGGGGACGTACGCCGTGCTGACGCTCCATCGTCCGAGCAACGTGGACGAGCCGGAGGCGCTTGCGGGGATCCTGGAGGCGCTGGCGCTGATCGGGAAGGAGATGCGGGTGGTGTGGCCGATCCACCCGAGGAGCCGGGCGCGGCTGAGGGAGTTCGGGCTGGGGGAGAAGGCGGGACGGTGCGAGGGTCTGATCGCGTGTGATCCGCTGGGCTACCTTGATTTTTTGGCGCTCATGTCGGAGGCGCGGGTGGTGCTGACGGACTCGGGGGGGATCCAGGAGGAGACGTGCGTGCTGGGGGTGCCGTGCGTGACGCTGCGGTCCAACACGGAACGACCGAGCACGGTCGAGGCGGGGGCGAACGTGCTCGTGGGGAACGACACGGGGACGATCGTGGAGGCGGCGCTGTGGGCGCGCAGGGGGAGCTGGGAGCTGCCGCCGCTGTGGGACGGGAAGGCGGCGGACAGGATCGTGCGGGCGATCGAGGAGCGTTTCGGACTTGCCCGCCGCGGCGGGCAAGCCTCGTGAGGGGCGGCGTGTGCGCCGGAAGCGCGGATGAGCGTATACAAGGAAATCCGAAAGCTCTTCTCCGAGGGGTTCGTCTTCGCGTCGGTGGGGGTGCTCCAGAAGTCGGT
>JAZDKG010000154.1:0-2707 GCA_043803205.1 Planctomycetota bacterium
CCACCCAGGCGAGCTCCGGCGACGCGGACCCCTTGTCGTAGCGCGTGACCAGGCCTTCCGGGGAGAGGGCGACGTTCCCCTGCACGCGCGTCGCGCCCGAGGGGTCACGGTAGACCGCAATCATCCCCTCCGTCCCCACCCGCCGGAACGCGGCCTCGAACGCCGCGTAGTCAAGCGGCAGAAACGAGTCGCCGTAGATGACGAAGAAATCATCGGTGATCAGGCGTGCCGCCAGCTTGAGCGCCCCGCCGGTGCCGAGGAGTTCGCGCTCCTCGGAATAGTCAAGCTCCATGCCGATCTTCCCGCCGTCGCCGAAATAATCCCTGATCTGTTCCCCGAGGTACCCGACCAGAAGCAGGGCCTTCCGGATCCCCTGGCGCTTCAGGTCCTCGAGCTGGTGGCAGAGGAACGGCCTCCCGAGAACCGGCACCATCGGTTTCGGGACCGTGAGCGTGACGGGCCTCAGCCTCGTTCCCAGGCCGCCCGCGAGGATCACGGCCTGCATAAAGAAATCCCAAATCCCAAATCCCAAATCCCAACAAAAGGCAAAGGCCCAAATCCCAAATCCCAAATCCCAAAAGAAGAGGCATGGTTCATAGTCACCGAATAACCGTCATATCTTGAGTTTCGATACTATCGCGCTGATGATCTTGATGAGTTCGCTGATTTCCTGAATATCACGGGCGATGAGATCTTCCCTGATATATTTCCCCGAGATCAGTCTGAGCCAGTATTTCGCTTCACGGGCTTCCTTGCGGGCGATCACCATCCTATTGCGAAAGTCCGGCCTGGTCAGCGCCCCGTCCGCCTCCTCGACATTCGCTCCCACTGAGGTACCGGCTTTGATGAACTGCACCCGAAGGACATTGCACGTCGGATTGACGGGGAGCATCCCGGCGATCTCAAGAGTCCGTCTCGCAAAATTAAAGGTCCTCTCTCTCAGATCATATACTGCATGCCCTTCCCGAACAAGCATGCTCCCTCCGTCGCCCGGTCCCTGCTTTTGATACTTTCCCATATACCATTCTCTTCACTATATTTTGGGATTTGGGATTTGGGATTTGGGATTTTTAAAGTACTGCTCCACCAGTTCCTTTACCCCCCGCGCGACCGCCTCGCCGGAGCTGCAGCTCGCCCTCCACCCGAGCGCGGCGAGCTTCCGCCCGTCGAGCTCGACGCGCGGCACGTCGCCGCGCCACCCCCGCTCCCCGCCCGTGTACTCGATCGGCGTCGCCGCGAGGCCCGCCTCCCGGACCGCCGCCTCGGCGATCTCGCGCACGGGCGTCGCGCCCTCGACGCCCAGGTTGAAGCAGTTGACCGCGTCGCGGGCGCGCGTGTAGCCGAACCACATCCCCTCGACGCAGTCGGAGACGCGGAGGTACGGCTTGGCCTGCCTCCCGTCGCCGAGGACCGTGAGGCGGGACGGGTCTTTCTTCAAGCGCATGACGAAGTCGAACGCCGCCCCGTGCGTCCCGTTGAGGCCGATGATGTTGGCGTAGCGGAAGATCCAGGCCCGCATGCCGTAGGTGTGGCAGAAGGCGCTGATGAGCCCCTCGCAGGCAAGCTTGCTCGCCCCGTAAAACGATATCGGGAAGAGCGGGCCGTAGTCCTCCGGGGTGGGCACGACCCGCGGGCTGTCGCCGTAGACCGCCGAGCTCGAGGCGAACACGATCTCCTCGACCCCGTTCAGGCGCATCGCCTCGAGGACATGGTGCGTCGCGAGGGTCCCGAGCCTCAGATCGAGGTCCGTCTGGCGCGCGCCGCGGCTGATGTCGGAGTTCGCGGCGAGGTGGAAGACGAGCTCGTGTCCCGCCATTTCCCGGCAGAGACGGTCCCGGTCGAGGAGGTCGGCCTCGACGAACGCGAAGCGCGGGTTCCGCTCAAAGGAGGCCAGGAACTCCCTGCGCCCGAGCAGGAGGTTATCGCAGGCGGTGACCTCGTGCCCGCCTTCGAGCAGGAACCCGCACAGGGTGCTCCCGATGAACCCCGCGCCGCCCGTCACGAATATCTTCGCCATCGGTCACCAGTCCTTTAACGTTGCCACAGAGTACACAGAGATCACAGAGACTACCACAGCAACGACCGTGTCTCGTTGCTCGTTTTTCGCAAGATTATGTAGGGCGGGCTTCAGCCCGCCTTTGGCACTCAGTTACGCCCATACGCCCTCACGCCCACACGCCGACACGACTTTTCCCTCTGTGAGCTCTGTGCACTCTGTGGCAACAATAACCATTTAGCCGACGCGCCAGTCGTGAGCGAGGGCGCAGATTCCGGTCGCGTCATGGTACACGCTCTTGCTGTCCTGGTACACGCGGATGCTGCCGCAGTTCTTGACGAAGTCGTACGGGTCGGCCCCGCCCTCTCCCGGGGCGAGCCCCACGTCGAAGTAGTAGGTGCCCGCGAGGAGCTCGATCTTCGGGAAGACGAGATCGGCGGCGCGCGCGCCCGTCCCCGCGTGCGTGACGGGGCCCGATCGTGTTTCCATGACGGTGACGCCGTCGCTGCGGTGGATGGCGACGATCAGGCGCGCGGGCGCAAGGCCTTCCCGGTCCACGCGGAATTCGAGGCGCACCCGTACCTCCTCCCCCGTGGCGAAGACATGCTTTCCCCTCCCCCCCGCATCGGCGAAGGAGATCCGCTCGACCGAAGCCCCTCCGCTCCCCCACCGCCGGTCGCTCCCCGGCGCCGCGAACTCCTTCCGCGGGCC
>JAZDKG010000155.1:0-12373 GCA_043803205.1 Planctomycetota bacterium
GTCGCGTGCGCGGACGTCTTGGCCGACCGGGCGCGAGAGAAGGCCGGGGCGTTCGGGATTCCTCGAGTATGCACGGTCGAGGAGCTGCTTCGCGACGAGGAGATCGAGCTCGTGCTCAACCTCACGGTGCCGAAGGCGCACGCCGACGTGGCCTTGGCCGTGATCGCTGCGGGGAAGTCGGTGCATGGGGAAAAGCCCTTCGCCGTGACGCGCGAAGAGGGAAAGCGCATCTTGGCGGCGGCGGCCGATAGGGGGGTGAGAGTGGGATGCGCCCCCGACACATTCCTGGGCGGGGGGTTGCAGACCTGTCGGAAGCTCATCGACGATGGGGAGATCGGCGAGCCGGTCGCCGCGACCGCGTTCGTCATGTTCCACGGACACGAGAACTGGCACCCGTCCCCGGAGTTCTACTACGAGCAAGGCGGGGGACCGATGTTCGACATGGGGCCGTACTACCTCACCGCACTCGTGACGCTCCTGGGTCCGGTGAAGCGCGTCACCGGCTCCGCGCGCGCGAGTTTCCCGGAACGCACCGTCACGAGCGCGCCCAAGAAGGGGAAGAGGATCCGGGTCGAGACGCCGACACACGTGGCGGGGGTGATGGATTTCGCCTGCGGGGCGATCGGGACGATCATCGCGAGCTTCGACGTGTGGAACGCCGCCGTTCCTCATATCGAGATCTACGGGTCAAAGGCTACGCTGAGCCTCCCTGACCCGAACACGTTCGAGGGGCCGGTGAGGATCTCGCGCGGGGGGGAGACGGAGTGGGGGGAACTCGCGCTCACGCACGGGTACGCGGAGAACGTGAGAGGGATCGGCGCGGCGGACCTCGCCGTGGCACTGCGGACGGGGAGGGCGCATCGCGCAAGCGGAGAGCTCGCCTATCACGTCCTCGACGTGATGGAGGGGTTTCTCGACGCTTCGCGCGAGAGTCGGCACGTCGAGATCGCAAGCGCCGTCGAGCGACCGGCGCCTATGCCTCAGGGACTCGTCGCGGGGGAGCTTGATCCGTAACGACGGAAAAAAGATGAGCCGCGAAGGCGCAAAGGCACAAAGGTTTCACGATGATCGCTGTGACGGGGCCTATCCCGCGACTGTGCGGCGGCGTTCCGTGCCTCCTCTGTGCTCTCTGTGTCTCTGTGGTGAGGTCCGCGATCTTGTGAACCACAGAGACACAGAGGTCGCAGAGAAGAAGCAACACGATCTGGGAACGGGACGGTGAAGAATGAAGCTCGCGATGTGGACCGGGTACCTGTGGGAGCTCAATCCCGAGGAGTCCGTGCGGGAGTTCGCCGCAAGAGGCTGGAAGTGGCTTGAGCTCTCCGAGGAGCACGCGCACGAGCTCCTGCGCCGGGGCGATCCGACGAAGACCGGCGAGGCGCTGCGCAAGTTCGCCGCCGACCGCGGGGTCCGGATCGCGCAGGGACATTTCATCATGACGCGGGACGGCGCGCCGGGCGTCGACATCGTGGAGCAGGCATGCGCGGACGAGAAGCTCTTTCACGAGCAGCTCGAGCGCCTGGCAAGGTGGGTGGAGCTCTTCGCGGCGACCGGGATCGAAGCCGGCGTGTACCACGCGGGAGGAAAGGAGCTCCGGAAGCTCGGGTGGAGCGCGGACAGGATCCTGGCGCGGAGGCTCGCCGGGGTCGAGAGGATGCGCGACCACGCGAAGGGGACGCGCGTGAGGATCTGTCTCGAGAACCTCGAGGAGATCGGCGCGACCTACGAGGCGATGCGGCCGCTCGTCGAGCCCTTCCGCGAGGAGGAGGTCGGCGTGTGCCTCGACACCGGACACGCGAACATGGGCGGAGGGGACTGCGCCGAGTTCGTGCGCCGGGCCGGGAAGAGGCTCCGCGCCCTCCACGTGCACGACAGCATCGGGAGCGACAACGATCATGTCCTGCCGTACTCGAGAGGGACGATCAATTGGAAGACCTTCCTAGCGGCGCTGCGGGAGACGCGGTACGAAGGCGTGTGGAGCTGGGAGCTTCCGGGGGAGACGATGTGGTGTCCTCTTGACGTTCGGCTGATGAAGCTCGATTACGTCCGCCGGCTCGGGGAATGGATGGTGGAGAAGGGGTGAGGGAACTTATGTTGCGCAGGTGCCGGAAACGGGTATCGTATCGAACGTGGACGGGGTGGGCGATGTTGCGGGAGGTGCAATGATGGACGGCGAGCTTCGCATAAGGTTGGAGCAGGCGGCGGCATCGCTCAAGAGGCTGGGAGCCCGGGAAGTCTACGTATTCGGCTCGGTATTGACGGGAACGCTGAGAGAGGGTTCGGATGTGGACTTGGCGGTGTCGGGGCTCCCGCCCGAAGCTTATTTCGCCGCGATGAGGGAGGCGCGCCAAATCCTCGAGCGCGAGGTGGACCTCATCGACCTCGATGAAGGAAATCCTTTCGGGGAGTATCTCCGGGAGAAGGGGAAGCTCCAGCGTGTCGCGTGAGCTGAGGGAAGAGGTTGAGCTTGAGCTGGCGATGCTGCGCCGGCACTTGGAGACGTTCGCTACACTCAGACAGGAAGTCGAGCTGCGGGAACCCGACGCTGTCGAGACCATGGCGCTCGCAGGTATGCTCCAAAGCTTCTACAACGGGGTTGAGAACATCTTCAAGCGCGTGGCGGTGCACTGCGACGGGGGACCTCCAAGCGGGGGAGCATGGCATCGGCGTCTTCTGGCAAGCATGGCGGATAGGGGGGTGAAACGGCTGGCGGTTATCTCGGAGGAATTTGCCAGGGAGCTGGAAGGTTATCTGGACTTTCGGCATGTCTTCCGAGGGGCATATGGCTTTGAGCTGCGCTGGAGGAGGATGGCCACACTGGTGAAAGGATGCGAGGGAACGCTCAATGGGCTTGAGGAGGAATTGACGGCGTTCTTCAAGGCCCGAGAGACAGGGGGAAGGCAGGGCGGTTTGCCATGAAGGCGTCTGTGGTCCAAGGACGGACGCTCCTACGGTCGAGCTTCATACCGGACCGATTGCGGAGAACGACGAGGAGAAGCCGGGGGTGATCCTCGACTATGACGGGGACGGAAAGCTTGTCGGGATCGAGGTCCTCGAAGCCTCCAAGCGCGTAGCGGATGCGAGACGCATGGAGTTGCAGGTTGCTTCCTGAGGGCGGTCTGTAGATCGGATCTCACGTCTACGAGATCGAGGGTGTGGTACGGTGAGCGGGAGGGGGGATAAGCGCAAGGAGAGTGGATTCATGGCAGGGATGAAAGGGCGGGTTCTTTTTCTATCGGGTCTTGTAGTAGCGTCGTTCCTAACCGCAACCATGGCGGCCGAGCAGACGAACCTCCTCCTCAACGGAAGTTTCGAGGAGGGGGCCCTTGAGGCGCCGCCTCCAGGATGGGTGGAGTGGAAGCGTAATCCGTCCACCTTCGTCACGAGCGCGGACGGGCGCGAGGGCGGAAGGTGCGCGAAGATCGTGTTCCAGCCGGGGCCCGAGTGCACCTTCGTCCTGGCGGACCAATGGATCCGCATGAGGCCGCTCAAGGGCGAGCGGTACCGCGCAAGCTGCTGGGTGCGGGCGGAAGCGTCGACCCCGGTGCTGCTCTTCCTGTATGGCGGCACGCACACGTCGGGCGAGAGCCGGGGGATCGCGCTGATGGCCCGGACGAACGCACTGGCCGACCCGGAGTGGAAGAACCTCACGGCGGAGCTGGACATCCCGGAGCTTGCGACGGGGGTCGATCCGTACTTGCGCTTCAACCTCGGTTTCGGCGGCAAGGCGGGCACGACCGTCTGCGTGGACGACGCGATGATCACCAAGATCCGCGACGCGGAAGCGCCGACCGAGCCCGTTGTGCCCGCTGGGACGGGTCTAAAGACTGCCGACGCGGGACCGAACCTGCTTGCGAATCCCTCTTTCGAGGAAGGCGCCGCCGACGCCTCGCCGCCCGGCTGGGTCCAGTGGACGCGCAATCCATCCGAGGTCCTCACCGCTGAAGGCGGGCGCACGGGCGCGCGATCCGCCAGGGTGACGCTCGTCAAGAACGAGGCGTGCAACTTCGTGCTCCTGGACCAGACCGTGAATCTCCCCCTTGCGGAGGGAGAGCGCTACGGCGCAAGCTGCTTCGTGCGGGCGGAAACCCCCGCGCGGGTGACGCTGTGGACGTACGGCGGCACCGTGACGAAGGGCACGAGCCCGGGCGTCAGCCTCGTGGCGCGCGCCGACGCGCTCGTCGGGCCCGAATGGACGCCCGTAAGCGCGGAACTCGATATCCCGGAGCTTGCGACCGGCGGCGATCCGTATCTGCGCTTCGCCTTCGCGCGCGACGTGGACGGTCCGCCGGTGTACGTGGACGACGCGGCGCTCGTCCGGCTCCCCTCGGATCGCATCGCCTCGCGACCGGCCAATTTCCTCACGAATCCGGATTTCGAGGCGGGAGACGCGGGGGCGTCGCCTCCCGGCTGGGTGTCCTGGACGCGCAACCCGTCGACGTTCGCGACGAGTGAGGGCGGCCGCAGCGACGGCCGGTGCGCGAGGATCGTGCTCGTCCCCAACGACCAATGCGGCTTCGTGTTAGCCGACCAGTATTTGAACGTGCCCTTAGCCAAGGGCGAGCGGTATCGCGCGCGCTGCTGGGTCCGGTCGGAGAAGCCGACGCGCGTGCAGGTCTGGCTCTACGGCGGCACGCGGAAGGCCGGCGACAATCCCGGCGTGGAGCTCGCCGCTCACACGGACGCGACGGCCGACAGCGACTGGCGGGAGGTGCGCACGACGCTCGACATCCCGGAGATCACGGGCGGCAAGGATCCATACCTGAGGTTCGTGCTGGGACTGGGAGGCGCGGCAGGGGCCGCCGTCTACATCGATGACGCCGAGATCGTGCGACTCCGTCGAGGAGAAAACGCGGCTCTGCCTTCGTTCTCAGAAGTCTTCGAGGCGGATCAGTACGAGATCGGACAGAATCTCCCCATCGAGCAGTACGATCGTCCCATCGGAGCGTCCACGACGATTCCTTTCAAGCTGCCGGACGGCGTCGAGCCTCGCACGGCGCCCGCGGCGTTCCTGTGGCTGTCCGTGGATGACTTCGACGCCCCCGAGGAGGTCGGCATCTACGTCAACGGCAAAGGTCCCGCGCGCGCGAGCGGGCCGCTTATCGGGGAGGGCAAGGACCATACGGGATACCTAGCGGTCAATCCGAGCTTCCTCAACCCCGGAACGAATGCCCTTGCCTTCGCGTTCGAGGACACCGTCGGCGGCACCACCAAGGGATTCGGTGTCATCGACGCGAGAATCATCCTCGTCCGCCCGGGACCGGCCTCGGGCCTTCGGGACGCGGGACCGGTCGCCAGCGTCCCCATGCCCGGGATCGGCACGCTGGCGGTGCACCAGCATCTCTTGCCTCAGATACCCATGCACCGCGGGAGCGAGCTCGGGTGGAAGGAGCACCCCATCCGCAAGGGCGATCGGCACGGCGGCTGGACCTTCGTTCCCGGCGAACATCAGCTTCTCGTAGGGAAGCGAGACGCCGGCGTCATGCCCTTCGGGCTCGTGCAGATGGACAACGGCGAGGTGATCCTGGCCGCGTCGCACACGGATGGCGACAGGGAGGTCCCGGTGTTCGCCTATAGCTGCGATTCCGGCGACACGTGGAGCGACTGGCACACCGTCCCCGGGACCGGCGGCAAGCCCGGCAGCGGACGGCCCATGATGCTCACGTATTTAGGCGGCGGGGATCTCTTCTTCATCGTGCACGGGCAGAGGTTCTTTTCGAAAGACTACGGCCGCACGTGGCCGGAGCGCATCGGGATCCCCGGGCCGGCGTCGTGGAACGAGGGGAACAACCTCGTGGACTTCGATGAGTCCGGCAACGTGAAGGCCGTCGCGGAGGTCGTCTGCAACCTCGCGCAGGACGACGGCTCGGCGTGGGACGCAACCAAGCCGTCGAACCTCTTTTTCCGCTGGTCGCGCGACGGGGCGCGCACGTGGACATCGGCGACCCGCCCCGAGGAATGGCGATGGGAAGAGACCTACAAGGGCAAGACCTACCGGCGCAGCGCGAGCGAAGGGGGGCTGGCGCGCGCGAAAAACGGGTGGCTGGTGGCCGCGATCCGGACGGACATGCCCGCGTGGCTCGCGGTGGGGCCGAACAACGACGGCGTCGAGGGCACAGGGGTTTCGTTGAGCTCGGACGACGGCGCGACGTGGTCTCCGGTGACCGAGCGCATCCTGTTTGAGGCGGGCCGACACCACGCGAATCTCGTGATGCTTCCGAACGGCGATCTCGTGATGACCGTGATCGTGCGCAACGACGTGCGCGACGGAAAGCTTGCAAGCTACCAGCGCGGGTGCGAGGCGGTCCTGAGCCGCGACAACGGCGCCACCTGGGAGGTCGCGGGGAGGTACGTCCTCGACGAATACAAGTACCTCTCGAGCGAGAGATGGTTCGATGGGAAGTGCGGGCACCTCTCGTCCACGGTCCTAGCCGACGGACGGGTGCTCTCCGCCTACGGGAACTACTTGGCGAAGGCGGCTGTCCTCATCCGGTGGAAGCCGGGCGAGGAATGATCAAGGACTCTCCGGCTCAGCCTTCCTTCGGACGGATGGTCACCTTCTGACCCTTGAGACACCGCACGGGATTGATGACAAGGACGGCGTTGCCCGTCGCGTCGGGCTGGGGGACGAGCTCGACCGATTCGGTCTCGCCTCCCGTGCTCGGCCACTCGGCAACGAGGACGCCTTCCTTGAGGACCGTGCAGGTGATGGTGAGAAGGGTGTCAGGCGGCATCCTCTCGGCCGTCGTGCTCTCGATCGAGATGAATTGCGCCGCAGCCGAAGCGTCGACCTGAGGGTTGGGGTCGAGCTCCTGGAGCTGCCTTCTCGCTTCGGGCGGAGCCGACCTGCCGCAGCCGCAGACAGTCCCGAGGAGCGTCATGAGGACAATAAGGGGCACGTAAACCTTCAAGTCTTTTCCTCCTTTCCTGGACGGAAGGGGGAGGAGGGCCCGCCTGCCGGCGGACCCTCCCCCTTGCGGGACAGCTAAGGTTAGTCTTGGGCGTACAGCTGATCGAAGTATGTAGCCCAAATCGGCACGTCAAGTGACCAACCGCGGACCATGGTGGAAACGTTGGCGCCATAGGAGCTGCCGTAGGGACCGGTGTAGTTGTAGGCGTTGGCCCAGAGGTTCTTGTCTACGATCGCTCTGATGACAAGGTTCCCGGAGTCGCCGAAGGTCTTGACCGAGCCGTCTGACATGAGCACGTTGTAAGCGTGGTCATGGTTCATGACGGTGATGTCAAGGACGTTTTCCAGGATGTGCATGCGCATCTGGGCTTCGCGCCACGTCGGCTGGTTGTAGGGGTGGTTGTAGCACGCGGGCATCCAGACGCCCCACGTGGTGCCCGACTCCATCGCTTCCACGTGCACCATGTCGAGGGTGTCGCTGGCGACAGCCTTCCCCTGGTAGTCGTCGATCTTCATGGCTTCAGGTAGGAAGGTTCCGCTGCTCCCGGAGAGGTCCGTTATCTGGCGCAGGGAATAGGAGCCCTTCATGAAGCACATCTCCTCGTGCCAGGCGGGGACGACCGCGGAGCTATCGACCTGTTGAGTGACGCAGATGTAGTTCGTGTTGAAGCCGGCGGCGAAATTGGCGCTGCCCTTGAACCCATACCAGAAGTGAAAGGCGGTGTATCCGGAGGCGGTGTAATTATCGCTCGTCCCGCCCATCTGGGAGTTGAGCCGTAGCCTTCCGCCTGTCGTCCAGAAGGGAGCGTTTTGGTTAAACTCGATACGCGTCTTTGCATGACTTGGCCACCAAGAGGGGAAATGCCGTGAGGGGCAGTCCAGAACTGAAGCCCCTTTCTGGGTGAGATAGCCGCCTGAGAAGAGGAGGCCCAGTCCGTTTGCGCGCGCGGGGTTCCCCGCCCGGCCTGTGTTGTTCGTATTGTCGTTGGGGATGAGGTAAGCCGTGTGAGTGAAGTCCGCCGGGCTTGCTCCCTCGCCGTTGCCCGATCTGCCCATTGGGGCATACTGCCAGGCGGTCTCCCCGGCTCGGTACGGATGGTTCGTGCCCCTGCGCAGGCCGCCGTAGTTCCCATACTGCGACCCCGTGCCGCTATTCCCATAGAGGGCGGGAAGGTAGCTCTTGTTGTCGGTGGAGTACATCTGCATGGCGAGGCCGAGCTGCCTCAGGTTGGACCTGCACTGCGTCTTTCTCGCTTCCTCGCGGGCCCGGCCTAAGGCCGGTAGCAGGAGCCCCACGAGCAAGGCGATGATCACCATCACCACGAGAAGCTCGATAAGGGTGAATCCTTTCGCCACAGCGAATCTTCGATTTCTCATTCCTGGTTTCCTCCTTGGTCTTGATCTCGAGAACATGCACGACACATCATGGTCCTGATTCAGATGGTTTTGCCGGGACACCTCCTTTCAAGGGGACTTTCAAGGTGAACCTTTCACGGTAAGCCTTTTGTGAGGTCGGGGGTCTTCAACCGCTCGGGTCTTCGAAGCTTGGACTTCCCCTCGCGCCTCAGATGCCGGTACGGAGGCAAACGCTTACCTCCCCATCAAGCATACTCTGACCGGTGAACAAGTCAAATGAGGAGAAAAACTCGGTTGGGGGTCGCGCGAGGCTGCAAGCATGTGGTGGCGGGACCGGGAGGAGATGGATTCGGACAGGGCCGCGTGCCGCCCTTAGCCGCGCAGGGGGCGGTCCACTTGGCAGGCAGGAGCACCTTGAGCCCTTGGAGGCTGGGGGAACGTGAGGAACGCTCGGCTCAGCCTTCCTTCGGACGGATGGTCACCTTCTGACCCTTGAGACACCGCACGGGATTGATGACAAGGACGGCGTTGCCCGTCGCGTCGGGCTGGGGGACGAGCTCGACCGATTCGATCTGACCTCCTGCACTCGGCCACTCGGCGACGAGGGTGCCTTCCTTGAGGACGGCGCAGGTGATCTGAAGTATCGTGAGGGGAGGGGGCTCTGACGCCTGGGTGTCGGTAACGGTGATGAAGGCGGAAGCGGCCGAGGCGTCCACGGGGGGGTTGGGATCGAGTGACTCGTGGAACGCCTTCTGGGCGGAGGCGGATCTCTGCCCGCACCCGGAGACCGCGAGGAGGAAGGCCAAGGACAGAAGGGGCAAGACGTGGCGGGACATGGGACGTTCTCCTAAGGCGAAGGGAAAGGAGGCGGTCCCGCAGGCGCGGGACCGCCTCCCTCTGTGCGCTGATGCGCTAGTCCTGAGCGTAGAGCTCGTCGAAGTAGGTTCTCCAGATCGGCTGGTCGAGCTCGAACAGGTGGACGTGCACGGAGTGATTGTTCCCGTAGTCGTTGATGGCGCCCGGGTTGATGGTGTAGATGTAGCCGAGGTGCTTGATGATCTCCTTCTTCACCGCCGCGCTGCCGTCGGCGAAGGTCTTGACGGAGCCGTCGGTGAAGAGGACGTTGTAGGAGTTGTCGTGGTTCGACATCATCCCGTCGAGGGCGTCGTTGTAGATGTTCCAGTGGAGCTGATACTCTGCCGACGCGCCCACGCTCGGATGGTTCATCGCTTCGGGGGCGATGGTGCTGGTGCCGGAAGCGAACATGCCGACCCCGTTCGCCATCTGGAGCTGGTCGCTCACGACGGCCTTCCCCTGGTATTCGTCGAGCTTCATCGCCTCGGGGCGGAATGTCTGGATAGAGCCGGAAAGGTCGGTGATCTGACGCAAGGTGTAGGACCCGAACATGAAGCAGCGGTCCTCCTTGCCGTCGACGTCGACCCATCCTCCCGTCTTGTGCTGGCAGATTTCGTTGAGCTTCAGTCCGGCGGTGGTGTTCCAGTCCGCCCGGCCGTAGCCGGCGATCATGAAGAGGTTCATGCGCATTCCGGCGACGTTGCAGGCGTCGTTGTACGTGGTGGTGTTGACGTGGACCTTGCCGCCCGAGGTGAAGAAGGGGGCGTTCGGCTCGAAGGAGAAGTAATCCTTGTTCGCCTGGCTCCACCAGCTGTTGAAGGAGCGGGAGGGGCAGTCCATCACGGAGGCGCCTTTCTGGCTGAGGTAGCCGCCCGCGAAGAGGAGTCCGATGCCATTGGGCCGTCCGGGGTTTTCGGCCCGGCCGGTGTTGTTGCGGTTGTCGTTGGCCATGAGGTACATCGAGCCCGAGATGTGCGCCATCGGGATGCCCTGGCTGTAGGCCGACCGTCCCGAGGGGTTGTACTGGTAGGTCTCGCCGTTGCCCGCCCGCACGCGGTAGGTGCTGTAGGGCGCGCGTCTCAGCCAGCCGTAGCTGCCATACTGCGTTCCGTCGCCGGAGTTCCCGTAGAGGCCGGGGAGATACCCCCGGTTGTCGTTGGAGTACATCTGCATCGCCAGGCCGATCTGGCGAAGGTTGCTCCTGCACTGCGTCTTTCTCGCTTCCTCGCGGGCCCGGCCCAGTGCCGGCAGCAGGAGCCCCACGAGCAAGGCGATGATCACCATCACCACGAGAAGCTCGATAAGGGTAAATCCTTTTCTCATTCCTGGTTCCCTCCTTGGTTTTGATCTCGACAAAAAACGCGACACATCATGGTCCTGATTCAGATGGTTTTGCCGGGACACCTCCTTTCAAGGGGACTTTCAAGGTAAACCTTTCGACAAGAACGCCTTGATGCAACCCTTTCAGGGCAAGCCTTTTGTGAGGTCGGGGGTTATCAACCGCTATGGTCTTCGAAGCTTGGACTTCCCCTCGCGCCTCAACAGAAGCAGACGCTTACCTTCCGTCAAGCATACTGTGAGCCGGGGGAGGAGTCAAGGTGCAATCGAGAAAGCGGAAAAAGCCGCCTTCGAGGCCGAAGAAGTCCCTCTCATCGCTAGCTGCCGGGGCCTTCTTCCACTACGGCGATCTCCTGCCAGTCGTCGAGCGCGATCGCGACGCGCCAGCCGCTCTCGGTTCTTACCGGCCGCATCTGGTGCGATTTCGGCCGACCGGTGAGATCGAAGAGGAGCACTTTGGGTGCGGCGGCTCCGGGCCGGTCGAACGTCCCGGACACGCAGGTGACGACGCGTTCCTTGCCTTCGACGAAGCCCTCTCCCAGGCGCACGGGCGTGATGGGGAACATGTGGTTGAAGGGACCGTATTCCCCGCTTCCCGGGCCCGTTTCGGGGATGAAGGTCTCGTAATGGTAGTAGAGGACGCCGTGCCTCAGATACGCGATGGCCGCCTTCATGATGACCTTGGCATAGTTCTCGGCACCTCTCTGGCCGAGGGCGTCGGGCTTGAAGCCGAGGCCGACGGGGCTTGAGAGGTGCGCGTAACACAATTTCGCGGCCAGCGGCGGCTTCTCGCCGTCAGCGAAAGCAAGCGGGTCCACGTAGGAAAACATCTCGTCGAAACGAATCGCCGGAAGCGAGCGGGTCTCGCGAGCGACGGCGTGCCCGTTGATCACGCAGACCTTCCCGGCCGACAGGACGTACTCGATCAGCGTCTTGCGCGACTCGGCCCCCGCCAGCAGGCAGTCCGTGTATCGGCGCGTGATGTCGCCGGTCGCCGGATCGATGTCCGCGCTGATGCCGTCCCACTTGTCATAGGAGCAGAAGTGTGAGGTGTACGAGTCGATGTAGACGCCGTCCAGCCCGGCCTCCTCCAAGAGGAAGCGGACCTGTTCCATGAGGTACTCATGCTGGCCGTTGCCGAGCACGGGATAGACGGTGAGCGCAAACCTGGCTTCTCGCGGTCCGTCCTTCTCAAACCGCCTGAAGTATCTCTCATACTGGGCTCTGCCGGCCGAGCTCCAGACCACGGAGTCCCTCCAGCGGCTCCAGGAGTCGGAGGAATCCAGCAAGACGCTCATCTGCGCAGGCGTCATCTCGGCGAAACCGCTTCTGTCCAGCGGAGCCGAGGCGGCGGCTTGGAGCGCCTTGGAGAGCTCCCGGGGGAGGCTCACGTAGGGCGCCTCGATGTTCCCGACGAGGAGCACGCTCGGGTCCACCGCCTTCACGGTTTCCTTCACTTGGCGGGTGATTTCCAGGTATTTCTCCCGCGTGATGAGCTCGCCGGTCTCCGCATGGTGGTTGTCGTAGTCGAGCCATCCCACGTCAACGATCGCAAGTTGCGAGCGACTGAGAAACGCGCGCAGCGCGTTCTGGTCGGTGAAGATCCGCCAGTATCGGTTCCGGGTCATGTGGAGCAAGTCCGCGGGCCCGTCGATCCGGTAGTTCACGTTCCAGTCGTCACGGAGGCGGTTGATGAAGGTCCAGTAGTCTTCGCCCTCCCGCAGCGGGTAGAGGTCCCATTCCAACGTGATACTCTTGCCGGGGGGCAGCGCTAGGCGCTCCAGGCCGAACTCGGCGTGGTTGGACGCCGCCGAGGCGCGGAACTGCGCGCGGGAGACGTTGTCGTCCGCCACGGCCCCCAAGGCGCTCTTTTGCTGCGCTAGAAGCACGGTGGGGTTCTCTCTGACCGTGGCC
>JAZDKG010000156.1:0-19104 GCA_043803205.1 Planctomycetota bacterium
AAGACCTCGAATAGATGCCTGGAGGGCCTGGAAGTCCTGCAGCCACAACTCACCTCCTCACGAGGAGCGAACCGACCATGCTCAAGAAACCGCCCTAAGAAAAAAATCCTTCACCCCCCTTGACACGCCCACTTTCATAGATGCTTCGGACCCCTCTTCCATCGAAAGTTCAAAGCCCTCGTCGGCGCCCGCATCCTCTATCCCGACGCCACCCTCAACTCCTTCGCCCAACGCTACCTCCGCGAAAAAGTCCTCAAGCTCTTCCATGTCAAGCCCCCCCGCACAACCGCGAAGGAAACTCCTTCCTCCTGACTCCTGGCTTCTGACTTCTGTCTCCTTGCTCTCCGTCCGATCCTCAACTATGATTCCCTCCGGCTCCTCCGTCCGGCAGAGGGGCCTCACAAGACGTCCTCTCGTCGCAGGGTGCTTTCGTCCCAATGAGTGACTACAAGGTAACGCTTCAGCTCTACTCGGGACCGCTCGACCTCCTCCTCCTCTACCTCCTCCGTCAGCGCGAGCTCGACGTGAAGGAGATCTCCGTCGCGGAAGTCACCGAACAGTATCTCCAGTACCTCGACCTCATCCGCGAGCTCGACCTCAACTTCGCCGCCGAGTTCCTCGTGATGGCCGCCAGCCTCATGCTCATGAAGGTCCGCAGCGTCCTCCCGTCCGAGGACATCTCCCTTGACGAGGAGGGGGAGGACGAGGAGGGCGCGCCGGGGATCGATCTCATCCGGCAGCTCCTCGAGTACAAGAAGTTCAAGGATGCGGCGGCCCTCCTGCGCGAGCGCGCCGCCGAGCAGGAGCTCCGCGTCGGGAGGCAGCTCTCCGCAGACTTCGAGTCGCGCAGCGTCGAGGACGTCCTCGAAAACGTCAGCCTCTGGGACCTCATGAAGGCCTTCCGCGAGATCCTCGAAGCCACGGGCGTGCCCCCGCCCACCGTCTCCCTCGAGGAGGACGTCCCCGTCAGCGTCTGCATGGACGAGCTCATCGCCCTCCTGCGCGCGAGCCTCCCGAACGAGATCCTCTTCCAGCAGGCCTTCGCCCAGCGCCGCTCGCGCATCGCTCTCATCGGGATGTTCCTGGCGATCCTCGAGCTCGCGCGCCTCAGGCGCATCCGCATCTCCCAGGACGCCCGCTTCGGCGAAATCCGGATCTCCCTTCGTTCCGAAACCGAATGGGAGAACGTCCCCGCCAACCACGCCCAGCCCTCCGAGCAGGCGCAACCTCCGTCCGAACCGGAGCCGCAAGATGTTCCGCCGGCCTAAGGCGCTTTTCGCCCTCCTTCTCATCTTCGCCTTCGCCGCTTCCGCGTTCGCCGCCCGCCCTGAGCCTAGCGGCGACCCCCGCCAGGACGCGCGCGCGCTCCTTGAGCGAGGCCTCGACTACTTGGCCCGCGAGCAAAGCCCGGACGGCTCCTGGCGCTCCCACGTGGGGATCTCGGGACTCGCGCTCGCCTCTTTCCTCCGCAACCCAGTGGGCTCCGGAGAACAGCATCGCCCGGTCGTCGAAAAAGGCCTCGTCTGGCTCGTCTCCCGCGCCCGCGCCGACGGCGGCATCCACGACGGCGACTATCCAGCCTACTCCACCGCGATCGCGTGCCTGGCGCTCCACGCCTCCGGGAGAAAGGAGTACGCTCCCCTCATCGACCGCGCCCGCGCATTCCTCGCGGGCATGCAGCTTGACGAAAGCGACGGCATCGCCCCCTCGAACCCCTCCTATGGCGGCATGAGCTACGACGGCAAGAAACGCCCGGACCTCTCCAACACCCACTTCGTCCTCCAGGCCCTCCGCGAGACCGGCTCCCCCGCGAACGACCCCCTCTTCGAGAAGGCCGTCACCTTCCTCGAGCGCCTCCAGAACCGCAAAGAATCCAACGACCAGCCCTGGGCCGGCGACGACGGCGGCTTCGTCTACGCGCCTGACGAGAGCAAGGCCGGCGAGGACGTCTCCCCAGCGGGCGAAAAGAGCCTGCGCAGCTACGCCTCCATGACCTACGCGGGACTCCTCTCCTACCTCTACGCGGGGCTCACGCCCGATGACCCACGCGTCCGCGCCGCCTGCGATTGGATCCGCGCGCACTACTCCCTCGACGAGAACCCGGGCCTCGGGCTCCAGGGCCTCTACTACAACTACCACACCCTCGCGAAGACCTTCGCGATCCTCGGAAAACCCGTGTTCACCGATGCCGCCGGCAATCCGCACGAGTGGAAAAGGGAGCTGGTCGGCGCGCTCGCCTCCCGAGAGCGCCCGGACGGCTCCTGGGTCAACCCGAACTCGCGTTGGTTCGAAAATGACCCCCTCCTCGTAACCTCATACGCGTGTCTGGCCTTGTCATGGACGCTCGCCCCCTGAAATTCGCGTTGGCCCTCGCGCTTCTCTCGGCCGCACTCCCCGCCGCCGCCGAAGACGCTTCCACTCCCCCTTTCCCCGAGCGCTGGCGAGCCGTCGCCCTTGCCGAGAACGCCCGCGAGGCCGTCCTCGTCGAGCGCGCCGCCGATCCGCGCGCCTGCGAGGTGCTCTTCGTCGACCGCTACGGGGCCCTCTCGCTCCTCCTGGGCGGACGAGCCTACGAAATCGCCCGAAGCTTCAAGCGATACGCCCCCGCCGGAGCTCACGTCGTCGCCTACACCGTCCCGCTGGCGGACAAGCTCGCCCTCCTTTACGCGTGGGCCGGCGGAAAGACTCTGAAGCTCTCGGATGCGGCCGGCGCTTTCGCCGTCCGGGGAGACGGATCGATCGCGTTCGTGGGCGCAGGCGACGCACCCGATGGCCTCTTCCTCTGGACGCCCGGCGCCAGGCCGATCGACGCATCCAGGAAGATCGCCGATGACGTCGACACGGTCGAGGCCGGAGTATCGGGATACTTCTTCCGGACCCTTCGCCCGGACAGGCTCTACCTCGCCGCTCCGGGCGGCGTCATCCTCATCGGCGATCGTCTGCGCTTCTTAGCGGACTCGCCCGCGGGACTCATCGCGTGCGAGGACCGCAGGGGCGACCTCTTCCTCTACGACCTCCCCGCAAGGAGGCTCCAGCCCCTCACGAGGGACGGAAGAGCGTTCGCCCCGGGCGTCCCCTCGCTGGGGGAATTCAAGCTGCTGTTCGTCGATCGGAACCAGGACCTGAGGGAGGCTAAGAATGTCGGCGCCGTGCCGGTGCTCACGACGGTGCAGAGTCGGGGCAGCGTCGGCGTTCTGTCGCATTATGCGTATGACGAGCGCGGGGCGTATGAGCCCATTACGGAAGAGTTCGCGGTCCTCGCGCGGGACGCGGAAGTGGTCTCGCGGGACGACCGGGGGAGGCTCCTTCTCTGGACGGGGAGCGCCAACCGGCTCATCGCCAATAACGTAGCGAGCTTCTGCGTCGACCTCGCGGACGGCAAGGTCCTCTTCCGCAAGGACGACAAGCTCTTCCTCTATCGCGCGGGGGAAGTGATGGAAGCCGGCTTGGCGAGCGTCGCCTTCGTCCCTCTGCGCGGGGCAAGAGTGATGTATCTCGACGAGCGGCGACGGCTGTATCTCTCGTCCGAAGGGCGGACGCAGCCGCTCCTTGCGGACGAGGAGGTGGACGCGACGTCGCTTGCGGTGTACCCGGCGGACCCGGCCGCCGCCCGGAGGTTCTCGCGCCGGATCTTCCACGTGGGCCTCGAGGCGCTCACGCCCGCGAACGAGATCGTCCTCCTTCGCACGGCGCGGGGGAGGCTCTATCTTCTCTTCCGGGAAGAGGGGTAGGGACGGTCGTCGCGCTCATCGAGCTCGCAAAGGGCGCAGCCCTTGGCCGACTGGAAAGCTTCGAGCAAGTTGAAGTAGGGCATGTGCTTCTCGACCTTACGCTTCATTTGAATTCTTCACCTCGTCTTCCTCGTCGAGCGTCATCTCCAGGAGATGCTTAGGCAGGAAGAACGCGTTGGCGATGAGGGTGGGGGCGACGGCGCTCGCGATCACAACGGCCACGAGGAAGGAGTACTGTTGGAGCGATACGATGCCGTGGCTCAGGCCGTAGAGCGCTGAGATCGTTCCGAAGGTGAGGCCGGTGGACATCATGAGCGTGTAGTACCAACGTTCGTTGGGAGTCTCCTTGAATCGGCCGATCGCGGGGAATAGGCCGAATATCTTGGAGGCGACTTTGCCACCGAAGAGGATCAGGAAGGCCGCCGGGGCGGCGATGATCGCGGGGACGGAGACCAAGGAGCCGGCGCGGAGAAAATAGAAGGGCGTGAGGAGTCCCACGGTCAGGGTGCGGAGCCTGCGGACCCAGTGATGGTCCTGGGCGGCTGCGCCCGCGAGGAGCATGCCCGCGATATAGGCGGGGAGGACCGCCTCGCTTCCCGACCAGAGGGCGAGCGCCCCGAGGCCGAAGAGGACGAGGAGGACCCACTTGGTGCGGATGGCGGCGGTTCGGAAGGCGTAGCGGCGCGTGATGCGGACGGTCAGAAACGGCAAGGCCGCGAGGACGACGGCGCTGACCGCGACGAACACCGCCGTCTTGTAGGTGAATGGCGCGAAGATGAGGCCGAGGGCGATGACCGTCCCGAGGTCATTGATGAAGCAGGCGCCCAGGATGCCTTTGCCGAAGCCAGTGCGATTGAAGCCGGTTTCGAGCATGACGGCATAGACGACGGCCATGGAGGTGGTGGAGAGGGCGACGCCCGCGAGCCAACTCGCTCGCGCGTCCCAGCCTAGGGCGTACCGGGCGAGGGCCGCGCAGCCCAGGAAGGGGGCGGCGAAGCCGACAAGGCCCACACGACCGTGACTTCCTTCCACTTGGCCCGAAGCACGGCGGGTTCTAGTTCGGCGCCGGCAAGGAAGGTCAAGACCACCGCTCCAGTGGCGGCGAGAAAACGAAGCCAGTCCACGTGGGCACCAAGCGAATCGGGGCCGAAGAAGCGTGCGGCGAGGGTCCCCGCCGCAATCCCGATGCAGATTTCGATCAGGGCCATGGAGACGCGGAGATGATTGGCGAGGATCGTGGCGAGAACGGCGAGGGCGAGCCAGAGGGCGGCGGTGCGGAAGGCTTCTTCCATTTGGAGTCCTCCTCGTCGGCGAGCCGGTGCCGCGTCGGCCTGCACCAACAAAAACCCCCGCCTTGCGGCGGGGTTTCTTACGTCGAGGCCGACCCCGGCCGCCGAGGCGATGCGGCGACAGGAGTCATCAGCCCGACGAGGGGCGATTATGAGGGGGACTCCATCCCCTTCTGTAGAAAACGTTATGCGGCTCTTGTTGGGTTGTCAAGGGGCAGGCAAGGCGTTTCTTCGAGAGCTCAGAGCAGGCGCAGAGGAGAAAGATAGCCACGAAGGCTCGAAGACACTAGGGGGCACGAAGGGGAAAGAAGGCAGGGCTCAGTGCAGAGGCGCGCTTCGCCCGGTCGGATGCGGGCGACGGCGGGGGGAGGGTTGTGTCAGGCGCGCCGTCGCAGCAACGTTTGGAAACCCCAGGCGGTTGCAAGGCCCGCGCAGACGAGCAGGAGGGCGCCGGGGGCGGGGACGGTTTCGGGTTCGGGGTACAGCCGCTGACTAAAGGTGACACCCGGGTCAAGCGCGGTGATTTCGCCGCCAAACGTGTTGTGGAAGGCAGAAATGGCTTGGGCGAAGTACCCATCAAGGCTGGCGCCGGGGGAGGTTGTCGCGCTGGTGGCGATGTCCATGTAGATGGAGATCCAGCGTCCGTTGGGGACTGTGAAGAGGATATCCTCCATCCAGGCGCAGCCTATGCCATATAGGTCGTACTGTCCAACGTCAACCGGCAGCGTGGCCCAACCCGAATTCGGCCCGTCGATTCCGCTGCCCGCCCAGACTCCGGCAACGTTCCGCGAGGCCCATGAGGTAACCCCATCGTTGTGGGCGACGATATCGGCGGTCCCTTGACGCTCCTGCAACGTCATCCAAGTCTGCGTAGGTCCACTCCAGATGTCCACACTCACCATGCAGTCCGCCGCGGCCCTAGTCCAGCAGCCTGCGACGGACTCTTGCGCAAACAAGGCCCCGGCGTAGTGGTATCGCAAGGCCATTTCCAAGGGGTCCCCGACCGGCTTGGTTTCGTCGTAGATCCTCGAGACCCAGCGCAGCTCGACATCGGCGCCCCCCTCCAAGAGACCGTCAAACGGATCGTGGTTGACGAGTTCGACATACGCCCCGGCCTCAGGGCTGTTGCCGATGATGGAACCTACGACCGAAGCGGAACCCATGGCAAAGGGGAAGCCCGGCTGGACGACGTGCGTGGACATTTGGTTTCCGATGAAATTGAAGTATCCTTGAGGCGCCCATGGCATACCGGCCCTCACGCGGATAAAGCTGGTGTCGGTGGCGGGCGGCGGGTTGCCAAGAGGGGGGGCGCCTAGCTCTATCGGCTCTATCACGCCGGCTGTGACGGCGGGCGGGAGAAGGAAGGCCGTTACGAGGCATGCCGCCACGGTCCATTGGGCGATCTTTCGGTGAATCCGGAAGCTCATGATTCCCCTCTCTTTCCTGACGATGCTCCCTGTTCGAACTCTTGCATCGTACCGGGAATGCGCCTACCTATCGCATCAAAGCTCAACCATCGATTATCATGATTATCGCAACAATACGCAACACGCTTCTTCCCGAAATTTCGGGAAAGAAGTAGGACGCGTGGGAAGGGGTCAGACACTTTCTCCGGGAAGGTCCGGGGCGGTGTATTCAGCTTGAGTCGGGGGGAGTTAGCCGATGAGCCGGGGCATAGAGGGAAAACAGCAGGCGGTTGAGCAGTGTCCAGCCGCTACAGGTCGCGCATGCAGACGCGGATGTCGAGGCGGAGCCATTCTTTGGAATCCAAGACACCGAAAATCAGCTTGCCTGCTCCATGAGTCGGGGGAGGGCTTTCATGGCAAGGGCGGCGCGAGGGTGAGGCGGGTGTCCTTGGGGCACACGAGAAAGACGGGGACGAGGGAGAGGTCGAGAGAGGTGCGGGAGGCGGCGCCCGAGAGATTCACCTTGCGGCCGAGGGCGTCCGTCGCCTTGAGTTGGTCCTTGAGCGAGAGAACCATGAGACGCTTCTTGGGGAGGTCGCGGACGACGCCTCGAGCGTCGCCGAACCAGAGGACGAGGACGTCGAAGTCGTCCTTCGCAAAGCGGTAGGCGCTCACGTCCGCGAGGTCGAGAATCGTCCCGACGAAGCGGTGGTCGCGGAAGAACGGGTGGCTCAGGTCCATGCCGTAGTTCCGCAGCTTGTCCAGGACTTCATCGGGAACGGGGGTGCCCTCGACACGGGCCGCTTCGAGCGCGGCGATGAGCTCTTGAGCGCCCACGCCGGGGGCGAGGAGGTAGAAGGGCTCAGAAGAGACGCCGAGGACGGCTTCGGTGTCGGCGCTCAGGACGCGGCGGTTCCCCATGAGGTCGATGCGCTCGAGCTTGCCGGGCGCGATGGGGAGGCGGATCGTCTGGGTGTCAGGGGCGGGCATGCCCAGCCCGTAGATGACGGCGAGGGGGCCTTCCGAGCGCTCGAACACGAGCGCGTTGATCCGGTCGGTGAGCTTGAGGATCTCGAGGGGGCGGGCCTCCGAGAGCCAGCGGCTCAAGGCGGCGTAGGCGGCGGCGACGGGCTGGGGCGTGCCGTCGTAGTCGAGCAAGTTGGGGGCGTCGTATTGCTGGGAGAAGAGGCCGGTGGGCTGGACCCAGTAGAAGAAGTATTTTCCGCTGCCGGCGGCGAAGGAGGTTGCGACGGAGCGGACCCAGGCCGCTGTGGCGGCGCGGTAGTCTTGGGGGGTCGCCCATTGGGTGCCGATGGGCTCAGCGCCGTCGAAGTAGGACTTGCGGAAGGTGGCGCAATAGCAGCCGGCCTCGGTCTCCCAAAGGGGTTTCATGCCGCCATGCTGTGCGACGATCGCGCGGAAGCGTTCGACGTTCTCGAGGGCCTGTTCGCCGCCATAGCCGTGGAAGCCGAAGATGTCGAGGTAGTTGGTCATGCCGGCGGCGAGGAGGCGCTCATTGGCGGCCTGGTCCTCGCGTTCGTAGCCGAGCCAGACAGTCGTCACCTTGTTTTCGGGATCGACGTCTTTGAGCGCCTTTGAGCCGACCTTGAGGAGCTCGACGTATTCCTCGGGTGTGCCGGACCAGAAGCCGGTGTCGCCAGGCGTATTCCAGAGTTCCCAATAGCGGATGCGGCCCTTGTAGTGCTCGGCGACCTTAGTGACGTAGTCGGCGAACTCCCGGTAGTCGCGGGGGACGCCTCGACCGTTGAGGTTGTTGTGGGGATCGCGGGCGGCCCAGTCGGGGGTTCGCACGAGCATGCCGAGGATCTCGAAGCCGCGCTCGCGCAGGCCGTCGACGACGCCGTCGAACCAATCGAACTCGCCTTGCCGGGGCTCGACACGGCGCCAGTCGGTGATGGAGCTTGCGTCGTGGAGGCGCCACCACTTCGCGCCTATGCGCTGGGCGAAGTCGGGGATGAAGGGGGCGAAGGCCTTGAAGAGTCCGTGTCCGCCCTGGTCGGGCTGTCCCGTGGGGACGTAGGTTCCGCCATGGACGCCCATTTTCGAGGTAGCCGGGGGGAGGGGGACGCGAAGGAAGACGACCTCTGCCGTGTTGGTCGCGTCGCCGGCTTGGGCGGTGGCGAGGAGGCGGAAGATGCCGAGGGCGTCCATTTGCACGGCGACTCGGGTCTGACCGGGAGGCGTGTCGGACGAGTCCTCGACGGCCACCTGAGCCGGGACCTCGCGATCCCAGAAGTCCTCGACGCGGAAGGACCAGACGGGTGTCTGGGGGGCGGACCACCAGAGGTCGATCTGGGGGGTTTCGGTTTCGAGGAAGGTTGCGTCGGGGCGGGTCGGGTATCCGGCGACCTCGAGGGGGGAAGCGGGGGCGAAGGGGGTGAGGCCGCCTTCCTGGACTTGGCTAGCGTCGATCCAGACGTCCACGGGTCCGTCGGCGCCGGTGACGGCGACGAAGGCGCTGCCCTTCATGGACTCGGGTCCGCCGACGAGGCCGCTCACGGAGAAGCGCTGCCACTCGTTTGTCAGCGTGAGGGTTTTTTCGATGCTGGGACCCTTGCTATAGAGGCCCATTTTGACGCGGGCGCCATCGGCGGCGGCTCTAAGGGACATGCTCAAGGTGAAGGGGCGGGGGACGTTTCCGATCTTGAGGTATCGGCTTGTGACGGTGCGCTCCATCTCGTCGAGGGAGATGCGGGTCGGGTTGACGCGGGCCTTGAGGGAGAGGCGGCCGTCAGCGGCGGTTGTGGGGTCGACAGCGATCCCCGGGGGGAAGACGCGATCGATGGGGGCCCATCCGGAGAGGCCTGTTTCGAAGCTCGCATTGGGGAGTAGGTTGGGGCCGCCCGGGGGGAGTTGGACGAGTTCGGGGGTGGTTTCTTCTTCGGGGAAGGCGCCTTCGCGGAGGGAGGCGTCATCGACCCAGAGGGCGCCGGTACCCTTGAAATGGACGTAGAAGCGGTTGTCCTCCGGGTCTTGGCCGGGAGGGGTTCCGACGACGGTGAACTTGCGCCATTCGGGCGTGACGGTCACCCACTTGTATACCCAATGGTCGTAGGGGGACGGGCCGCGCCGGAGGAGGATCATGACGGGGCCAGCGAGGCCTTCACCGCGCATCCAGGCGCTGAGGGTGTAGGTTTTTCCCGCGCGCATGTCGACGTTCTGAAGGAACTGGACGCCGCTGCCGGGGGTGAAGGAAAGGGCCTCCACTTTCTGGCATGACTTGCCGCTGTGAACGTTGCGGGTCTCTTCGGTGTAGCGGACGACGAAGCCGCCGTAGGAGTTGTCGCCCCAGTCGTGGGCGATGCCACTTGAGAACGGCGGCTCGAAGCCGCCGTTCTTGAGCATGTCCTGGCCTCGCGCTGGGAGGGAGAGCGCCGAGGAGAAGAACAGGATAGCTGCAGCCAAGTTGAAACCACGCATGATGCATCTCCTGTCAAACAGGTCTTGAGTATGTGAATCGAGCCTTGAGGTGACAAGGGAAATAGGCGCAGTTGGAGGCGCGCATGGTCAAGGAAGGAGCAGAGAGAGAGCGCGGGCGCGCATCGGAAGCGTTGCGAGGGGAGGCGCAGCGAGGTACGATCCCCGCGGGCGGAGCGCGTCAGGCACATGGACATAGGAGGTTCCAATGAAGGGATGGGCGCTTGGTTTCATCGCGGCGTTGACTGTGATTCTAGCACAGGGGGTTGCGGGCGGGTTTCCCGTGAAGGTGCCGAACGGCGGGGCGGAGGAGGCGGACGGGAAGGCGCCGGGGATGCCGGCGAAGGCGAGCACGTATGTGTCGGCGGAGGTGCAGGCGGAGTTCTCGCGGGACACAAGGGAGAAGCATTCGGGGGAGGCGTCGTTTCACATCGTGAACCGCGGGCGGCCGGAGGCGCCGAAGGATGCGCCTCAGAACGCGGTCTTCATTCTCGAAGTCAACGTGATCCCTGGGCTCACCTACCGGGTCAACGGTTTCGTGAAGATGGAGGGGTGCGAGGAGGCGAGCCTTGTCGCGCGTCCGCGATCCAAAGACGGGTGGGTAGACATCACGCCTTACACGGAGGTCCTCCGGGACGCGCACGACTGGACGGGGGTCGCTTCACGTTTCCGCGCGCCGAAGACGGCGACGCACATTCAGCTCTTAGTCGCGGCGGGGGGCAAGGGGCAGGCGTGGTTCGACGACATCCGGGTCGAGGACGACTTCGAGAGCGCTGCGCCGAAGAGGTGCGAGGAGGTGCTGGCAAAGCTCAAGGGACTCGATCTAGAGGGGCTCGAGGAGGACGATGGCTTAGCGGCAGTGCGGAAGGCGCTGGACGGGGCGCAGGCGCTTGCAGAGGAGACGCGAGCGGCGGCGGCCGGGGATGCGGCGCCTTTCGAGAAGCGGCGGGAGATCTTAGCCCGGGCGGACGAGATCGAGGCTGTCTATGAGCGGCACGCGAGGCCGATCGCGCTGCGTCAGGCGTTGCGGCGGGCGGGGGCGGTTGAGGGAGGGGAGCCCGGTTACATCGTGGGATTCGCGCCATCGACGGTCCACGTGTTCCTTGAGGACCGGCCGATCCGGATGGAGGTTGAGCCGAAGCCGATCTTGGCGGTTCGAGGGGAGACGGAGGCGACACAACTTGTGATCCACGCACACGGGAAGGGCCTGCGCGGGGTGAAGGTCTCGGTTTCGGACCTCAAGTCGGGCGACAAGGTATTGCCCGCGAGCTTGATCGAGATCAAGCCTGTGGGTTTCGTGCGGATCGAGAAGCTTGCGCCTTGCCAGTATGGGCGGGAGGCGGAGTATAGCGGGTGGTGGCCTGATCCGGTGTTTCCGAACTTCGCGTTCGACGTTGAGAAGGGGACGACGCAGCCGGTGTGGATCGAGGTCCACGTTCCGGCCGATGCGCCAAGCGGCCTGTATGAGGGGGAGGTGGAAGCACGTCCCGCCGACGCGGCGGCGCTGAAGGCGAAGTTAGCGGTCCGGGTCGCGGACGTGACGCTGCCGGAGAAGTGGTATTTCAGGACGGGGCTGGGATATCACGAGGACTGGGGGAAGCAGTTCTATGGCGCCCGGTGGGATGAGCGGATGCGCGAGGCGTTCATCGAGTTTCTGCTCGCGCGCCGAATCAACTTGACGTCGACGTATGAGAACGAGCCGTACGAGACGCCGGAGAACCTGGTGCGGTTCGCGCGGCGGGGGCAGAACGCGCTCCTAGCGGCGTGGATCCAGAGTGAGACGCGGATGAACACTTCGAGCCTGGCGGCCCTGCGGGCGAGGCTCGATTCCATTGTGCCGGCGATCCGTGAGGCGGGGTTTATCGATCGCTGCTACGTGTACGGGTGGGACGAGAAGGGGCCGGAGTGGCACGGTGAGATCCGGACGTGCGCGGAGCTCCTGCAGGAGAAGTATCCGGGGGTGCAGCTGCTCACGGCGCGGACGGACCCGACGTATGGGACGGATTCGACGCTCACGGGCCTATCCAACATCGCGTTCTGTCCGGACATGCCTTTCTTCAAGGTGGAGCTTGCCGCGCGGGCGAAGGCGACGGGAAGTGAAGTGTGGTGGTATGACACGTGGTGGACGATCGACGACCATCTCATCCGAGGGCGGATGATCCCGTGGCAGACATGGAAGGCGGGGGCGGACGGGTTCATGTTCTGGTGCATCAACCGGTGGCGGGGGAACGAGAAGCCCGTGTTCGACGCAGCACGGCCGGCCATCCGGACGGAGTGGAATCCGGCGCTGGACGGGGTGAAACCGTATTCGAGCGCGATGTACGTGTATCCGGGGGCGGACGGGCCGGTCTCGTCGTTGCGATTGGAGAATCTGCGGGACGGGATCGAGGACTACGCGCTCTTAGCACTCGCGCGGGAGATGCTGGAAGCGGCGGAAAAGAAGGGGGAGGGCGGGGCGGAGCTAGCGCAATTGCGCGGGGCGATCACGCTCGAGGATGGGTTCGTCGCGGGGGCGAGGGATTACTCGACGGACCCGGAGGCGCTGGCGACGCATCGGGAGGCGCTGATCGAGGCGATCGCGCGGAACGCGGGGAAACGCGCGGGAGAATGATGAAGACGCAGGGGAATCAGTCCTTTTCCTGGACGAGGTGGATGGTGCGTGTGGGGAAGGCGAACTGGATTCCCTCGGCGTCGAAGCGTCTGAGGATCTCGAGGTTAATGGATTCGTTCGTGGGGAGGAACTTGCCGAGGTAGTCGGGGTCGCTCACCCAATAGATGACGAGGATATTGAGGGAGAAGTCGGCGAACTCGAAGAAGCGGACGACCTTGAGCTCGTCGAGTCCTTCTGTGGCGTCGAGGATCTCCTTGATGATTTCGATGGCGCGCTGGAGCTTGGCGAAGCCGGTGTCGTAGGTAACGCCGATCTTGAACAGGCGCTTAATGGAGGGGCGTCGGCCGATGTTTTCGATTTTTTCGTTGGCGACGACGCTGTTGGGGATGGAGACGAGGTGTCCGTCGAGGGTGCGGATCTTGGTGCTGCGGAGGCCGACCTCTTCGACGGGGCCGTCGTAGCCGCCTATGTTGACACGTTCGCCGATCTTGAAGGGCTGGTCGGCGAAGATCATGACGGAGCCGAAGACGTTGGCGATGGTATCGCGTCCGGCGAGGGCGACGGCGAGGCCGCCGATGCCGAGGGTAGCGAGGATGGCGGTTACGTCGTAATCGAGGGCCTGGAGGGCGGAGAGGACGCCGACGATGACGACGAGGACCTTGCAGCTCTTGCGGATGATGGGGAGGAGCATGTCGTCGAGCTTGGTTTCGGTTTTCGCGACGACGGTGGAGAGGAAGGCGTCGAGGAGGTCGATGAGGCGGTAGACGGCGTAGGTGACGGCGACGGTGACGAGGACTTTGAGGCCCTTGGCGATGAAGTTTTCGAGGCCGGGCGGGACAGAGAGGACCATGACGGCGAGGTATACGCCGAGGGTAGCGAAGGCGAAGCGGACGGGGGCCATGAGTGCAGCAGAGGCTTTGGCGGCGGCCTCTTCGCCGAGTTTATCGAAGAGCTTTCTCCCCCGTTTTTCCACGAGGCCGCGGGCGAGGCGGCTAGCGAGGAAGCCCGCGCAGAGGAGGGCGAGGGCGACAGCGAGCCGCCACGCCTCCTGACCGAGGAATTCTCGGGCCCAGACGTTGGTCTGCGCCAGAAGCATGTTGGGGGTCATGGCAAACGGTCCTCCGCAGCAAGAGATTCGAGGATTTATTCAGAGTGTAGGCAGGAACGCGGAGGGTGCAACCTGTAATCCGGGAACGAAGGGGGGGCAGACCTGAGGAAGCTTAGTAAGCCATTCGATTCTTTTCAGGCATGGCGCGAGTTAGAAGAGGGTGTCCTGGGGTGATGGGGGCTGGCTCTTGTGGCGCCATCTTCTTGAATGACGGTCGTATTGGTACCCGCTCTCCACAAGGAGATCGAAAATATCGCGGAGGGTAACGGGGATGGAATCCAGCATACCGCTGTCGATGGCGCGCCGCATCACGTCGTTGAAGATCTCCTCGGTGGTAGCTCCGCCGTTCGACCCGCAATAGGACTGGGCGGCGCGAACGACGAGTTGCGACAAAGTGGGACGTGGGGACCTATGCGGTGTCGGGCGAACGCTATGGGACTTGCAGAAGTTGAGAATGAGCTCGCCGGAGAGCACAGTTTTCTGGTGCTTCTTCTTGTGCATTGACCAGACAACATCGAGGGACTGGGCGACCGCGTTGGAGTAGGTAAGACCATGTTTCTTGGCGGCATCAAGGATGGCGGCATAAAGGGACCCGTCGGAGTGTTCAAAGACGATAGAAAGCCAGCCTCCTGGTTTGAGGACGCGGGCAATCTCGGAAACGCTCTGGTCCAGGAGGGAAAGGTAGTGATCGCGGGTGTGTTTGTTGTCGCCGCCCTCGATCATTTCAGCTTCGCGGTCTTTTGAGGACACAGTGAGGCGCAGCCACTCGTTCCACATCGTGGAGAGGTCGAGGTACGCGATATGACCGCCGTACGGGGGGTCGGTAAAGACATAGGCAACGCTTGCTGGGGCGATCGAGCGGGGTAGGCGGGCGGCGGACCCATGGAGGATGAGACAGTCTTCTTCTGAATAGAAGGAGCCTATGAGGTGGTTGGTTTCCTTCTTGCAGTGCATGAGGTTGCTGAAGCGCTCTTGGAATTGGGTCCAAGGGTCGAGTTCAACAGGTTGACTGGGGACGTTATAGCGATAGATACTGAAGATCGAGGGGCCACCTCTGGTTTCGGCGCGGTTTCGCGCTGAGATAAAGGTTCGGTTCGTCTTGGCGAGGGTTGCGGAGAAGCAGAATCTGAGAAGGTCGCGGGAGGTGGGGTTTCTGACGGCGGCAATGCGGTCCAGAAGCAACGAAAGGACGAAGAGCTGACGCCTAGTGAAAAGGTCTTCGACGTACTTGACGTCGGCATTGCGCGGGAGACTAGCGGACCGGGGATACCAATAGGGGACGGGGTTGTGCTCAAAGAAGCTATTGGGCTGACGTCGCCAGGAATCGATCTGAGGTCTGCAAGCGTCGAGGATGGCGTGGTATGTGCGGGAGAGTGTATCGAGGTCTACGGGGGCGATGGCGATCTCTTTGGCGATGAAATTGGCGAGGGGGTTTATGTCTACGTGGATGGCGCGGCGGCGAAGGACGAGAGATTCGATCGCGGTGACGCCGGAACCGCCGAAGGGGTCCAGAACCGTATCTCCGGGTTTCGTGAAGTTCTTGATATAGGCTTGGACGACGTTCCAGGGACGACGGGTAAAGTAAGGGTGACTACCGTAGTGGCGGGCTGTCGCCTGGCGAAGCGGGCGGATCGTGCGCGAGATCGGCTTAACGTGCAGCACGGTCTGGGTCAAGAGAGCCCCTCCAGGTAGTCATGGAGAGCCTGAAGCTCGAGAACGTCGACGACTTCCGGGGGCACATAGGCAGGAGGATGCTCCAGGCAGAGCACGACGGCCCTTTCAGGCAGGGTCTTTTTCAGTATCTGATAATCGAAGTTGGAGGACTTCTTCTTGACTTCGACAGGACAGCGATAGGGAGGAAAGCTCATGAACTGGAATTCGGTGTCGAAACAATCGTAACCTCTCCTGCGGTACGCCGCCAAGCGAACACCGAGCTTGAAGAGGCCGCCAGCGACACGCAAGATGTCCTCTTCTCCGACATATTTTACGTTGGGATTCGCGTGATCGGAGAGGACGCGCCCAATCTGGTCCTTGGCCCAAGTCAGGTCGGGGGGAGGGACTTTGGCAAGGTGTCTGACCACAAGGTTGGATCTGTGGTTGCGGGTAAATGTGAGGGGGCTGTATTCGAAGGGCAAAGACTGGACTCTGCCATCCTGAAAATGGACCTTCTCGGGGAAGATAAGGATGGCGTAGTTTCCGGTCTCCTTGCTGTGGTAGCACCTCTCGCGAACATCCACTCTCTTGAGAGGGGACTTTGTGTCAAGGCCGTACCAGCGCACGATTTCGGCTTCGACGGAGTAAGCGGCGTCTTTCGTTTGAAGGCGGTCGTGACCTACGCTGCCCGGGCGGAGCCTTTCGCCGACGAGGACCTTATCCGCTGCCACTGCTACAAGTCCGCTCATCACGATACCGTAGGGCGTCCCAAGCCAGACTTCGCACTTGCCGAGCCGGCGGAGGGTGGTCTTGGTGGCTAGCTCAAGGTCTTGGATGTAGTACTGCGGACCTCCCGTCGCCCTTGAGGCCTGCTTGGTCTGAATGATACGTGCCATTGTGCCCTCTCGGACTTGGAGGAGATACGACAATCACTCTAGCAGGGCGACGGCGGTTTTTCAAGCTCCAGGAGGAGCGATGGAGCCGAGCCTAGAACGATCGGGCGGCGGAGAGCAGGAGGCGGACGAAGGAAAGGGGGGAGGGGCGGGCTTCGAGGAGTGCGAGGCGGCGGGCGAGGCGGTGGAAGTTCTTCATAAGGGCGGAGGGTTTCACGGGCTGGCGGAAGGGGCCGCGGAAGACGGACTTGCGGACGCGCTCGATCATGAAGGGGTTATTGACGAAGCCGACGCCTGACTGGACGGGGGAGTCGCCTGGGGGATAGGCGCCCGTGGGGGCGAGGGCGAAGGTGTAGGAGAGGCCGCCCCAGACGTTGAGGCCGACGGTGCCGTAGCGCAAGTCCGCGAGGGCGTGCTCGACGGCATCTGCGAGCGCGGGGTCACGGAGGGAGCGGGGGTGGGCGATGAGGGTGGCGGAGAGGGTGCCCCAGAGGTTTTCATTGGCGAAGCGGCAAGCTCGGTCGAGGAAGGCGACGTCATCGGGAGCGTCGATGGGGGTTTCGGAGAAAAGGGAGCAGAAGGGCTCGGTGGTGAAGCAGATATCGGAGGGGTTGTCGGGGGGCACACCTGGGATCAATGTCCAGGGGAGACGGCCATCTGAGGAGTCGCCGAAGAGTTCGGCTTCGGGGTGGGCGGCGAGGAAGGCGGAATGGCGATCGGGGGCGCCGGGGTAGTAGGCGACGCGCGTCGGGACGCGGGAGAGGACGGAGCGGAGCGCGTCGAGGAGATTCTTGCGGAGGGGCCAGCGGGCGGAGGTGAGGATGACGCGGGGGGTGAGGCAGTTGAAGCCGACGTTCTGGGTGAGGGCGCCGGCGAGGTGCTCGGCGGCGCGGGCGAGGTCGCGGGAGGACCAGTTTCCGGGGAGGATGATAAAGGGGGTGAGGTTTCCGAGCTCGGCGGTGAGGGGTTTGTCGAGGATCGGCTGGCGGCGGATTTTTCGCATCTCGCCCTCGGGGCCGGAGCCGAAGAGGATGGACTCGTAGGTCCTGACGGAGCCGGTCACGTGGACGGAGTCGCTAGCGGGGTGGCGGACGAAAGATTCGCCGACGGAGGCGTCGCCAAGGGCGACGCGGAGGAAGCCGGGGTCGATGAGGGCGCGGAAGGCCTCCTCGATGAGGGGGGCGAGGTAGTCGTTCGTGGGGTTCATCTTGAGGAGGACGACGCTGTTTTCGACGAGGAGTTTCTGGAGGAGGTCGGCGAGGAGGGGGGAAGGCTGGTTACCGGCGCCGAGGACGAGGGCGAGTCTGCCGGTGGGCGACTTGTCGCTATAGGCGCGGGCCTGGAGGTCAGGGAGATCTTCGAGGGAGACGCCCGGCTCCATCCAAGCTTCGCCGGTGATGCCGGGATAGAGGGCGCGATCCAGGGGTGAGCGGGGGAAGAGGCGGAGGACGAGGGAACCGTCGGGCAGACACGAGACGGGACCGGGGACGAGGGGACGGCCCAGTGAAGCGATCTCGGAAAGGGAGCGGCGGAACATGCGGAGCTGACGGAAGAGGATGGCGAGGTTGAACCATTCTTCGCCGGCGACGGGGGAGTCGGGGTCGAGGGACTTGGCGCGGAGGGACGCGGCGACCCAGCGATCCGAGACGCGCAGGAGGTCGGAGACGACGCGGTCGAGGAGGGGGATGCGCTCGCGGACGTCGAGGGCGGCCCAAGCGTCCTTGCGGGAGGAGAGGGTGCGGAGGTCAGCGTCGAGTTCGGGGGGGAGAGGGGACATGGCAACAGAAGCCAGTAGCCAGAAGTCAGGGAAAAGAAGGGATCTCGCGCAAAGCCGCGGAGACGCAAAGGGGAAAGGCGGGAGAAGCCTTTACTCGGGAGCGGGGAGGGAAGCGCGCCAGGAGGAGATCTTGTCGGCGACGGCGGCGGGGTCGAGGTCTTCGGTCTTTTCCGCAGCGCGGGCAGCGGAGGCGAGGCTGTCGAGGGCGGCGAGGAAGGCGCGCTTGGTTTCGGCGGTCGCGGCGGGTCTCGCGTAGGCGCTCAAGCGGACGAGGAGGTCAAAGGTCTTGGAGATGTCCTCGAGTTTCTTGGTGCGAGCGACGAGGTTGAGGGCGAGGGTCTGTCCGCGAAGCTCCTTGTCGGCGTTGTCGGGGCCGAAGCAGGCGAGGTGGTCGAGCCAGGGCGGCTGGTAGTAGTATGCAAGGGCCATCTTGCGCTCGTCGAGGGTGGCGAGGCCTTCGAGCATAGTCTCGGCGGCACCGAGGCGGTCGCCGAGTGCGCGTTTGCTCGTGGCGAGGTCGCGGAAGACGACGGGGGCGGCGCCCCAGAGCTTATTGGCGATGATGATGTCACGGCAGCGGGAGAGCCATTCGAGGCCCTTATCGAGTGCGCCCGAGTTATTGGCGTATTGTCCGACCTCGAGGCAAGCGCTCATGGCGTGGGAGGGGGTTGCGCCTTTGGATTCGATGACGGCGTTGGCGGCTTCGATGATTTTGTCGAGGCCGGCGTTTTCGAAGCGGGTAGCGCGGATGAGCATCATGCGTGCGGCGACGCGGTCGCCGTCGCCGGCGTCGGGGTGATTGAGGATCTGGTCGACGAGGGTTCTCATCTCAGCAGGTTTTTTGGCGTCGTTCGCTTCGACGAGGGCGGCCTGTAGCTCCTTGAGGGTCTGAGCGGAGGCGTGGGGCGTGATCCAGGCCAGGACGAGAAGCACAAGGAGGGGGCAAAGGGCGCGGGTGAACATGGTGGAACTCCTTTCACGGAGAGAGGTCTTCGAGCGGGCATGCGCGATGCATTTCACATCGGGCGACCGGGAGTGTCAAGGGGAAGGAGGCAGTATGTAACGCGGAGAGACAAGAAGGGGGATAGCCACGAAGACTCGAAGGCACGAAGGGGGCACAAAGAGAAAGGGAGTGGGGAGCAAGGCGATATCCTGTGAGGGCGCGAGATGCGCCCTCACAGGCCGTCATGGGCGGAAA
>JAZDKG010000157.1:0-3038 GCA_043803205.1 Planctomycetota bacterium
CCTCATGGTCTTCCTCTACGAGTTCCAGCAGCAGCACGCCGTCCCCATGGTGATGGCCTCCCTCGTCATCGCCGCCATCCCCACCCTCATCGTCTTCATCTTCTGCCAGCGCGTCATCCTCCGCGGCATCGTCATCCCCACCTTCAAGTGACCTCCTCGCTTCCAGAGGGGCATCCTCCGTCGTGCCCTCTTGCCAAACACAGCGCCATCTTCTTGTGACAGGACGACCCTCGACTGCGCGACCGATCCTTCCGCATACGCGGGACCGGACCTTGCACGTAAAGCTCCCTGAGGGCCGGCTCATCACGCCGCCTGGAATCCTCTGTCAACCGTCGGACCCCCAAGGGAGCATGAAGTGCCTCCTTGACTTTGACGCACATGCTCCTTGACAGTGACGCCTTCTCCTCCCTTCCAGGCGCTCCTGGCCCATTTCAACGGCTACCGCGCTTCCCCACTCCTCCCCGAAAAAGACCGTGAACGATCAATTTCTTCCTTGACACGAACGCGGATACGGTATAAGATATATGATATATGTCGTGCCCGTTCCTGCGCTTTGCGGGAATATCGACTATCACTTCTGACAGAAGAAAGGAGGATGCCCATGTCACATTGATGCGCCCTCTGTGTCACGTGCAGGAAACTGTAATAACCGGAGATCCGTGAAACAGGAGGAAACTGACCATGAAGAAAGGATTTACGCTGATTGAGCTGCTCGTGGTGATGGTGATCATCGCCCTCCTCGTGGGCCTGCTCCTCCCCGCCCTTGGCCGCGCACGGGAGGAAGCCCGCAAAACCCAGTGCCGCTCCAACCTCCGCCAGATCGGCCTCGCCATGACAATGTACACCACCGACAACAAGGGATGGACGACGCCCGCGTACGGCTATCACGTGAAGAGCGACTATTCGAAGCCATACACGGACAATGACGACATGGCCAACGGTCGATACGCGGGCCAGTACTACATGATTTCGATGCGCGACCTGACCCCGCCCGGCGGGGACGTGTGGAACGTTCAGGAGGGATGGGACGATCCGTGGAGCAAGGTGGCAACGTATCCGAGCGCGCCGGGCGGCGGCATACCGAGCAGTCTGGGACTTCTCTTGGCGGGAGGCTACCTGACGCAAAAAGGGGCCTCGGTGCTGGACTGTCCGAGCCGTCAAGAGGCGCAAGTGTTCCGACTGTATGCCAAGGCGTCCACCCCGTCACAAACAGCGAAGGCGATGCAGATCCTCGAGAACATGACAAAGTTCGATTCGACGTTCCCGTTCTACACAACCGGCGGGAAGGCCACATGGTCGAACTCGACGGGCCTGAACAACCTCTCGTTCTACATGTTCATCGGGAACACGGACTGCAGCTCGCAGTATGCCCTGACGTCGGACAACTGGTCTCCGGTGGAGGCCTCGCGCTCGACGAGCGGGATCTACGGACGGGCGCTGAGCAACAACCAGACGACCTCCATGCCCCCCGAGAGAACGTGCTGGCCCGACAGCTCCGGCGGCTTCGTCTGGGATTCCTCCTTCACCCGCTGCACCATCCTGGGCGCATACCAAGTGCGACCCGAGGACACGACGGACCTGTCCTTCAACTCGTATAAGCTTGACCAGATGGGCGGCAAGGCAATCGCCTCCGACGCGGTCTGGGGGTTCCTCGGCCGGGACGTCGGAGTCACCGCCATGGACGGCAGCGCGTATAGCTACAACAACACGGACGTCCTCAAAAAGGACGAGTTCACGTCCAATCACGACAGCGCCTACAACGTCCTCTTCGGCGACGGTTCCGTCAAGACCTTCAGCGATGCCGGATTGTCGCTCTTCAAGACACTGGTGTCGGCGCAGGCCGCATCAAGCGGACGCCCCGCGTTGCGGGACATCGCCCGCCTCTACAGCCTGTACTTCGACGAACTGTACGCACAGGACTAGCGCACACCGGAACCTGAGAACTCGGAGGGGCGGTCCTTGGGACCGCCCCTCTCGTCAGAAGAACGTGCACATCCCGTAGGGATAGCCCAAAGGCTATCAGTACCTTTGTGGAGGCGGGACTGCTGAGCACAAACCAGGTGACAAGCAACGGGCCGGAAGGCATAATAACCTGTATCCCGGCAAAGCCGGACTCCCCGCCGGGAGAGACCTCGGACGAGAGGCAAAACGATGGATCCGCGTAAAGGTCCGGGAGCGCCACTGACGATCAGCGAGCAGGTTCGCGAGCGAATCCGAGCGGATATCGTTTCCGGGGAGCTTCGCCCGGGGCAAAGACTGCTGCTCTCGGAACTCGCCGAGAGCCTGGGCGTCAGCAACATCCCCGTCCGCGACGCCTTGCGCGAGTTGGAGAAGGACCAACTCGTCCAAAAGCGGCCCTTGGTCGGATACGAGGTGTCCAACTATGACGGCCCTCGACTGATCGAACTATACAGCGTCCGCGAGGCGCTGGAATGCCAGATCGCCCGTCTCTGCGCGAAGAGAGGCGACCCAGAGGGAGTACGGGAACTGGAAAGGCTCGCCGAGGAGGCTGACCGGTCGATCCGCGCTTCAGGCGTGGAGAAGGTGTCCTACGACCAGGTAAGGGAGTTTCGATTTCACCGGCGACTGGCGCAGCTGGCCGCTTGCGCCGAGTTGGCGACGCTCCTCGATCGCGTCTACACCCTCCTTGGCACGTTCATCTGGCCGCGCGCTAGGCGCGTCGGCGTCCATGTCGCGATCGTGCGTGCGATCGCCACCGGCGATCCGGATCAGGCCGAACGGGCCATGCGCGATCACGTGGCGCTCTCCGACGACGAGATCGAGTCCCTTCGGCGATTTGGTTCGGGCGACGACAAGTCCTGATGGCCCAAACAGAATGGTTGCTTGAACGTGCCGGGGAAGCGGTTCTGTGTCCAGGTCTGAGAAGAACACTCTGCGGCGCCTTCATGCACGCCTTCCTCGTCTGCCAGGACCCGAAAATGTGGACCCTCATGGTCTTCCTCTACGAGTTCCAGCAGCAGCACGCCGTCCCCATGGTGATGGCCTCCCTCGTCATCGCCGCCATCCCCACCCTCATC
>JAZDKG010000158.1:0-9682 GCA_043803205.1 Planctomycetota bacterium
CTCGCGGCGATCCAGCTCGTCCGTGGCGACGAGTTCCGCCGCAAAGCCGCCGACCGCGTCTTGCGCACCGTCGGCCTCGAGACCACGCGCGGCTCCATCCTCGACACGAACGGCGTCGCGCTCGCTACCTCCAAGGGCGGCAAGTTCTCCATCGCCGTCCGCGTCGATCAGCTCGACGCCCTCGACGACCCTGCCCACAACGCGCTCTTCCGCCAGGTCACGCTCCGGTACGGCATGACCCAGGGCGAGATCCTGGACAGGATCGCCGCGATCCGAAAAGACATCCGCCGCAGCGTCCAAAGAGACGTCGCCGCCCGCAATCCCCAATCCGACCGCGCGCGCCGCAGCATGGAGCGCTGGCTCACGGCATGGTACGAGAGACGCCCTCAGCCCCTCCTCTCCGGCGTCTCCTTCCCCGACGCCATGGCCGTCGAGCTCGATCCCGATACCTTCCCCTCCCTCGTCGTCCTCGCCGACGACACCCGCAGACATCCCCTCGGCTTACTCGCCTCCCATGTCCTCGGCGACGTCTCCCCTATCTGGAAAGAGAATTGGCAGGACTATCAGCTCCGATACCCCGACGATCCCCGCAAGCAGTACCGCATGGACGACCTCTTCGGCGCCAGCGGACTCGAGCTCGCCCGGGAGGACCAGCTTCGCGGCTCCCGCGGCCGCCGCACCGACGTCGTCGACAGCCGCGGCCGCGTCCATCTCCTCCTCCGCGAGACTCCCCCTATTCCCGGGAAAGACCTCCAGACCACGATCGACTGCCGCCTCCAGCGCGCCGCCGAGACCGCCCTCAAGGGTCAGAAAGGCGCCGCCGTCGTCCTCGACCCTACGACCGGTGACGTCCTCTGCCTCGCCAGTTCCCCCCTCCCCGATCCCCAAGACCCCGACGCCTCGCGCGCCGACCAGGCCTTCCTCCGCAGGGCCACCTCCGGCCTCTACCCCCCCGGCTCCACCTACAAGATCTTCGTCGCCGCCGCCGGACTTCAGTCCGAGCGCATCACCCCCGACACCTTCTTCACCTGCGACCACCGCTATCGTCTCGGCGGCCAGGTCTTCGGCTGCCTCGGCTACCACGGCGCCCTCGACCTCGAATACGCCCTCGCCAAGTCGTGCAACATCTACTTCTATCAGGCGGGCGAGCGCATCGGCCCCGCCGAGATCGAGCGTTGGACTCGCGCCTTCGGCTTCGGCGAAAAAACCGGCATCGAGATCGGCGAGGAAACCGGCATCGCCTTCGGCCCCTCCTGGAAGCGTGACAGCGGCCGAGGCCGCTGGTTCCCGGGCGATACCGCGAACCTCGCCATCGGACAGGGACCCACCCTCGTCACCCCCCTCCAGATGGCGCGCGCCGTGGCCGCCATCGCCAACGGCGGCCGGCTCCTGCGCCCTCACCTCGCCTCCGCCGACGGATCGACCGAGTCATTCACGACGCGCACTCTCCCCCTCTCCGACGATACGATCCGCTTCCTCCGCCGCGCCATGGCCAGCGTCGTCAAGTTCGGCACCGCACACGACGCCTTCGAGGGCTTCCCCGTCCCCGTCGCCGGCAAAACCGGCACCGCCGAAACCTCCCGCGGCTCCAATCACGGATGGTTCGCCGGCTTCGCCCCCGTCGACGCCCCCAAGGTCGCCTTCGCCGTCGTCATCGAGGACCTCGAATCGGGCGAGCACGCTTCAACCGCCGCCTGCCCCGTGGCCCGCACCATCCTCGCCACCTTGCAGGAACTCGGATACCTCCCCGGAGGATAGCGCCCATGAAGCGCATTGGCGTCTGGCGTAACTTCGACTGGGTGCTCTTCGCAGCTCTGGCCGCCCTCTCCCTAATCGGCGTCCTCTTCATCTGGAGCACCAACCTCCCCACCGCCGGGAGCGCCTTCCCCGCCGCCGCCCTCCGCAGACAGATCATGTGGCTGACGATCTCGGCCGCCCTCTTCTTCGCGCTCCTCTTCGTCGACTACCGCGTCTTTCGTCACCTCGCCTACCCCGCCTATATCGTCGCGCTCGTCGCCCTCCTCGCCCTCTTCGTCCTGGGGACGACCACGCGCAACACCCGCCGATGGTTCGACATCGCCGGCATCCTCAGCGTCCAGCCCAGCGAGTTTACCAAGCTCGCCCTCGTCCTCGCCCTCGGTAGACACCTCATGTTCCGCGGCTCCATCCGCACGATTCGCGGCCTCCTGGTCCCGGCAGCCCTCACCTTCGTTCCCGTCCTCCTCATCCTCCGCCAGCCCGACCTCGCCACGGCCGCCCTCCTCCCTGTCGCGCTGATCGCCATGCTCCTGGCCGTCGGCGCCAACGCCCGGCACCTCGCCGCTCTCCTCGCCGCCGCTTGCGCCGCGCTCGTCCTCGTCCTCTTCGCCTGCTACCGCTATGACGCCAAAACGATCGCCGACAAGGCCGGCATCATCGAGCCCTATCAGGTCGAGCGCATCCAGGCCTTCCTTAAGCCCGACTCCCATCCCGATCGAAGCTACCAGTACCGCCAATCGGTCCTCGCCATCGGGAGCGGCGGCCTCTGGGGCAAGGGCTGGGGACAGGGCACCCAGAACCGCCTCAACTTCCTCCCCGAGCGCCCCACCGACTTCATCTTCGCCGTCATCGGCGAAGAGCGCGGCTTTCTCGGCTCCGCGGTCGCCCTCGCCCTCTTCCTCGTCATCATCCTCCGCGCGATGGCCATCGCCAAACGCACCCGCGAGCCCCTCGGCAGACTCCTCGTCGTCGGCGTCGCCTCCGTCCTCGCCGCACAGATCTTTATCAATGCCGCCATGACCGTCGGCCTCGTGCCCATCTCGGGCGTCACCCTGCCCCTCGTCTCCTACGGCGGCTCCAGTCTCCTCGCCACCTTCCTCGGCCTCTCCCTCATCATGAACGTCGGCATGAGGAGAGTCACCGTGCTCGCAAGTGAGGACTTCGCCTGAAACATGCAGAAAGAACGCATCCTCAACGAAATCCTTCCCCGCGTCACCAACCCCGCCCAATACCTCGGCACCGAGAAGAACGCCATCACCAAGGACCCCCGCGCCGTTCGCCTCTCCGTCGCCCTCGCCTTCCCCGACACCTACGAGATCGGCATGAGCCACCTGGGACTGCCCATCCTCTACGACATCGCCAACCGCGACGATCGCTTCGCCGCTGAGCGTGTCTTCGCCCCCCTCCCCGACTTCGCCGACGTCCTCGCCCGCGCTGGGCTAACGCTCCCCACCCTCGAAAGCGGACGCCCCGTCCGTGACTTCGACGTACTCGGCTTCTCCATCCAGCACGAGCTCTCCTACACCACCCTCCTCTGGATGCTCGACCTCTCCGGCATCCCCCTGCGCTCCGCCGACCGCCGCCCCGGCGACCCCATCGTCATCGCGGGCGGCCCCTGCGCCTTCTCCCCCGAGCCCCTCGCCGACTTCGTCGATATCTTCTTCCTCGGCGACGGCGAGGAAAGCTTCCCCGAGTTCCTCTCCCTCTGCGCCGACCTGCGCCGCGCCGGTGCCTCCCGCGCCGATGTCATCCGCGAGAGCGCTCTCTCCATCCCCGGCCTCTACGCCCCGGCCCTCTACGCCCCTCGCTACGACCCCGACGGAACCCTCCGCGCCGTCGAGCCCCTCGATCCCCGCGCGCCTTTCCCCGTCCGCGCCCGCGTCGTCGAAGACCTCGAAAGCGCCCCCTGCCCCACCGCCCCTGTCGTCCCCCTCGCGCGAACCGTCCACGATCGCATCATGATCGAGATCATGCGCGGCTGCGCCCGCGGCTGTCGGTTCTGTCAGGCGGGCGCCACCAAGCGTCCCGTCCGCCGCCGCAGCCCCGACCTCATCCTGCGCCTCGCCGAGGAGACCTACGCCAACACCGGGCACAACGAGATCGCCCTCACCAGCCTCTCCTCCTCCGACTATCCCGACATCGTGGGCCTCGCCCGCCTCCTCTCCGAGCGCTTCCGCTCCCGCCGCGTCAACCTCTCCCTCCCGTCGCTCCGCGTCGGCAAGGAACTGAGCGAGCTCCCCGCCGTCCTCGCCGACGTTCGCCGAGGCGGCTTCACCGTCGCCCCCGAAGCCGCCAGCGACCGCCTCCGCCGGATCATCAACAAACGCGTTTCCGAAAGCGACCTCGAGAAAGGCGTCCTCGAGGCCTACGAGGCCGGCTGGAAAGTCGTCAAGCTCTACTTCATGATCGGACTGCCCGGCGAAGCCGACGAGGAGGTTGAGCGGATCGTAGACCTCGCTGCGCACTTGAGCGACCTGCGCCGCTCCATGGGCTCCGGCCCCGCCCAGATCAATGCCACCATCAGCATCTTCGTCCCGAAGGCCCTCACCCCGTTCCAGTGGGCCCCCATGATCTCCGTCGAGGAAGCCTCCCGCAAGCGCGACGCCCTCCGCCGACGACGCCTTCGCGGCTCCGTCCGCCTCAAGTTCCACGACGCAAGGCAGAGCTTCCTCGAAGGCGTCTTCGCTCGGGGCGACCGCCGCCTCGGCGAACTGCTTCTGCGCGCCTACGCCGCCGGCGCCAAACTCGAAGCCTGGACTGAGCGCTTCGACTTCGACCTGTGGACCCGCGTCTTCCGCGAGGCCCCCTTCGACGCCGTTGCCCACGTCACCCGCGAGCGCGCCGCCGAAGAGACCCTCCCCTGGGACCACCTCTCCGCAGGCGTCCCCCGCGAAAAGCTCCGCGACGAATACGACAAGGCCATGGCCGAGCGTTGACTGTCGCTTGCGCTTGCGGCCGCCCGCCCGCGCGCTATAATCGCACCCCTTTGGAGCCGGACGCCCCTGGGAGGACCCCGACGCATGACCTTCGCCCCCGCCGACCGCCTGCGCAAACTGCCCCCCTACCTCTTCGCCGAGATTGACAAGAAGAAGAAGGCCGCCATCGCCGCCGGTCGCGACGTGATCAACCTCGGCATCGGCGACCCCGACACCCCGACCCCCCAGTTTGTCATCGACGAGCTCGCCCGCCAGGCCGCTGAGCCCAAGAACCACCAATACGCCCTCGACAACGGCCTCCCCGAGTTCCGACGCGCGATCGCCGCCTGGTACCACAGACGCTTCCGCGTCGAGCTCGACCCCGACAAGGAGATCTATCCCCTCATCGGCTCCAAGGAGGGCATCGCCCACTTCCCCCTCGCCGTCCTCAACCCCGGCGACGTCGCCCTCGTCCCCGATCCCCTCTATCCCCCCTACCGCAGCGGCACCATCTTCGCCGGAGGCGAGCCCGTCTACATGAAGCTCCTCGAGAAGAACCGCTTCCTCCCCGATTTCTCCGTCGTCCCGTCAAAGGACCTCGCCCGCGCCAAGCTCATGTGGCTCTGCTACCCCAACAACCCCACCGCCGCCGCCGCCGACCTCGCCTTCTTCGCCAAAGCCGTCGACTTCGCGCGCCAAAACCGCCTCATCCTCGCCCAGGACGCCGCCTATAGCGAGGTCTACTACGAAGAGCCCAGCCCCAGCGTCCTCCAGGTCCCCGGCGCCAAGGACCTCGCCATCGAGTTCCACTCCTGCTCCAAGACCTTCAACATGACCGGCTGGCGCATCGGCTGGGCCGCGGGCAACGCCGATCTCATCTCCCTCCTCGGCCGCCTCAAGACGAACCTCGACTCCGGCATCTTCCAAGCCGTCCAATACGCCGCCATCAAGGCGCTCAACGAGGGCGACGACTTCACCGTGCACCTCCGCGCCATGTACCGTGAGCGCCGCGACGCCTTCTGCGACGGCCTACGCTCCATCGGCTGGCGCGTCACGCCCCCCAAGGCCGCCTTCTATGTCTGGCTCCCGACCCCCGGCGCCATGAGCTCCACCGACTGTGCCACCCGTCTCCTCGAAGAGGCCGACATCGTTATGACCCCGGGCCTCGGCTTCGGCGACGCCGGAGAAGGTTACATCCGCGCCGCCCTCACCGTAGACGTCCAGCGCCTCCGCGAGGCGACCCGCCGCATCTCAGGGATGAAGTGGTCTTGAAACCCCAGAGCGCGCCGACCCGAGCGTTCTTGAGTATCGGCTCCAACCTCGCGGACCGCAAAGCCAACCTCGAGCGCGCCGTTGCTCTCTTGAAAGCCCACCCCGCGATCCGCGTCCTCCGCGTTTCCTCCTTCCACGAGACCAAGCCCTGGGGCGTGACCGACCAGCCTGATTTCCTCAACGCCGCCGTCGAGATCGAGACGACCCTCGACCCGCACGAACTCCTCGACGCCCTCCAGGCGACCGAGAAAAACATGGGCCGCCGGCCTGCCGAAAGGTGGGGCCCGCGCCTCATCGACCTCGACATCCTCCTCTTCGGCGACGCCGTCATCGAATCCGACCGCCTCACCGTCCCGCACCCGCGCCTTGACGCGCGCGCCTTCGCCCTCGCGCCGCTCGCCGAGATCGCACCCCAAGTCCGCCATCCGGGGACCGGCGCCACCGTCCGCTCGATGCTGGAAAAACTGCCCCCGGAGCGATAAGATTCACCGCCGCCCCAATGCCTGAAGGACCTGATGCCCGATGCAGATCGTGAGGACCATTTCGGATTTGCGCGACGCGGTGCGCCAGGCGCGCGCCGGCCGCCAGAGCGTCGCCCTTGTGCCCACCATGGGCGCGCTCCACGACGGACATCTCTCCCTCATGCGCGCCGCTCGAAAGGAGAACGGCTTCGTCGTCGCCTCCGTCTTCGTCAACCCGACCCAGTTCGCCCCCGATGAGGACTTCGGCCGCTACCCCAGACGCATCGAGGAGGACGCGAGACTCGCCTCCGCCGCTGGCGTCTCCCTCCTCTTCGCCCCCGAAGCCGCCGAGATGTACCCCGGCGGACCCGGCGCCACCTTCGTCGTCCAGGAAGAGCTCGCCCGCAAGCTCTGCGGGCGCTCCCGCCCCACCCATTTTCGCGGCGTCCTAACCGTCGTCGCCAAGCTCTTCCACCTCGTCGCGCCCGACCGCGCCTACTTCGGACAGAAGGACGCCCAACAGGCTCTCCTCATCCGCCGCATGGTCGACGACCTCAACTTCCCCCTCGAAGTGCGCGTCTGCCCCATCGTGCGCGAGGAGGACGGCCTCGCTAGGTCCAGCCGCAATGAAAACCTCGCCCCCGCCGACCGCCGCGCCGCTCCCTGCCTCTACCGCGCCCTCGCCAAGGCCGGGGCTGCCTACGACGCCGGCGAGCGCCGCAGCGCACGCATCATCGAGGAGTGCTCCGCCGTCATCCGTGACGAGCCCCTCGCGAAACTGGACTATTTCTCCATCGTGGACCTTCGCGACCTCGAGGAGATCGAGACGATTGATCGCGGCGCCCTCGCCGCCGTCGCCGCCTGCTTCGGAAACACGCGGCTCATCGACAACGTCCTCCTCGGCGTCGCCGCCCTCTGACGTGCGTCCCAAACGCACCCGAAAAAAAGGAAACTTGGAACGCCGTTGCTCAAGGAGATGAGATGCTGAGAGAACTGTGCAGGGCGAAAATCCACCGGGCGACCGTCACCGACGCCAACCTCGAATACGAGGGCTCCATCACCATTGACGTCGGTCTCATGAAAGAGGCCGACATGGCCGAATACGAAAAGGTCCTCGTCGTCAACCTCATGAACGGCCGGCGCTGCGAAACCTACGCCATCGCGGGCCCCGCCGGCTCCGGCACCGTCTGCATGAACGGCGCCGCCGCACGCTGGGCGCTCCCCGGCGACCTCGTCATCATCATGGCCTTCGCACTCGTCTCCGACGACGAAGTCCGCAAGGGCTGGCGCCCCAAGATCGTCTACGTCGACGAAAAGAACCGACTCAAAGTAAAGAGCTGACCCCCCTTCGAGGCCTGCCCCCTTGCATAGCCTGCTCTTCCAGATCAACACCCCCTGGTTCGCGATACCCATCCGCGCCTACGGCGTGATGGCCGCGCTCGGCTTTCTCTTCGCCCTCGTCGTCATCCTCAGGCTCGCTAGGAAATCCGGCCTTCCCCGCGAGTTCGCCTACGACCTCTGGTTCGCCGCCTTCATCGGCGGCTTCCTCGGCGCGCGAATCTGGTACGTCGTCCAGTACTGGAACACGGACTTCGCCGGACACCCCCTCGGCGTGTTCGCCATCACTTCCGGCGGCCTCGTCTGGTACGGCGGAATCATAGGCGGCGTCCTGGGCGCCGTCTTTGTCGCCCGCAGACACCGCAGACCCCTCCTCTTCGCGCTCGACCTATCCATCGCCCCCGCCACCCTCGGCCTTGCCTTCGGTCGCATCGGCTGCTTCCTCAACGGCTGCTGTTTCGGCGGCACGACCCACCTCCCCTGGGCCGTGCGCTTCCCCCCCGTAAGCCCCGCCTTCCTCCATCAGGTTGACCAGGGACTCATCGGCCCCGACGCCTTCTCCTCCCTCCCCGTCCACCCCACCCAGCTCTATGAGTCCGCCTTCGCCTTCCTGCTCTTCGCGCTTCTCTATTGGTACTCCGGCCGCCGCCCCCGGACCGGACGCGCCTTCGCCGTCTTCCTCCTGCTCTACCCCCCCGCGCGCATCTTCTTCGAATGGCTCCGCGATGATATCCCCCCGTGGTTCTGGGGCATGACCCCCGCCCAGGTCACGAGTGTCCTCGGCGTCCTCCTCGGCGTCTTACTCTTCCTGCGTCCCCCCCGCCCCTCGAAAGGGTCCGCCCCCGCCACGTCTTCCCGCGGCGGCTCAAGCCCCTCTCGACCCTCGCCCTCCTGACCTCCCTGTTCTTCGTGTCTTTGTGACTTGGTGGCTACCCCCCCCTCTTCTCCACCTTCGACCTCGTGATAACCGTCGCCCGGATGATGCGGAACGCGTAGTGCCCGTCGTTCGGCGACTTTTCCACCGTCCACCCCGGGTTCACGCTCCCTCCCATGATCCGTACCCTGCATGCCGCCGGGATCTCGAAGATCGCGCAGCTCATCCCCGCTAACGGCATGTTCCGGCTCGTCACCCCCGTGAGAACGTACCGATCCTTGAAGTCCTTCACGTGCGAATACGGCCAGTTGCGCACGAAGTGCTCCGGCAGCGGCGCCCCCGGCGTCTCCGCCTCCTTCATCCACACGTCCCCCCTCAGGTGCATCCCCCACAGGTTGTCGATCCGAAACCGCGCCGGCGTCACCCCCGGAAGCTCGTCGGGCCGCCGGAACCCCTCGCATGGGTCCACCTCGATCTGGATGTACCCCGGCGGCGTGCACGCGCTCCCGATCACCACTAAGCGCACGATCGGATTCTTCTCCGTGAGTTCAAGATAGTCCGCCGGCAGGCTGTCGTTCGTCCGGCTGTCCACCGAGTTCACCGGGTTGAGCTCTAACCCCGCCATCGCCGGATCGCTGCAGAACGCCTTGTGCACGATGTTCCGGTAATTGAACGGATGGTGGTACTCCCGCATCTCAAGCCCATACACCACCGGCTCCTGCACCCCGTCTGCATACGGGTGTACCGCCCGCTTCTCCATCGGTGGGTGCGGCTTCCCCGTCCGCGACGACTTCTGCATCACCTTCGCCAGGCGCTCGAAGTGTGCCGCGCTCGCCGGGTTCGCTAGGGCCTGCCTTCGCTTCGCCATCCCGTCTTCCTTTCAAATGTGTCGGGGGGAAACTCGACCCCCGACGGATTCCTGACTTCTCTGCATCTTCTGTCTATACTGATCCCGCGACTGCGGGTCGAAGGGCGCCTCTTCGTTAAGCTATGCTCCCGTTCCTCTTCGTCATTCGTCATTCGCCCTTCGTCATTCTCGGGGGGGGGGGGGGGGGGGCCGGGGG
>JAZDKG010000159.1:0-3035 GCA_043803205.1 Planctomycetota bacterium
GGGGGACGCGTCGGTGTTCGGGCTCCCTTCGCGGTGGAAGGGGGTGGCGATCCGAAAGCGAACGGGGTACGTCCCGGAGGAGCACCACATCTACGACTGGATGACGGTCGGCGAGGTCACGCGGTTCGTGCGCGCGTTCTATCCCGCGTGGGATGATCTGGAGTGCCAGACGCTGCTTTCCCGGTTTGGGCTTGAGATCGACAAGAAGGTGAGGAACTTGTCCAAGGGGATGGTGGCGAAGTTAGCGCTGACCTTGGCGCTTGCTCATAAGCCCGAGCTTCTTGTGCTGGATGAGCCGACGAGCGGGTTGGATCCGATCGTCCGCCGGGACTTTTTGGGGAGCATGGTCCGCCTCATCCAGGAGGAGGGAAGAACGGTGTTCGTGTCGAGCCATCTCATCGCGGAGATCGAGGGGGTGGTGGACCGGGTGGCGATCATGAGGAGCGGGAAGATCCTCCTTGTGGAGGACGTGGGGACGCTCAAGGAGATGACGGCGCGGGTCAGACTCGTGTTTGCGGAACCGCCTGAGGGAGGCGAGGTTGCGGGGGCGCTGTCGTTTGCGAGGAACGGGAGGGTTTGGGAGGCGGTGATTGGCGACTGGTCGGAGGAGAAGGGGCGGGAGTTGAGGGCGCGTCTTGCGCCTACGAGCATGGAGGTCGAGCGCCTGGGGCTTGAGGACGTGTTCATCGCGTATGTAGGGAAATCGGAGTAGAGCCATGTTTGGAATCGCGTGGAAGGACATACGGGAGAGGTGGTGGGTGGCAGGGGCGCTCGCGGTCGTGCTCGTCGGGGGATTCGTGATCCTGTGGTCTCTTGAGGGGCTGGACCGCCGGGCAATCGTGTGGGTGACGGGCTTTCCCCCTTACGCAGCAGCGCTTCTTGGCGCGATGACGTTTTCGGAGGAGAGGCGCAAGCACACGGACCGGTTCCTGGCGGACCTCCCGATGTCGAGCGCGCGGATATGGGTTGCGAAGGCGGCGGGGAGTCTCGCGTTGGCGGGCGCCTTGGCGCTGGTGAGCGGGCTGGTATTCTGGGAGCTCGGGTCGGCCGGAGGGGGCCTGCATTCGCGTTTCAGCTTCCCGTTCCTCATTGCGTTTCGGTCCTGCTATCGGTTCTGGGTCATGGGCGTGTTCCTATCGGTGATCGTGGAGAGGGCGGTGGCGGCGTGGATCGCGACGATCGTGGCGATCGTGGCGATTGTCTGGTACCCGTCGTTCGCGATGCGGGGTTTAGCGCATCCGCTGTCGGGAGTTCTCCGTGGCGTTCTCATGGAGGCAGCGTCTGCGATCCTGCTCGCGGGGTCGCTCTTAGCGTATGCGCGGTGGAGGCACGAGCGGCCGAGGGTATGGGACCGGGTGGGATACGCCGCTGGGGGATTAGGGCTCTATGCGATCTGTATATGGATTGCGAACGGGCTTTTCTTCATCGGCGCGGCGGTGGGATAGGAAGAGGAAGAGGGAGACGGATGTTTGCGATAGCGTGGAAAGAGTATCGGCAGATACGGGTGACGGGGGCGCTGGTGGTGGGGACACTAGCGGTGATGTATTTCGTCATGTGGGCGAGTCCGTGGTCGGGGTATCGGTCCGGGGTAGTGATGATCGGGGTCCCGGTGCTGGTGGCGCTGTTGGGGGGCATGTGTTTTTCGGAGGAGAGGAGGAGGGGGACGGACAGGTTCCTTGGCGGACTTCCGGTGGGGGCACTGCGCCGGTGGCTAGCGAGCGCCGGGGCGAACGCGTTTATGACGGCGTTTGCGGTGGCCGTGGTGTTTCTGTTGCTGACCGTGTGGCCCGGAACGCCGGAGCAGGATCTATTGGGCGACGTGACGAGGGAGTCTGCGCCAGCAGTGCTGTTGCTGTTCGCGCTATGGAGCGCAGCGGTATTCTGGTCGTCGGTGGTGTCGGGGGGGATTTCGGCGATGATCCTCACGCTGGGGACGGCGGCAGCCGTCTCGGGGTTACTTGGGTGGCTAGTCTCATTGAGGTGGCGCGGGTTTCAGGAGAGGCTGCTTCTGGGCAAGATGGATGAAGGCCTGCTGTACCTCGCTCTGGGGGTGGTGGCCGCCACGCTCTTAGCCGGCTCGTATGCTTTTGAGCGAAGGGGCGTGAGGGGCATGAGCCGGGCGAGGAAGGCGGCGGGGGTGACCGTCGTGTTTGCGACGGCGACGCTCCTAGCGGCGGGGGTGTTCACCTGGACTGTAGTTGACTGTTCATTAGCCGGGTGGCGAGCGATGGGAGACGTGGTGCTCGGGCTGGGCTGGGGCGGGCCTGACGGGTCGCTCCTTGTGGCGCGGGGCGATCGCCGATCCGGAAGACTCCTCATGGGTCAGCCGGACGGGCGTTGGCGAGAGTATGCGGCGAGGTTAGGGGAGGAGGTTTGGCGCTTGCCGCAGGGAAGGAGCGGCGATGGGAAGGTGATAGCGTTCAGGGGATCGAGGTATGCCGAGGGGGCGTGGGAGACCGCGTTCGAGACGGTGCGGGCGCTTGCGCTGGGGGCGAGGACGACTGGGCCCGCTTACGATCATTCCGCTGAGCCGATTCAGTTCCTGGACCTGGAGACGGGGGAGGTGATTGCGCCGGCGCTCCCGGTGGAGCCGAGGGCGCAGGTGTGGCCGCTGGGCTGGATGGAGAAGCCGACGCGTTTCATCGCAGCAGTGGACCGCATGGAGAGGGACGACGAGAAGGTTGTGAAGACGGAGCTGTACGTGATTGCGCCGGACGGGGGATTGCTTGAGAGGCGCGACCTCCCGGAGGTCGGGGCGTTTCGAAGAGACTTTCTTGGGAAGTCACAGCGCGCAGCGGCGCGCCGGCAGGGGGAGCGGGCGCTCGTGAGGGGGCCTCTCTGCCGCTACGGGTCGAAGATCGTGTCAGTGCGGTTCCGTAACGTGGGCGAGACGTCTCTAAGCGAGTATGAGGCGTACGGCTCGTGCATGGTGTACGACATGGACACCGGGAAGAGCGAGACCAGGACGATCGAGGACCCGGAAACGCACCTAGCCTACTCGCCGAGCCTAGCGTTGGAGGTGAAGCTCGAGGGGA
>JAZDKG010000160.1:0-25777 GCA_043803205.1 Planctomycetota bacterium
GTATAGCGACGCGGGGCTCTCGCTCTACAGGACGGTGGTGAAGGAGAAGATCCGGCGGAGCGGACGGGTGCTTGCGCCGGTGTTCTGGGGGAGGGAGATTTTCCAGCCGTATTTTGACGCGCTCTACGCGCAGGATTGACGCGACAAGGGTGTACTGGAAGTCGGGGGCCGGAAACCGGCCCCCGATTTTCGTAACCCGGGGTTTCACAGGGACAAGACGCAGGCGCCCATTACCAAATGGCCTGGTATACTGAAGGGAAGGGCTTTCCGACGCCGCACCACTGGCAAACGCTCTACGATCGGGACCGCGCGAGGAAGCGGAATGCATTCACGCTCAACTCCGATGGAAACCTCGTCGCGCAACTCAAGCTCGCTAGAGGCATGCACCGTTTTCTCTTCGAAGTGGACCGGGGCACGTTTGACGCGGACATGATGTTCTTCAACGTCTATGGGGTGCGGGTAGGGCCCTCGACGCAGTTCTTCCGGGTGCCCGGGTTCTCCGACGCGACGGAGAAAACCCGTTATCTGAACGAGACCTGGGTGGGTCCCATGTTGGACGTGTACCAGGACCGCAACTACATAGGATCGGCGCTCACGGAGTTTCCCAGCCACAAGGAGTTTTCCCGGGGCTATCACTTCGGGGAGTTTGCGTTGGAGTTTGCTGGGCGGGAACACGACGTGCGTTTGGTCAACGGGAGAGGATATCGGCTGGGTTTTCGCCGCGTGTTGGTACGCCGGGACGAGCGGCCTCCGCGCTATCACGTCGAATTGAGACGGTCGCTGCGAGGGAAGCACCCGCGGCTCCACTTCGGGAGTCGCGAGGAACTGCGCACATGGGCGAAGGATCGCTCCCCGCGGCGCTGGCGGCAGTTCCGGCGGACGGTGGAGAAGCGACTATGCGAGCTGAGAGATGGGATTCAGACGGACGCGGCGGACGTGCTGCCGTTTGCGCTGACGTATCTCGTGACGGGGACAAGGCGGTATTTCGACATTGCGCGTGGCGCGATGCAGCATCTCCTGACCGAGGAGATGCCTGGTCCGGAGAACGGCAAGAGGATGTATCGCGGCTATCAGTATGTGGAGCCGGGCCGCCTCGTGGAGATCACCTCGTGCTTCTACGACTGGTGTTATCATGAGATCGAGCCGGCGTGGAGGGACATGATCCGCGAGTCCGTTGCGCGGGTGATGCGGTGGTGGATGCCTTTCATCAAGTTCATGACGCTGGAGTGGCCGGGCAATCCGGGGGGGATGTGCCACAGCGCGTACAACTACCACGCCGTCGGGATCGCCGGGCTTGCGTTCCACGGGGAGGTTGCGGAGGCGGGCGAGTGGCTCGACTGGGCAGTGCGACACTTCGACATTGCGAAGCAGCGCACCGCACGTGATGGGTCGAGCGGGCTTTTCCCTCACGAGCATTGCTACCCGGCGTACTGGGATTTCGCCGTCGCGCTTGCCCACGGCACCGGCATCAACCAATTGACCGGCTGGCGCTTTTTCGAGAACCTCCCAGCCCATCGGATCGCGTTGGAGACCTCTGCCATGGAGCAGATGGGCTCGGCGCACCCCGACTACTCGCCGAATTTCCTTGCCTGGGAGGCGCTGGCCGCGCTCACCGGGAATCCCAAGGCGCAGTGGCTGGCCGAGCGGTACATGACCAAGGCGTTGATCCCCACATGCTGTGGTCTAGCGCATGGCCAGAATTCACCGCTGACCGCGTTCATGCGGCGGTTTCTGTTCCATGCCCCTGAGGTGCCCGCGGAAGCCGGGTTCAACGATATGCACCTGGACCAGCGGTTCGCCGATACAGGCCAGGTCATCTCACGCTCCGGATGGCTGGCGGATGACGAGACACTCGCGTTCCTGTGGAGCGGCACGGAACGCGGGCGCGTGGTTCAGGACCTGGAGCACCGGGTCTCGGTCACCGACTATCCTGCCGCGAACTCCGTTACGGTGAACGCGTACGGCGAGGGGCTTGTGGCGATTCCGCCGGTCGGCTACAACCTTCGCACGGCGAATTTCTCCACCCTCACCATCGAGGACGAGGGGCAGATAGAGGAAGGGACAGTCTTCGGTTGCAGGAAGGGCCCTTCCCAGGTCGGGCGCATCGTCGGTTTCCACAGCGCCGACACGTTCGCTTACGCCGCCGGCGAAGCCGCGCAGTGTTACGAGCCGGAGGCAGGCCTCGAACAGTTCACGCGTCACATGATCCACGTCAAGGGAGGATTGGTGGCGGTCTTTGACGAGATCCGTCTGTCGCGCCCGCGCTCAGCGGCTATCCACTGGGGTTTCAGTATCGCAGACCCCACGGTCAAGTTCCGCAAGCGTCGCAAGCACCGGCTGAATCTCCTGGACGGTCATACGGCGTTCTTCTACGGCCACACCGCGGGCTTGGCTGTGCGCGTGCCGCAGGCGATGAGACAGGAGATGTCGATCGTGCCGGTGGTCATCCCGCGCGGCTACGACGACCTCGATTCGGTCTTCTCGCGCGTAACCGTTGCCGCGCGCGAGTCGCGCAGCCATCGTTTTCTGACACTGCTTGTGCCGGTGCCGGGGCGCACTGTCAAACGCTTGTCGGACGTCAAGGAGACATCGTGCAGCAGTGCGGTCGTCTGCACGGTGGCAAAGGCCGACAGCGAGACGGTCATCGTCATGCCGAAGGGGAGGGGCGCCGTCCGGATCAACGACATTCGATTCGCTGGCAGACTGCTCTTGGCGCACAAGCGGGCAGGGGAGTGCATTGCAGTATGCGCGCTGGGCGCGAGGGAGATCGAAATCAGCGGCGTCAGGAAGGTGAAACTTGACGCGCGCTCCAACGTGTTTGCCGAGAGATTCCGGGATCGCTGGCAGATGAAAAAGGAGACCTGCAAGTGAGAGCACAGCCCATCAGCCGCTTTTCGCACATGGCTCGGATCGTCCTCGTGCTTGTGGCGGCGAACTGCTGGATGCAAGCCTGTGGCGGCGAGGCAGCGGCGCCCAAGGGGGAGCGGAACCTCGTCCAGAACGCGTCGATAGAGAAGCTCGACGAGTACGGGCTGCCCGAGGGTTTCACGTATCGCTTCGAGGCCGGCAAGGACGGCGACAAGCCCTTAGTCGACATCACGGTCGAGACGAATGAAACGGACGGAGGAAAGTGTCTCAAGATGGTCAGCAAGAACGGCAAGGGGGTGCTGCGCGTCGTGCTGCCTGTCGATCTATCCGGGCAACCCAAGAGCGACCACCGCTATTTTCTGATAAGCTGGCGCGCGAGGACGTCCGGCGATGCCGGCGTCTACCTTGATGTGGACAATCGCAGAGAGTTCTCCAGCCGCATGCAAAGCGAGGGATGGATCACGGCTTGCGCGGCCCTTGAGAAAAGCAGCCCGGTTACGGGGATGTGTCTCATGTTTGAGGCGCGCAAGCCCGGCGACGCAGCGTGGATCGCTTCCGTCTCCGTAGTCATGCTGTCCGACGTGGCGGAGTACCGCAATTGCTTCGTGAACAACATCTGGCGTGTTGTCCCGGATGGCGAGATTCCTTCGCTGCCGGCGGATGTCCGCGAAGGGCCGTCGGACAACATCATCGCAAACAGCAGCTTTGAACTCGGCCCCTATTCCGGGAAGCAGCTTACCCAGACCCTCAGGTATAAGGGGGTAACGCACAAAGGCATCTCGTCCGAGGAGCATTATCACGGTGAATACGCGGCGGAGTCCCATCGCTTTCAGACGATCTATTACAGGTTTGAGCCCGAGAAGCTCCATACAGTTTCCGTTTACGCCAAAGGGGACAAGGAAGGACAGGCACTCAAGATGTCCGTGCGCAGCGGCTTCCAGAGATACCTCGGGTACAAGCCTTGGAACCCCGACGCCGCCGAAGCGCAAGTGGTCTTCCCCGTGACGACGGAGTGGAAGCGGTATTCCTTCAGCTTCATCCCGGCGCCGGATCCGGATAGGGACGCCCTGAAGCCGATGACGCCGACACGCCCGGATCAGAAGGAACTGTGGTTGATGATGATGACACCGGACGGGGCACTGTCTTACAGGATGAACCCGCAGAGCGCGCTCAAGGTTGTGATGGACGAGGCGAGCGATAACGGCAGAATATGGGTCGACGCGCTGCAGTTTGAGCAGGGCCCGCTGACGGCCTACCACACGCGGACGGTCAACTCGTGCGGCGTGATCCTGGAAAGGTCGGACACGAGCGACTTCTGCTACTATGACGACCGTCCGATCAAGGCGACCGGCCGGGTTTTCACTGAAGACAAGACGCCGCGCGCCCTGAAGCTCGTTTACCGGATCACTGACTTTTTCGGGCGGGAAGTGAAGAAGATAGAACGAACGGCGAATACCGAGGGACGCAACAGCATCGACGATGAGGTGGAGTTCGGGCCTCCCGGGCGCGGGCTGCAGATGATCACCATGACGGTTTCTGATCCGGAAAGCGGACAGGGGACGCCCGAGGCCACCAGCATGCAGCAGGCGTTCTGTGCGGTCTCGCCGGAGCCGAGAAAGCGACCGTTCGACGACAAGGCGCAGTACGGCATCCATACGAACGCGCGGCGCGTTCACATGGAGGGCTGGGAGAACGTCTGGCCGAACGAATACGAGCGGATGCGAAAGCTGGGGGTCAAGTGGGTCCGTTACATGGGCAATGCCGGAGACACGCTGAGCTGGGCCTATGTTGAGCCGGGAAAGGGCAAGTGGCAATGGGACGACGCGACGCTAGACGCCCCGGCGCAGAAGGAGTTCTGCATCCTCGGCAGTCTGTATACGGTCCCGTCCTGGCTCGGAGGCGGGTATCGTATCGCTGGCGTCAGCGGCCACTGGGACGAGTGGGAGGAGTACGTGTTCCAGACGGTCAATCACTACAAGGAACGCATCAAGTACTGGGAGATCTGGAATGAACCTGACTGGGACACTGGCACGTATTCCGAGATGATGAAGCGCGCCTCCCGTGCGACGCGCCGGGCCGATCCTGCAGCCAAGCTGCTCGGGATGGGCGGGTTTTCGCACGTGAACCAGCCGAAGAACGTCGCCAAGTACAAGACCTACTATGAAGAGGTGATCGGTGCAGCTGGGGCAGACTCCATGGATGGAGTCGCAATCCACGGCTACTACATTGCGCGGCCGGAAGAGAATTGGTGGCCGCTGAGTGAGCGGCTCGATTACCTCCGCGGCGAATCGCGCAAGCGGGGAAAGGAGCTGCCCCTCTGGGATACCGAGGCGTGCTCGGCGGTCGGCATGTTCTACACCGATCGCGTGGACGGGGCGGACAACCAATGGAATCGTGGAGACACAGGAACAGCGGTCGATCCCAACATAGGACTGCTGGGTCGCGTACTGTCGCCTCGGGACGCTGGCAACTGGATGGCGCAGATGCTGGCCGTGTACCTAGCGCACGGCTGCGAGAAGTTCTTCTACCATTTCAACGCGTGCGCCGGCGGAGGGCTGATGGACGGCAATGCGGGGGTTCTGTACGAGTATGACGACAGTCCCAAGGCGCACTGGGCGGCGTGGGCGGCGGTCGCGTTGATGCTAGACCGGTCCACGTTTGTAACGGAAATCAAGGATGGGGAAGACATGCGATGCTACGTCTATGAGAGGGAAGGCGTCCCCACGGCGGCATACTGGCGTCTGACCGGCGCGCCGCTGGAGACGCGTCCCGGTACGCTGACGCTGGCGTGTCCGAAAGAGAAGATCGAGTTCTTCGATATCATGAGCAATCCCCTTGAGGGGGTGCGGTTCGAGCAGGGCGGCATAGTGATTCCACTGACCTCGGACCTAGCCTACATTCGCGGCAAGGGATTGGGCATAGAGGAATTCGTCGACGTATTGAAACAGGCCAAGCGCGCCGGTCCTGTCCAGGAGTTGATCGATTGGTCATCCATCACCAAGCCCAGGGCCAAGGCAGAACCGGCGAAGCCGGCCGTCAACAGGCAGGAAAGCCCGATTGTTGACTGCCCCTGCGCCGCGAATATCCGCATCGACGGCAACATGGATGACTGGCAGGGCAGAAAGGCCTTCACAATCGGGGGCCCGAGCCAAGTCGTGATCGGCCGACCGGTCGAGGGAATGTCGGCCGGTCTCCAGCTTGGATGGAAGAGCGACGACGATCTTTCAGCCCAGTTGTGGACCGCCTGGGATGAGGACAGCATCTACTGGGCCGCCTTGGTCACGGACGACATGGTGGTCGAGAACAAGTATCGGGGCAAGCCACAGGCGTACGAAGGCGATTCAATCGAGGTTTTCCTAGACGTGCGCGAGCGGGCCGATCAATCGATCCCCGAGTACGACGAGCGGGTGGGGCAGATCGGGGTGACGCCGGCCACGCGCGAGCATCCGGAGGCCACCGTCACGCCGGCGAGCCGCAAGAGCATCGTGTCGGACATGAAGGCGTCGTCGTCAGTGACCGAGAGCGGATATTTCGTCGAAGGGGCAATCCCTGTCCGCCGATTTCTGGCGCAGGGGTTGAAGAAGGATCAGGTTATCGGCTTCGACTTCGCCGTGGACGACACGGACGGCGCCTCCAACCGCAAGACGCAGATGATCTGGGCAGGCACGGCCGATGCATGCAGCGACGCGTCCGTCTTTGGGCGATTGCGGCTGGTGGATTAGACTCGATTGGCACAGAAAGGCGCAACAATCATGCGGACTAGGAGATCGTCCATATGCTGACACTCAAGGAATCAATGCATCTAGCGGGACAGAATCTTATCGCCTCCCTTTCCGTCGAGAACGGCTATTCGCCGATTTGGAACACGACCATCTCCCGTGACATGAAAGCCGTGTCCAAGTTCTATTGGCCGTCGTGCAACATCGCCAGTTGGTGGGACGCCATGTTGCGACTCGAAGCCGCCATTGGTTTTGTGATTCCCGCCAAGGTGGAAGCCGGCATGATGCGCCTGCTCGGCTGCTGTTTCGACAATCCTCTCAACATAGGCGCCGTGATAAACGCCGTCGCTCCTCCCGGACAGCCGGATCCGGAAAGCGTGCTGATCGACCGCATCACCATGAGGGAATTCCTGCTGACGCTGGCCTGCCTCGTGCGATACCGCAAGAGCTGGTGGGCCGTTAATACGGGGAAGAAAATGATCCGGGCCCTCGACCGGTTCATCCAGGATGACGGACTGTTCGACTGGAAGAGCATGGCCGAGGTGATTCGCAAGGCAGGCAAGCCCGTCCCCGAATCGGAAATGAGAAACAAAGAGGAAGGGGCGAGGACTGTTCTAAGCCACGGACGCTCGATTGAGCCCCTGGTCGAGTTCTATCTGGAAACCGGCGATGAGGCCGCGCTTCAACTTGCCGACCGCTTGGCCAGGTATCACTTCGACGTGAGCACTCGCGAAGACGGATCGGCCCCTGATGTTCCGAACCATGGACTGCATACGCATTCCTGGATGTGCCTTCTCCGGGGCTTCCTCGTGTTCGGCGAGGTGACGAGGCAGTGGCGCTACATCGACCGGGCCGTGAAGTCTTTCCAGAACGGCGTTCTCGGAATGATTAAGGAGTCGGGCTTCATCAGCCATGACTGGGGCGCGGAAATCAACGGCGAGACGACAGCGCCCGGCAACGTCGTCCAACTTGGGCTGTGGCTTTCCCGGTACGGACACACGGAATACCTTGACGTTGCCGAACGGCTCCTGCGCTCCCGGATACTAGCTTCCCAGACGACGAAAATGCCCGACCTCGCGCCGCCTGTCACGCTTAAGGAGAAGGAAGGCGTCAAAGCCGCCCCCTCGGTGGCATTGCTCGATCACTATCTCGGCAGGTTTTCTGACGAGGGCCGGAATCTGAACGCCCGGGTGTACGGGGCTTTCGGCGGCCTCCTTTGCACTCACCCTCACGGCGAGACGGTTCCGACCACGGATATCACGTGTTCGGACGTCCACACCCTCTGCGATGTCTACCAGAACATCGTGGAGCGCACCGAAGCGGGGCTCCGCATCAACTTTCACATAGACTATTCGGACGACGATATTGAAATCACCACCGAGAGCGGCGGGCGGCGGACCGTTCGCGTGCTCCTGCACGGGCCGGACAACCTTTTCGTGCGAGTCCCCCGCTGGACACCGGCGGAATCTGTAGTCCTGCGTGTCAACGGCAGTGAGGCATCTGTGAAAAAGATCGGGGATTTCGCCTACGTTCCCTGCCGGACTGCGGGTGTGGCGCTCGAGCTATCGTATGATCTGCCGGAGCGGCGCGTGGTTGAAACCACGAACGGCGTCGACTACGAGTTCCTGTGGCGCGGCGACGAGGTCGCCGGCATCAAACCCAATACCGACTTCTTCCCCTTCTATCCGAATATGCTGTAAACATCGGCCGAAGCTGAGCAGGGGAAGGCATCTGGGAGCAACTCCATGTCTGCGCGTGTTGCGAAACAAAGAAAACGCCGCATCCTCTTCAACTGGGACGGATCGGACGTGCTGGCGTTCCTGAAGGACGCCCCCACTCCCGAGAAGTATCTGGAATGGTCCTTCCAAAGCATCGACGGCAGCCAGGTGGATACGTTGCTTTACTGTTTTGGAGGCGGCAACACGGCGGAATACGTCAGTGACGTTCTGGAACTACCCGGCGCCGCCGACCACTTCAAGTTTCAGAGCGATGACGTCCGGTACCGCAGCGAAAACGCCCGCAAGCTCGCCGAAATGGGGGCCAACCCGCCCGAGATCATCAGCATGGCGGCCCACAAGCGTGGACTTGAGGTCTTCTTTTCGTTGCGCATGAACGACACCCACGACAACGGCCTGGACAGCGAGTACCCGACGTTCAAGCGCGAACACCCGGAATGGCTGGTGCCGCAGCTCCGGGACAATCTGGTCAACATCCAGGCGCCGGGAGAACCCCGCCCCTGCGCGACGACGCTCAACTTCGCCGTGCGCGAAGTTCGCGAGCTGAAACTAGCGATCATACGCGAGGTATTTGAGAAATGGGACTTCGACGGGATCGAGCTGGACTGGTCCCGGCACGGGTCCCACTTCATTCCGGGCACGGAATACGCCAACCGCCACTTCCTGACCGAGTACACGCGCGAGGTTCGGAAGATCGCTGCGGACGGCGCTAAGCGTCTGGGACATCCCGTGTACGTGTTCGCCCGTGTGCCCGAGACGCTCCACGGGTGCACGGTCGGAGGGTACGACGTGGCCCAGTGGTTCAAGGAAGATCTGGTGGATGGTCTGATCCTGGGGGATATGGTTCTCAATACGCCGCACCTGTCCCAGTTCCGAGACTTGATGGTTAGCAAGTCCGTGGCGCTGTACCCGTCCGTCTACGGCTACGGCATGGGATACCCGCTGTGGGACGACGCGACGATTCGCGGCGTAGCCGCCAACCTATGGGCCGCGGGCGCCGACGGGCTGGCAACTTACAACCTGTATCCCAAGGGCGCGTTTCGACGCAAGGTCCTCCAGCAGATCGGCAGTGCCGAGACTCTCAAGGGCGAAGACAAGCGATATCTCAGCCCCAGAAACGTGCTGACAAGCTACACACGGTTCTCGAGGCACAACTGCCCCGCCTCGCCGCTACCCGCGTTTCTCAACATGGTCGGCATGGACGCAAGGCTCGACTACATTCCTCACACGATATGGGCCGATGTCGAAGTGGCGGATGACATACCGACGCTAGCCAGCGAGGGAAAGGTGGACAAGATCGAGCTTACGGTCGGTCTGAAGGACCTGTTGGATGACGACAGGCTTTTCATTTCGATCAACGGGCACAGCCTGACCGAGCCGTGGAAGGACATTGTGGCGCCGCACGTCCGGATCATCACGTGGGATCTCAACGCCGACGATGTGAGAGGAAGTCAGCCTGGAGGCGGGGAGGAGGCGACGCACCACGAGTACCCTGGCGTGCGCTTCGATGTTCCTCCTGAATGGTTGCGTGCGGGCACGAATACCGTCCAAGTTCTCCTTCTTCCCACCGAACGGCGCGGCTCACCGTATGGTCCCGCTCAGTGCCCATCGGTATTCGTTACCCGTGTGGAACTGCTGACTACCTTCAGAAAGCAGTAGCCCTGCGGTGGGGAAAGTGCGTCTGTCCGGAAACGGTAAGGGAATGCCTCACATCTGGAAGACCGTGTGCGATCGCGGCGCCGCCCGGTGGAACAATTCGTGTAGGCTCAACTCGGTTCGAAGATCTGGAGGGTCGCCTGAAGCTCCGCAGGGGCTTGTACCTCTTCTGCTTCGAAGTGAACCGAGGAACATTTGACGCGGACGTGATGTTCTTTGACGTGTACGGCGTGCGCGTCGGCCCTTCCAGTCAGTTCTTCCGCGTGCCAGGCTTCTCCGACGCCACGGGAAGGACCCGCCACCTCAAGGAAGCCTGGGTGGGTCCCATGGTGGGCGTGTATCAGGACCGCAGCTGCGTGGGGGCGGCGCTCACTGACTTCCCCAGCTTCAAGGAGTTCGACCGAGGCGTTTACTTTGGCGGGTTCGCCCTCGAGTTCGCCGGCCGGGAGCACGACGTGCGTCCAATCAACGGGAGAGGATAACGCCTGGATTTTCGCCGCGTGCTCGTGCACCCCGACGAGCGGGTGCCATGGCATCGGGATCCCACCAAGCTCGCAAAGATGGACAAGGTTTTTGCCGTGGACGACCTCAACAAGGAGCGCGGCAAAGAGCACGTCTATCCACGGGAGGGGCGGCTGCCCGTCAACCTGTCGTCGGGCGAGATCGGTTCAATCGTTCTCATGGTCGGCGATGACGTTGCCTCTCGGGCCCGTAATGGCGAGCTCCGCCATCTGTTCCTGAGGATCTGCGTCGACCGGATGACATAGAGCGACGAGGTCGAGTTCACGCTGAACGGCCAGGTTTTCGAAACGGAGGTGATCTATGCAGCCGACGGTATCTCACCTGTTGTCTGCAGCAACTGTCTCTTGCGGGCCCGGCCCGGCCCTGGTAGTGTGCGAAGAGGCGCCAACGAATTCACCGTGTTTCTGAAGGAGCGTTGCAAATCGACAGCAGGCGTGCCGGCCGCTATCGGGCTCCAATTGGTGGTGAAGTATGGGCGCTGACGCCCCCGCCAAAGCAACTGCAGCATGGGGTCCGACGAAGGGAAGGAGAAGAGATAGGATGATCCGCGGGCGTTGTGGCCGAACGCCTTCCTGCGTGTGTTCCCTTCCACATCGAGTTCGCCGGGTAAGGTCGCCTCTCTCGCCTGCATGCAGGAGCGCTTAGCCGTCTCATGGACGGCAACTTCGCTGGGAAGTCAGCTCCGACAGCCGGAGATAAGGGAGGAAGGTAAGAGCATGATCAATCCGCTTTTGACGGCGGACCCTAGGGAGCTGGATCCAAAGGAGATCTTCAGCGCTCTCCCCCCTATCCGGTGCGGAGAGGCTGATCGACGGTACGTAAACGAGGTGCTGGAGGCCGGTTTCGGCAATTGGGAATCGGCCGGGATGCTCGAGCGTTTCGAGAGAGCATTCGCGGAGAAGTTCGGGGTACCCTACGCGATCTCAATGAACTCCGGATCGGGGACGCTGCTGGCGTGTCTTTTAGGCGCGGGGGTGGGGCCGGGGGACGAGGTGATCGTGCCCACGGCGACGATGGCGGCGACGGCGTTCGCCGTGATCCAGTGCGGGGCGGTGCCGGTGTTCGCGGACAGCGACCCGCGGACGTTCAACATCGATACGGTCGACGTCAAGCGCAAGATCACTCCGTTCACGAAGGCGATCATCCCCGTCTGTCTTTTTGGCCTGCCGGTGGACTTTGATGCCATTCTCGAGCTGGCTCGCCGACAGAAGCTGACGGTCATCGAGGACGACGCACAGTGCATGCTGGCGACGTACAAGGGGCAGCTCGTGGGCACGATCGGAGACGCAGCCAGTTTCAGTTTCCAGGGCTCCAAGCAGATGACCACCGGCGGCGACGGCGGCATGGTGATCACATCCGATGAGGGGTACGGGACCGCGATCCGCAAGGCAGCCGTGCAGGGATATCGCACACTTACCGCCCGACCAGGGGCCACGATGATCCCCCGCGACGAGCGGCAGGACTGGGACTACAAGCGGCACGACCGGCTGGGCTACAACTTCCGCATGTCGACGATGCAGGCGGCGCTGGGGCTAGCGCAGCTTGAGCGTCTCGATTACTTAATTGCGGCGAGGCGGTACATCGCGTGGCGGTACGAGCAGGTCCTCCGCGACACGAAGTGCGAGTGGCTTATCCCTCCCCTCGTCCCGGCGGGGACGACCCACTCCTACTACATCTACACCTGCCTCCTGGACGAGGAAAAGCTGAAGGAGGACTGGCGCAGTTTTCGGAGGAGGCTCATGCAGAACGGGGCGGACGGGCTTTACGGGATGTGGTCGCCGGTGCATCTTGAGCCGATCTTTCAGACGATGACGTTCTATGGAGCCCGCGAGCGTGCCCCGCATTTCGATCTGCGCTACAAGGGCGATGTGAAGTGCTACGGAGTCGGGGACTGCCCCAACGTTGAGTTGTTCAGGAAGCGCCTTTGTCTTTTCAAGACCAGCATGCAGACGCTCGAAAGGGTGGAAAGGGAGATGGAGGCGCTCCGCGCCACGATCCTCCACTACCGATAGGGGGGACATCGAAGATGAACGTGCTCGACATGTTCAGGCTTGAGGGGAAGGTGGGCTTGGTGACGGGAGGGGCGCGGACGCTCGGCTTCGACATGGCGGAGGCGTTGGCCGAAGCGGGGGCGGACCTAGCGATCACGAGCCGGACTCTTGCCTCGGCGGAGGAGTCGGCACGAAAGCTCGCGCGGGCGACGGGGCGGGATGTCCTGCCGATCGAGCTGGACGTGACGGACGAGACACAGGTGGAAGCGGCGGTGGCGAAGGCGCTCGCCCACTTTGGTCGGATCGACATCCTTATCAATAACGCCGGGAACGTCGTCAGCACGCCTGAAAGCGCCCGTCTCGAGAAACGTTCGCTTAAGGACTGGCAGGATGTCATCGACGTCAACTTGACAGGCGTGTTCTTGTGCGCCAAGCACGTCGTCGCCAAGGCAATGATGCCCGCCAAGAGCGGCGTGATCATCAATATCGGCTCCGTCGCGGCGATTATCGGAAAGGACCGGCGCGTCTACGAGGGAACGGAGATGGGGGGCGCGACGATAGACTACCATGCGGCCAAAGGGGGCGTCGTGGTCATGACCCGCGACATGGCGGTGTATCTAGCGCCCCACAACATCCGTGTCAACTGCATCAGCCCGGGCGGCTTCTTCCGCAATCAGCCTGAGCCTTTTGTCAAGGCGTATAGCGAGACGATCCCCATGGGACGCATGGGGGAGGATCGCAAGGAACTGAAGGGCGCGGCACTCTTCCTCGCATCGGAAGCATCCAGCTACGTTACAGGTCACAACCTGGTCGTCGATGGCGGACTGACGGTCTGGTAAAGGACGAAGCCCTCCCCTTTCTCCGTGATCGTTTTCTCGTTCTGATTGATCCTATGTCGAAGCAGTTCTGTCAGCCGCCTTAACGGTCTCGGCAAGTCTGCCGCCCGTTTCTGATCCTCTGAGAGCGGTTGTCGCGACATCGGAGGGCGGTTTTGGCGACAGGGGCGGAATCAGCGGCCGACGTAACGGCTTGAACTCGACATAGGTTGAGGATTAACGGTGGGATGAGAACCGAGTCGGGAGACCGCCGCTCTATCCGTAGTACCTGTCGCACACGAAGAAGCGAGCTGCAAGCGTCTCGCGCAACTTCTTACTGTGGAATAAGATAGATGGTGCCGAAGCGGGGACTCGAACCCCGATGGACTTATCGTCCACTAGGTCCTGAACCTAGCGCGTCTGCCAATTCCGCCACTTCGGCATCGACGCGAGTTTCTACGCCCCGGATGCCCTCTTGTCAACTGGAAACCCCCCGCTAGTCCCCGATGTACTTGTGCGGAAACAACCCGACGGGGTCGAAGAGGTTGGAGCCGCCGAGCTGATTTGCCGTCCGGCGGAAGACCACGATGGAAGCTGGGGCCTCTTCCGGCTTGAGCTTTCCCGCGAAGAAATCCTCGTGGAACGGAAGGAGAAAGTAGAACGTCATGATGACCCCGGACAGGAGGAAGCCTGCCAGCAGCCCGACGAAGAGCGACATGAGTCGGTCGAGGTTCGGATGAAAGGCGATCCATTCCCGGAGCCTGGAGAGCAAAGCCAGTTGAGTCGTAAGCGTTACGACCAGGAAGAGGACGATGTAACACACCCCATCCGCGTACGGGTCGAAGCCTCCGGATTGCCTGCCCAGGAGGTCCGCGAGCGGCTCGAACGTATTCAGCGCCACAGCGTTCCCAAAGAAGATGGCGATCACGGTCCCCGTCGCGCCATAGAGTCGGCAGCTGTAGCCGCTGACGACCATGAGCGCCACGAGCCCCCACTTGAGGATTTCGAAGAACGGCCCGCTTCGCGTGATGACGGGCTTGACCGTCAGCGCATTGACGCTCAGCGGCGTTTTGAGTCCCTTGAGGTGGGAGCCCGGCAGCGTCCAGGTGACCGAGTTTCCTTCCTTCCGGGTCCACGCCGTGTTTTCTTCGAAGGCGGCCTTCTCGACCCGCATAGGCAGGACCGCCCGGCAGACGATGCGGATCGAGTCCGCGTACTGTTCCTCCCCTTCCGCCAGCATCAGCGGGAGCGCGGTCGTGTTGATCCCACGACGGAACTCCCAGTTTCCCGTGCCCACGCGCTGCCAGATGAAGGAGTCCCCGCCCGAGATGTCCGCGATGTGGTTGAGGTTATCGAAGGAGGCGGCGAGGTCGATCGACACCATGCCGCCGGTTTCCGACTTTGCATAGCTCGTGAGGGTGAGCTTTCGCTCGCTCAGGCAGCGCCTAGCCGAGTCCTCGTCCTTGAGGAGGTCGGCGTACTGGCCGAGCCGGGTAGTGTTCGAAGCGATGTGCGATGCGATCCGCATGCTCACGCGGATCGTTCCCGAGCCGGACTCGCTCAGGCTGATCGTCTCTTCGTACTCAATGCAGCCCGCGGACGCGATCAGGAGCATCAGCGCGATGGCACCCATTGTCCGGCGGGCCCACGGCCCGGACAGGTTCCTATTTCGCCGTGACACGTACGACTTCCTTCAAAGACGTCCGGCCGGCCAGCACACAGGCGATCCCCGCCTCCTGGAGGGTTTTGAGCCCCGTCCGCCGGGCCGCGTCGCGGATCTGCGTCACGCTGGGCTGCTTCGTGAGGAGCTCGCGGATCTCGTCGGTCAGCGCGAACATCTCGTAGAGTCCGGTCCGGCCCCGGAAGCCGGTGTTCTGGCAGTTCTCGCAGCCGCTCGCCTTGTAGAACAGGAGGTCCTCCCGTGGCGGGATCCGCAGTTTCTTGAACACGTCTTCGGCCGGGTGATAGGCGACCTTGCAGCTTTCGCACAGGACGCGGACCAGCCGTTGCGCGAGGATGTGTCGCACCGCGCTGGAGATAAGATACGGCTCGACCCCGAGGTCCAGGAGGCGGAACAGGGTGGAGACGCTGTCATTCGCGTGCACGGTAGAGAAGACGAGGTGTCCCGTCTGAGCGGCCTGCATCGCGATCTTGGCCGTCTCCGTATCGCGGATCTCGCCGATCATGACCACGTCGGGGTCCTGGCGCAGGAGGCTCCGCAGCTCCGACGCGAAGGTGATCCCCGCCTTCGGATTGATCGCGGTCTGCCGGATGTTGCTGATCTGGTACTCAACGGGGTTCTCCAGGGTGATGACGTTCCGTTCGTACGCGTCGATCGTGAGCAGCGACGCGTAGAGCGTCGTGGACTTTCCGCTGCCCGTTGGTCCGCTGACGAGCAGCATCCCGTGAGGCGCCAGGCAGAACTTCTTCAAGGTCGCATAGATGTTTTTGGGCATCCCCAGTTTTTCGAGCTCGATCAGCCCCGTATTCTTGTCCAGAAGACGCAGCACCATCCCCTCGCCGTGGACCTGGCTATGCGTCGCGACTCTGATATCAATCTGCTTATTCAGAAGCGCCGCCGCGAAGTTTCCTTCCTGCGCGCGCCGCTTCTCCGAGATGTCCATCTCCGACAGGACCTTCACCGCCTGGATGATGGAGCCGCCGAGGTCGGGTGTAAAGCGCGCCTCCGGGTGCAGGATCCCGTCTATGCGGAACCGCACTTCCATGTCACTCGGTTTCGGCTCGATGTGGATGTCGGTTGCCCGGCTCGTGATCGCCTGGGCCAGCAGGTTTTTGAACGCGGTCACCGCCTCGCTCTGCTCGCGGGTGGACTCGTAGTTGCGCATCTCGTCGCCCACCTTCTTGAAGAGCATCACCGGCACGACCTCTTTGGGGGTGGCGCGCGCCCGGGCCTTCCCGCCCATCCCGATTCGCGAGAAGAACTGCGCGAGATGCTCGTTCGTCAGAACGCGTTCGTCCTTGACGACGAGGCCGTTGCGGAAATGGACGTAGAAGCCGACCGAGCCGGCGAACGCCCCCAGGCCCAGGAGGAACCAGAGGGCCGGCGGCGACAGCACGTAAGGCAGGATGAGTACGAGGACCCCCGCCGAAAAGACGCTGAGGTTCCACCACTCGGGCGGCTCCCCGATGAACACGAGGTCTTTGGCCATCCAGTCGAGGATGTAGTACCACACGATGAAGAAGAGGAAGAGGATGACGATCCAGAACCAGGAAAGGTACTGGCCGGGACCCCGCTCTATCGCAAGGACGCTGGCCGCGCCAAAGGCGTGCGCCTTACCTGCGAACAGCGTCGCACAGGCGAGGACGATCGCGCGCTTGGCGGAATGGTCTGTCATGCCTTGCTCCGTCGTGCGTGTGCTCCTAGCTGCGCCCGAGCAGCCCCGAACTCGCCCCCACGTCGATGCCCTGCAGGACCATCTTCAGGGCCTCCACGTTCGAGGACGCCTCGAACGCCACTTGTCTCGTAATCTTACCGCCTTGGAACAGCTTTGCCAAAGAAGTATTGAAATCGAGCATCCCTTCGTGGAGGTGGATTCGCAGGGCGTCGGGGATCTTCGAGAACTCGAGCTCATGGATGAGCTTCCTGGTGGAGGGGTTGACGATCAGGATCTCGCACGTGGGTACCTGGGTGTCAGGCGGCTCGCAGGCGGGCAGGAGCTTCTGGCACACCATGCCGCGGAGGTTGAAGCTCAGGCTGTGGGCGATCTGCGCGTGTCTCTCGGAGGGGAAGAGGTCGAGGATTCGACCGAACGTCTGCCCCACCGTCGAGCTGTGGAGCGTCCCGAACACCATGTGCCCTGTCTCGCTTGCCGTGAGTCCCGCCTGGAAGGTCTCTTGGTCCCGCATCTCCCCGATGAGGATGACGTCAGGGTCCTGGCGGACGACGTGCTTGAGCGCCTCTTTCCAACTGGCGACGTCGATGCCCACCTCCCGCTGGTCGATGAAGCACTCCTTGTCCTGGAACAGGTATTCGATCGGGTCCTCGATTGTCACGATGTGACGGCTCTTTGTCTGGTTGATGCGCTCGATCATGGAGGCGAGGGTCGTCGATTTTCCGCATCCCGTGGGACCCGCCACGATGATCAGTCCCTGATGCATGTCCGCGAGCCTGCGCACGCCTTCCGGAAGCTGCAATTCGTCGAACGTCGGGATCACCGTGTTCACCCGTCGGACCGCAAGGCTCGCCCATCCCCTTTGCCGGAAGAGGTTGATCCGGTATCTTCCGCCGGCCGGAGGCGAGACAGCGAAGTCCACGTCCCCCAATCTCTCGAAGCGGCGGCGTCGCGTATCGTCGAGCACCTGGAACGCCATGCGTTCGATCTCGGCAGAGGTCAACCCCCGCGAATCGACGCGGACCACCTTGCCCGCGATCCGCAGGATCGGCGGACTGCCCTCCTTGAGATGGAGGTCGCTTGCGCTGCGGCGTTCCATTAGCGCAAGGAACTGGTGGAGGTCCGCGGTCTGTTGGAAAGCCTTCATGCGGGGCTCCGGCTCTAGAGGACCACCTCGGTCCCGATCCCCTCTTCGGTGAAGATCTCCAGAAGCAGCGAGTGTCGGATCCGTCCGTCGATGATATGCGCCTTTCCCACGCCGTTCTCGACGGCGTCCAGACACCCTTCGACCTTTGGAAGCATCCCGCCGTCGATCACGCCGCTACGGATCAGCTTTTCGATCTCCTCCCGGCGCAGAGTGGAGGCGAGCGACGTTTTGTCCTCAGCCTTCGTGTAGATGCCGTGCGTGTCGCTCACGAAGACCAGCTTCGCCGCGCGCAGCTCCGCCGCCACCTTGGCCGCTGCCGAATCCGCGTTTACGTTGAGCGCCCCGCCCTCCTTATCCACGGCGATCGGCGCGATCACGGGGATCGTTCCCTCGTTCGTGCACCCCCGGATCGCGGCGGCATTGACCCCCGTCATCTCTCCCACCCGCCCGAGGTCCACCGTCCCCTCGGGCGTCCGCATGGGCGGGAGCTTCCTTCCCAAGAGCGGCTGAACGTTCCGGACGTGAAGGCCCTTCGCAGGGACATGGAGCCCTTGGAGCAGCTCGACGATGTGCCGGTTGATGACGTTGATGAGGACGTCTTCGACAATGCGCATGGTCTCCGGGTCCGTGATCCGGCGGCCGTGCGCGAAAACCGGCTCCTTCCCCTGTCGCTGCATTTCCTTCGAGATCGCCGGTCCCCCGCCGTGGACCACCACCGGACGGATCCCCACCGCTTGGAGGAACGCGAGGTCGTCCATCGCGCACGCCAGCGACTCCTCCTTGTCCATCGCGCTTCCGCCCAGCTTCACGACGACAAGCTTGCCCGAAAAGGATCGGATGTACGACAAGGCTTCGATGAGCACTTCCGTCTTTTCGATGGCCAGGTGCATCATGTGGCGGTCTCGATCTCCGGGTTCGCTCCATCTTAGTCTCTTCCCCTGTCCTGTCAAGCGAGGCCGCTCTGCTCCGATCACGCGCAAGCGATGGTCTCCCGCGCGAAAACCGCGCGGGCAACTTGATCGTTGTTGACAGGGCGACCGTTGTCCCGTTACCATTGCTTCGACCCGGTCCGCCTCGGGCGGACGCCCGATGTGGGAACATCTTTCCATGGAAGCCCCCGGCGACATCCGCTCTTGGAACCTGCGTCCCATGCGTTGGGACGGCGGCAGGCTTGCCGTGGCGCGCGCCCGCTCGGAAGGCTGGCGTTATATCGACGATCCCGACGCCTCCTACGCCGCAGGGAACTGGTACCATTCCAAGACCATCCGTCTCCTCTCCAAGGCCCACGCGACGTGGGCCGTCCTGACTTGGAGTGAGGGCTTCCCCGACGACTTTGAGACCCGACACAGGGCCCAAGCGGCGGACTATATTCACAAGCTTCAGACCGTCGGCATCCGGGCGATGGCGTCGCTCCCTCTCTCGGAGATCGCCGACCTGGACAGCTTCACGCGCAATCCTGAGTTTCAGTTCTGGGTGGCGCGTGATGAGGAGGGGAGCGTCCACCCCATTGCCCAGGACCATGCTGGACGCGCCACGCGCTACAGGGCGTGCCTGTCGCAGCCCGGTTGGCGCAAGCACCTTTGCGCATGCGCGACGGCTGCGGCCGAGGCCAAGGCCAACGCGGTCCTCCTAGAGCATCTCGGGGGAGCCTGCCGCTGCGAACTATGCCGTGAAGCGTTCGCCCGATTTGCCCGCGAGCGCTTCGGTCTAACGACGGCCATGACCCCCGGTGCCGGAGAAAGCCCCGTGCCGCCGGGTCTTCTTGCCGCCTTCTATGCGTCGCAGGCGGACGAGATCGTGGCGGAGGTGGGGAAGGCCTGTGCGCGCGCCCATGCGTCCTCCGTTCAGGTTTCCCGGAGCTTCCGGATTGCCGACGGCGTGCTCCCTGGTTCGTCCTCCGGACTTCTCGTGTGCAGTGACCTCATGCAACCGGGGATCCAGATGCTCGAGCCCGATACGGACGTCCTGTCCGACAAGGAGGACGAGAAGACGCGCCACGTCACGAACGCCGGGCTACTGACGCTCCTGGCCGCCGACAGGCTCGGTCGGCCCGTCCAGGTCTCCAGCAACATGGGCGCAGAAGCGGAGCGCGCCTACACCTTCCCCGCGATGACCGCCGAGGAGGCGATGCTCGCCTTGGCCGAGACCCGCGCCTTCGGCGCAAGCTACGCTCCGCCTGTTCGGGGCGGCCTTCTCACCGGGCTCTACTTTGCGGAGCGGCAGGCCCTGCAGACGCTGATGGCCATGCGAAAGTACTACGGTTTCTTCCGGCGTCACTCCTCCCTCTACGAATCGACCGTTTCCCTCGCCAAGACCGTCGTGCTCGTGAACCACGGTTTTCGGAGCGCCGAGTTCCTTGGTTGGCTCGCCCGCAAGGGCGTCATTTTCGACGCCCGGTTTCTCGAGGGCCTCTCGGCCCGGGAGTTGGAGACCTATGATCTCGTAATCGTTCCGGACTACGATGACATCCCGCCCGTTTTAGGGGACGCCGCGTGGTCGGCTCTCGATGGTTTCGTCGCCGAGGGCGGCGTCGTCCTTCTTTCGGAGACCCTCGCACAGGCCCCGCGGGTCCACGGGATAACGGCATCCTCCCCGAAGGGCTCGTCCCAGGTGGAGACGATCGCCTTCCAGGACCTCCGCGCCCGCGACCCCGATCGCCTCATCGCGGCGATCAGGAGCCGGGAAGACAGACCTCTCATCCAGGTCAAGGCCGCTCCGGGCGTCATGGTCCGTCCCATGGTGGGCCTGCCGCGCAAAGGCGGCGAAGAGCGCTTCGTCCTCCATATCGTGAACTTCCGCTCGCGCGCCGTCCCCGAGCTCACGATTCATGTGAACCTGAACCGGCTACCCCTCAAGACCATCAAGGCCCTCAGCCCGGATGCGCCCATGGAACTCCGTCACAGCCGCTTCGGCGGACTGCTTGAGGTCAGGTGCGGTCCACTTCTGACCTACGGAGTTCTCTCAGGGAGCGCCGCACGATAGTCGCGCCCATCCCCTCGCTTTGGGAAAAAAGAGAGGCTTCGCCCTGCGGGGCGAAGCCTCTTGGATTTGTCGTTGGGTGGGGCGGAGCTACTTCTTCTCGGGCATCAGCACGAGTTCCACGCGACGGTTTTTCTGCTTGTTGGCGGGCGTATCGTTCGTGGCGCGTGGGCTGAACTGGCCGAAGGCCGCGATGTACATCTTGTCCTGAGACACCCCGGCCGCGGCCAGCGCCCCAAGGACCGCCTGCGCGCGTCCGCACGCGAGGTCCCAGTTGTCCTTCCACAGGTGCTTGCTCTTGTTGATCGGATCGGCGTCGGTGTGTCCGTCCACCCGCACGGTGAAGAGCGCGCCCTTCTCGAGGATCACCTTGGCGAGCGAGTTGAGCTGGGTGAGGGCGGCCGGCTTGATGTCAGACTTCCCCGAGTCGAAGAGCACGTCGCCCTTGAGACGCACGCGCGAGCCCTCGACCATCTCGATGAGATCTCCCTTGAGGCGGAGCACCTCGAGCGCGTCCTTGAGCTCCTTGGGGAGCGCCTGCTCAGCGGCCGGCTGTTTGCCCAGTTCGTCCTTGAGCAGCGCCAGCTGCTCCTGAAGCATCCCGATCTCTTGCTCCTTTTCCGCGAGCTGTCTCTCGAGGTTGCCGTTGAGCGCGTTGAGGCGCGCGACCTCGGCGCTGAGTTCGCGGTTGGCCTTCTCGAGCCTTAGGTTGTTCGCCTGAAGCGCCTGCTGGTCCTTGCTCGTGGCGCAGCCGCTCGCCAGCGCCAATGTCGCAACGATCCCCAGGACCGAGAGGGTACGCGAGATCTTCATCGGTTCTCCTTTCTGCCATGCCTGGACGCTTTGTTCTCGTCTGCGTTTGTAGTGTTGCCGCTTCCGACCGTTATTGAGGGTAGTGGCCGCCCTTGTCCCAGAAAAAGTTTCGCACGGACTCGAGCAGCCCCTGCACGCTGTTGATCCCGCCCACGTACTTTCCCCCCACGCTGTCCCATTGCTTGCCGATAAGCTGGTCGACGACCATGAGGCCTACGAAGAGCGCGAGGAACGCCGCAACCACGCACAAGATGCCGTAGAGGGACGCCCCCTCCGCCGGGGCCTGGGGTCTCATCGGCCGCCGGACCCTCGGCTTGGGCGCCCGCGCCACCGTCGCGCCTTCCGCTTCCTCCGCCTCGGCGACCTCTCCGAGCGCTACGGGCGCGGCCACCTGCTCCTCTTCCTCCGCCTTGACGGCCGTGCCCTCGGCCTCCGCCGCGGCGACCGCCTGACTCGTCTCCTCTTCGCTCGATCCGCTCGTCCCCGATTCGTCCTCCTCGAGCATCTCGAGCTCTTCGAGCGCCCCCGCGGTGTCGGACTCCGCCTCCCCGGCCGGGATGTCCGTTGTGGACTCGTCCGCGAAGATGTCCTCCTCGCCGAAGTCGAACTCCTCCGCGGCGAGCTTCTCCGTCTCCGCCTCCACGTCCACGGTCTCGGACGAAGTCAGCTCCGCCGAGTCGGTGGCCGTCTTTTCCTCCTCGAGATCCTCCGCGAGGTCCAGGGTGTCGCTGACCGTGTCGGACTTGCTCTCTTCCTCGTCGGCGAAGACGAGGAAGTCGTCTTCTTCCTCCTGCGCGGGGGGTTCGAGCTTTGCCTCTTCCTTGATCCCCATGGCCTTGAGGAACTCCTCGCGGCGGAACTTTGTCGCGCCGGCGTCGCGGAACTGGCGCAGGCCCTTCTCCCGTGTCAGCGCCTTGAGCTCATCCTCGGACTTGCCGGTGAGCTTGCACGCCTCACTAAAGGAAATGTATTCGTCAGGCATCTTTCCTGTACCTCAATGACGACGCGACGGCGTCATGCGGAAGGCATTTGCCTATTGGATACTATCACGATGCCGGATGCCCCGCAAGGTTTTTTTTGCCGATTCGTTTTCGCCCTATCCTATTGTCGTTACTGGGGTAGCATTAGGGCCGGCCGTAGACGCTTCCGGGATCGAAGATTCTGCGTGCAACCACCTCCGTTGCTCCGTCGGCGCTCAGCCTGCGGAAGAAGCAGCTTGTGTATCCCTCGTGACAGGCCGCCACCTTCTGCGTCGCCAAGAGCAGAAGGGTGTCCCCGTCACAGTCGAACCTTATCTCTCGGACCTGCTGCACGTGTCCCGAGCTTTCCCCCTTCTGCCACATCTTCTTGCGCGACCTCGACCAGAAGTGGGCGAGTCCCGTATCGAGGGTCTTCTCGAGCGCCTCCCGATTCATCCACGCGACCATCAGCACTTCCTTCGAGTCCGCGTCCTGCACCACGGTCGTGATGAGCCCGTCCGCGTCGAAATGGATGTCTTCCGGAATCTTCATGTTTGCTTCACCTCATAGGTCTATCCCACGTGGATGAGTTCCTCGCCTCCTCTAGCGAACCGGCGCAGTCTCTCCAAGATCGCCTTCGAGCACGCGTCTTCGAAACCCGTGTTCGAGCACGCCCATTCAAACGCATCCTCGCGCGCCTGCTCTAAGAGATTCCAGTCTTCGATCACGTTGGCAAGCTGAAAATCCGGAAGGCCGTGCTGGCGGACGCCGAAGAACTCCCCCGGCCCGCGGATCTTCATGTCTTCCTCCGCGATCCGGAACCCGTCGTTCGTCGACTCCAGAATCCTCAGCCGGTGCGTGTCGGCGGCCGCCGGGCGGATGAGGAAACAGGTCCCTTGTTCCCCTCCCCGCCCGACCCGGCCCCGAAGTTGATGGAGCTGCGCAAGGCCGAACCGCTCCGCGTGTTCGATCACCATCACGGTCGCGCGCGGGACGTCCATGCCCACCTCGATCACCGGAGTCGTCACCAGGACGTCGGTCTTCCCCGCCGCGAAGCTCTCCATCACCGCGCTCTTCTCGGAGCTCTTCATCGCGCCGTGGAGCAGGGCCACGCGCAGGTTGCCGAAGACCTCGCGCGACAGCTTCTCGTGCATTCGGCGGGCGCCGACGAGCTCGAGGAGGTCGCTATCCTCGATCACCGGGTAGACGATGTACGCCTGTCTGCCGGCTTGGACTTCCCGCCGGACCGTCGCGTAGGCCTCGCCTCTGTGTCGCGCCGCGCGCACCCGCGTCTCCACGGGGCGTCTTCCGGGCGGCATCTCGGCCAGGGTCGAAATCGACAGATCGCCAAAGACCGTAAGCGCGAGCGTCCTTGGGATGGGGGTCGCCGTCATGACGAGGGCGTGGGGGGCGCGCCCCTTGGCGACGAGCGTTTTCCGCTGGAGCACCCCGAACTTGTGCTGCTCGTCGATCACCGCGACCGCGAGGTTCCGGAAGCGTACGCTTTCCTGGAGCAGCGCGTGCGTGCCTACGGCGATCTGGATCGTCCCGGACGAAAGAGCCCTGTGCGTTTCCGCGCGCTCCTTTGCCCCCATCGCCGACGTGAAGAGTTGCACCCGCACGTGTGCTGCGGCAAGCGCCTTCCTCAGCACCGCGTAGTGCTGCTCCGCGAGGACCTCCGTGGGGGCCATGACCGCGGCCTGCCGTCGGTTGACGACCGCTGCAAGCATCGCCCAGATCGCCACCACCGTCTTTCCGCTGCCGACGTCGCCTTGGAGCAGGCGGTTCATCGGGTGCTGTCGCGCGAGGTCGTGCCGGATCTCGCGGATTGCGCGGTCCTGTGCGGCCGTGAAGGTGAAAGGGAAGAGCGCCCGGATCCGGGCATCCACGACCGCCGACACTTGGAGCGGCGCGGAGCGCGATCGCTCCATCGTGCGCCTACGAAGTGCCAGCGCCGCTTCGAAGAGAAAGAATTCCTCGTACACCAGCCCCTGTCGGCCTGCTCCCGCCTCAAGGGCGTCCGAAGGGTCATGGACCATCCGCAGGAGCTCCGCCGCACGCGGGAGCCCTCTCCGGCTGCGGATCTCCTCACCGAAGAACTCCGGCACTTCCCCCGACGCCCGTCGAAGGGCCTCGAGCATGATCGCCCGGAAGGTTCGCCTGGGAAAGCCGTCGGGCACGCTGTAGATCGGGATCACTTTCCCGCTGAGGGAACCCTCGCCCTCAAACTCGTAGAACTCGACGCCGATGGAAAGTCCCTTGCGATGCGCCCGGACACGCCCTTCAACCGTAAGTTCCCTTCCCTTCTTAAGGTCCTTGGCCATGTACGCCTGGTTGAACCAGACGGTCCGGATCGAGCCCGTGTCGTCCTCGACGACCGCGATCGCGGAGCGCCTTCCTCCCCGCGGGCGCGAGACGGTCGACGACGTGACGGCGCCCCGGATGACGGCGGTCCCGCCGTCTGCGACGTCCCGGATGGGGATCGTCTTGCCTATGACGTGATAGCGTCTCGGATAGAAGGAGAGAAGGTCGCCCAGTGTGCGGATCCCAGCCTTCGCGAGGATCTCCGCCCTCGCCGGTCCCACCCCTTTGAGGGTGGCTACGCTGGAGGTGAGCGCCGCCCCGCTGGTCCTGTCCGCATCTGTGCCCATCTTCCCCGCAAGGATAACGCAAGTGACCAAGTTTCTCCATCCCGTTCCGGTGCCCTTGCCTTCGCGCGCCGTCGCGGGTAAAACGTCAGGGGGCAGGCTTGTTTGCGTCCTGCCCGATGTCAAAGGACCGTATCTCATGTGTCTTGCCATACCCGCCCGGATCGTCCAGCTTGACGCCGACGTCGCTGTCGTCGATCTCGCGGGCAACCGTCGACGCGTGAACGTGAGCTTGCTCGATCGCCCCGTGCTCGGGGACTACGTCCTCGTCCACGCGGGCTTTGCGATAACGAGGCTCTCGCGCGATGAGGCGGAGGAAACCCTGGAGGCCTTGGGCCGGCTGGAGAAGATGCTTGCCGATGATGGAGAAGTCACGCAGGCTGCGTCGGACGATTGATGACCTCGGTCGCGCCCTTGCGCCGCGCACCGTCCGGATCATGGAGGTCTGCGGCACGCATACGATGGCGATCGCGCGGCACGCGCTGCGTCAGCTTCTCCCCGCCAATGTGAAGCTTGTCTCGGGTCCGGGCTGTCCGGTCTGCGTCACGTCGGCCGGTTTCATTGACGCCGC
>JAZDKG010000161.1:0-4474 GCA_043803205.1 Planctomycetota bacterium
CCCCCTACCGCTTCGACGGCTGCCGCTTTCTCTCGCCGCCATCGGGCCACGGCCGCAGAGGAAGCTCTTCACCCAGGAGACGCTGGAGCCTGGCAAGGTGATGGCGGTCGGCCCGGGTGACGAAGCTCGTGGCCCGGCCGCTGGCCGCCACACGGGCGGTCCTACCGATGCGATGCACGTAGTCCTCGGGGACCTGCGGAAGATCGTAGTTGATGACGTGCTCTATGTCCGCGATGTCGAGCCCCCGCGCCGCGACGTCAGTGGCAACGAGGATCCGGTACTTCTTGTCGCGGAAGCCCGCGATCGCGTCATCGCGCTCGCTCTGGAGGCGCCCCGAGTGAATATGGGTGACTTGACGCAGGCGCGCCGCCAGGATCTTCCCTAAGCGATTGACGCCGCGCTTGGTCCGCACAAAGATGAGGACGCGACCGCTCGTCTCCTTCAAGAGCGCCAGCAGAAGCGCGGTCTTGTTGTCCTCGTTCACATGGAACAATTCCTGCTTCGCCCGGGCGGCGGGAGCCGCCCGCCGGCCGATCTGGACGCGGACGGGATTGCGCATGTGTCGGCGGGCGATTTGCTCGACGTCCTCCGGCATGGTGGCCGTGAGCATCAGCGTCTGCCGCTCCTGGGGCAGTTCCGCGATGATCCGCTGGACCTGCGGGATGAACCCCATGTCGTGCATGCGGTCCGCCTCGTCGACCACGAGGGTCTCGACGTCCGTGAGGACCACCGCGCGCGACCGGATGTGATCGATGAGCCGGCCCGGCGTGGCGACGAGAATATTGGGCCAGGAGCTCAGCGCCTTGTAGTCGTGATCCATCGGGATGCCGCCCACGGTCACGGCCACGCGGATCCCGCTGGATTTCCCCAGTTGGTTGAACATGACGGCGATCTGCTGCGCGAGCTCGCGGGTGGGGGCGATCACAAGGGTGGTCATCTCCATCCGCCGCGCATGGCGGTGGATAATGGGCAAGGCGAAGGCGGCGGTCTTGCCCGTTCCCGTCTGCGACGATCCGATGACGTCCTTTCCCTCCAGGACGAGGGGAATGAACGCCGCCTGAACGGGGGTGGGGGTCTCGAAACCGGCTTCCCGGATGTCCTTTAGAACGTGCTCGTCGAAACCGTACTCGCTGAAGGTCGCCTGTTCGCTTGAGTCGCTCAATCGCAATCCTTTCCTGTCGCGTCCCTATGATGCCCGCATGGATCCGGCGCCCGGACGGGACGCCCAACCGCAGCGGAGCCGACATTTCCCGGATTGACCCCTCCCTGCGTCCATCACGGGACGTCGATAAGCATTATCCCGATCCGCCCGCCGATTTCAAGGGCATTCCCGCGCCGCAAATGCTCAAACAACCGGGGGGAGGAAGGGACTAGCACGAAAACTGATAGCCGGCAGGGCTACAGAAGGTCGCGGAACGCTTCTCGCGTCAGCTCGCAGTCATTGAGGATCTTGGCGAGGAGGCCGGGACCGATGTGCTCCCGGCTGTGGATGGGCACGACGGTCACGCGTCAGTCCGGATGTTTCAGGAAATGATGACTCCCGCGCACTCGCAAGGTCCGGAAACCGGCCTTGTGGAGGGCGGCGAGCAGGTCGGCGCCGCGGAGCCTAGGAAGCCTGGTCACGACTTCACCGTGATTCGCTGCACACCTACGAACTCGTTGGAGCCCTCGTCGGAGCCTTCGACTTCAAGACAGAGGTCGATCGCCTCGCGCACCCGCTTCATAAGGGTGTCCAGGCTCTTGGCTTGGGTGTGACATCCCCGAAGCTCCGGGACGGTTGCCACATAATATCCTTGAGCGTCCCGCTCAATTACCACGCTGAACTGTCTTTGCATCTCGATCGCTCCCTCAGTGCAAGACCGCCACCCACACTTCCATTCTAACCGAATGAGAGAGGGAAGGAAAGTGGAGCGCAGTTCCCACCCCGCTTTCTCCAGGGCCGGCCGGCGGAAGAGCCTAAGGCTCTGTACGCCTCACGGCGCTCCTCGCTTCAGTCCTTCCATATGCTTCTGGAAGGTGCCGGGCGCCACCGCCTCGGGAACGATCTCCGTTCCCCCCATTTCGTCCTGCGACATGGTCGTGAGGGCCGCCGCTTCCGGCGCCACGTGGGGCGTAAGAAAGATCAAGAGCTCCGTCTTCGTCGTCTCCGTCTCCGTCCGGCGGAACAAGAGCCCCAGGAGCGGGATGTCTCCCAGGAACGGCACCTTCTTGATGGTGTCGGTCTTCTTGTCCTCCATCAGGCCCCCGATCACGATCGTCTGCCCGTCGTGGATCGCAACCCGGCTCTTCGCCGACCGCTTGGCGAAAACCGGCGCGTCCAACGTTTCGGAGATGGGCACGGTGTCCCCGGTCAGCGACGAGATCGTGGGAACGATGTCCATGATCACCAGGCCGTCGGGATTGATGTGGGGCGTGACGTCGAGGATGATCCCGATGTCCTCATACGTGATGGTGTTCAGCGTCTGGCCCGTTTCCGTCGTCCGCGTGTTGGTGACGAAGGGGACTTGTTGTCCGACGGTGATGTTGGCCGCCTGGTTATCGCTGGTCAGGATGTAGGGACGCGACAGCACGTCGAGCTTCCCGACCTTTTCGAGGGCCCGCAGCGCCGCCGTCACGTCCGGCTCGACCAGCCTGTAGATGAGGCCGCCCGACTGCGCGGCGACGCCGAAATCGCTGAAGACCGAGGTCTCGGTGGTGGCGCTCGGCAGGTTGAGCGCCGAGAACTCCGTGCCCATGTCGATCTTGTTGGAGTGCGTCACCTCCGCGATGAGCACCTTGATCAGGACCTGCGGCACGGGGCGGTCGAGCTCCTCGATGATCTCGCGGACGCGATCGAAGTTCTTGGTGGCCGTCATCACCATAAGCGAGTTCGTATCCTTGTCCGCCACCGCGTAGACCTGACCCGCCAGGTCGGTGGCCGTCTGCTGGGCGCTCGAGGAAAGCTGCTGCTGACCCCTGCCGCCGGCCGCCGCCTGCGCGCGCGCCTGTGCCGCCGCCGCAGCCCCACGCGCCTGAGCCGTCGTCTGCGCCGTTCTCGTCTGCGTCTCGGCGAAGAGCTGATTGAGCACCGTCTCGAGATTGGCGGCGCTGGAGTTCTTGAGCCCATAGATGAACACGGCCTGCTCCGCCGTGGGATTGGCGTCCAGTTCCTTCACCACCCCCTCCACGACCTTCAGGAGGTCCGGCGGACCGCTCACCACAAGCGTGTTCGTGCGATCGTCGGCCGCCGCGGTGACCTTCTGCGACCTGCGCCCCTGGTCCGCTTCCGTGGGCGCTTGCCCCTGCTGCGGCGGGACAAAGCGACGGAACGCCGCCGCCATCGGCCCGGCCATCTGTTGCTGCGTGGGCGTCTCCTCCTTGAAGATCTCGTTGACGAGACGCGCCGCGTTCGTCGCGTTCGCGTATCGCAGCGGGAAGACCTTGACCTCGGCCACGTCCGCCAGGTGCGTGTCGAGGACCCGCACGATTTCGACGATGCGCCGAACGTTCGCCTCCGTGTCCGTCAGGATCAGCGCGTTGCTCCCCGCGTTCGCCGACAGATCCGCATACGACGGGATGAGCGTGGCGATATCCTGCTTGAGCTTCGCCGCGTCCACGAACCGAAGGGGGATGACCTGCGTGATGAGGCGGTCGCTGGGCTCGATGAGTGAGGGATCGCTCCCCGACCTCACGGGCACGTTCGCGCGCTTTGCGTCGCTCAACGCCACGATCTTGAGCGTCCTGCCGGTCTGGATAGCCGCGTACCCCTTGTCCTTGAGCACCGTGTTGAGGACCCCCACGGTCTCTTCGGCGTCGAGGGGCTGCTTGCTCACGATGGTGACGCGGCCTTCCACGACGACGTCCTTAACCACAACGAAGCCGGCGGTCTCCGAGAGGTAATCCAGCACCGCGTCCAGCGAGGCGTCCTTGAAGTTGAGCATGATCCCGGCAGGCGCGCTGGCCGGGGCGCTCGCCGGCGCGCTCGCCGGCGCCGTCGCGGGCTCTTCCTGGGCAAGCGCCGTTCCGGCGACCAGCGCCAGCACGAGGATCGCCTGTAACGCGGCTCGCCCCCCAGCCCAGCCGTGACCGTTTCCGCAGACACATGGATGATTCATGGCTTTTCCAACTCCTTCAGACGTCGCTGGCGCAGGCGCTCCAGGATAGAAAGCGCGCCCTCGCCCGTGGTGCCCGATGAACCAGTCGACTCACGAGCCGGCTCGGAACCGGCAAGGGCCTCGCCGCCCGACCCCTCGACCGACGGTTGCGTCGACGGCGCTTCTCCCAGGCGTCGCCCGAGCGCGATCTCGGCGGATTGGCCGTCCTTCTCATACACGATTGCATCCAACGTGATCCCCGAGATCCGCCCATCGGCTACGGAGTCGCCGACCCGGGCCCTGGACGTCACGCCGCTGCGCGTATCCTCCACGAGCGCGATCGCTTCCTCCCCCTGCACGACCACGCCCCTGAGCACAAATGCGCTCTCGGGGCGATATGC
>JAZDKG010000162.1:0-3212 GCA_043803205.1 Planctomycetota bacterium
CACGGCTAAGGGATAGCAGCTAGCGGTCTGGGCGGCGATGTAGACGAGCTGCTTGGTTTTCTCGTCGAGGGGCGCGAGGGACATGATCTTCTCGATGGAGCCTGAGACGGCGGCGGCGATCTGGGGGTACTGCGAGAGGAAGAGCTGCCAGGGGTCTTTGGGGGGCGACTCCTTCTTGACTCGACGCGGCTTGCCCTTTGCCATCGCTCTACCCTCCTCGTGATTTTGTTCCTGTCCAGTCGATGCGGTAAAGCTCAAGATACGGGCGTTGGCGCGGAATTGCCAGAGCGCGTGCGTCTTTCGCTTGTCGCGGCCCGCGTCCATAATAGAATTCGGCGAAGGGAAACCACGACAAAGGGGGAGGCCATGAGGCGAAGCACCCGCAGGCGGAGAGGCTTTTCGCTCGTCGAGCTCATGGTTGTGATCGTCATCATCGGAGCCTTGGTCGGGCTGCTCCTCCCCGTGTTCGGAATGGCGTTCCGCGAGGCGCGGAAGACCCAGTGGCGCGCGATCCACCGCCGGGAGCCCGGTCCCCTGTGGGACGCGAACATCATGGTCCTGTGCGGGGAGAATGGCTGCGTTTACGAGGAGTATAGCGCGATCGGGGAAGCGCTCGAGCGCGCGGACGCCATCGTTACCGTTGTGTCCACCTCGGACGCGGCGATCCCCGGCACGAGTGGCGAGGGCCCGGGCCGAGGGCCCGACATGCTCCTTGCGAAGGCGATGGATGAGACATACGAGTGGGACGGGATCATCATCGTGGGCGGACCGGGCGCAGGGCAGTATGTCAACGACGCGAACACGCACGCGTTCCTGCACAAGCGGGCGGAGGAGGGATGCGCGTTTGCGGCGACGTCTAACGCGCCTCTGGTGTTAGCGCAGGCGGGGATGCTCAAGCGCCGCCGGGTGACGGGGGACCCGGGGATCGCGGGGTTCTTAGTCGCCGCTGGCGCGGACTACACGGGGGGCGTCTACGAAACCGACCACGTGTTTGCGACCGCGCGGGGCTTCGAGGGCGTGGGCAAGATGATGGAGTATTTTGTGAGACGCGCCGAGAGGTAAGGCGCGTCCAGCCCGTGCCGGTTTGCCGCTTTCCAGCCGTCCGCCGCGATGCTACGATGCAAAGGAGGCCGGGGGCGAAGGGGCGGCGGGATAGTTGAACGGCGGCTCTTGGAGGGAAAGAGGGATGCGTGCTACGTTTGTCGTTGGAGCGACGCTTCTGGGCGTTTTTGTCCTGTATGAGGTCATCCGCGAATTGCCGATTGCTTTGGCGGCAATCGCCGCATTGCCGAGCACCGGTAGCGAATATGCCTTCTGGAACATACTCGCTTTCGGCTTGCGTCAGTTTATCGGCCTCGTGCTTTGTGTTTTTCTGGTGCTGAGGGCCGGTTGGATCGCAGACCGGCTGAAGCTGCGCGACGAGCCGGCGGGGGAGGCTTCTCGTTGTCCCGAGATGTACCTGCGCATGGGAATCGTTCTCGTCGGTCTCTACGTCGCGCTCTCGATGGTCCCGCTGCTCGGGAAGCTTCTCCTGGAGGCGTATGCGTACCGCGCTGAGCAGATGAGGCTGCATTTTCAGCTTGGTCGGGCGGTGGAGCCGATATTGGGCATCGCGCTAGCGGGGGTGTGTCTCCTGCGCTGCGATCTTGTCATTCGGATTCTGAGGAAGCATGGCGATCAGAAGCTGTTCCCGGAAGAGGCCGACGGGGCCGAGAGCTGACGTCGAGCATGCAAGGGGGGCGGAGACACTTGCGGGGGGAAAGCGCGCCCGCGGACGGTCGGCGCGCGAGCGTGTCACGGGAAGCCATTCAGTTAGGAGATCCGGCCATGCGTAAAGTTGTGGGGGCGTGTTTAGCGGCTGTGTTGTTGGGATGGGCGGGGTGGGCGTCCGCGGAAGAGGCGGGGGAGCTAGCGACGAAGCTTGCGAGAGCGGCGCTCTTCAAGAACGGGTTGGGGCTCTTGGTGCGGGAGGGGGAGATGCCCGCGAAGGCGGGGGTGTATCGGGTGACGCCTCTCCCCGTGCCGGCGCACGGGACGTTCTGGGTGACGTATCCAGCGGAGGCGAAGGTCGAGGGATTGTCGGCGGTCATGCGAGAGGCGAGCCGGGAGATCGAGGCGGTCACCATCAAGGAAATGCTAGCGGCCAATGTGGGACGGGAAGTCACTCTAAGCACCGATCTTGAGAGGCGCTTCAGTGGAAAGGTGCTTGCGGTGGCGCCTGATCGCGTGAGAGCCGAGGACGATCCGTACCGAGGCGGGCGAGGGGTAGTTGACGAGCCCAGGGGGATGCCTCAGGGGGAATGGGTGCTTTTGGACGAGGGCAAGGACGTTGTGACGGCCGTTCCGTTGCGGGAGATCAAAGCGGTGGATTTCTTAGGCGGGCCGCCCGCGAGGACGCGTGCGGTCGCGGGGAAGGAGGCGGCGCTCGAGATGAGGGTCGCGGGCGGGGCGGGGGCGCTTGAGGTGAGCTATCTTGCGAAGGGGGTGTCGTGGGCGCCGAGCTATCTCATCGACGTCACGGACGCGAAGAACGCGGCGATCAGCGCGCAGGCGCTCATCATCAACGAAGTGGAGGATTTCGAAGGGGTAGAGGTGGAGCTTGTGACGGGGTTTCCGAACCTCAAGTTCGCGGACGTAGTGAGCCCGATCGCGCTCAAGGAGAACCTAGCGGGGTTCCTCAACAGTCTCACGCAGGGGCGGACGGAGGGGAGAAGGCGGGGGTCGGTCGTCACGCAGAACGTCGCGATGTACGAGGGGATGGGGATGTCGAGGGTGTCGATGCCCGAATATGGCGCGGGGGAGGCGCCGGCGGTTCACGAGGACCTCTTCTACTATCCGGTGAAGGACCTCTCGCTAGCGAAGGGGGGCGTGGCGTACGTCGGGCTCTTCACGAAGAAGGTGCCGTATGAGCACATCTACCAGTGGCAGATCGGCGATTTCGTGAACGAGCAGGACATGTACAGGCAGCGGGAGGAGCGGGAGGAGCCCGAGGAGGTCGTGTGGCACAGCCTGAGGCTCGAGAACGCGACGGAGATCCCGTGGACGACGGCGCCGGCGCAGACGATGTCGGAGGGGGCGATCCTGGGGCAGGACGTTTTGGGGTTTACGCCGGCGAGCGCGAAGACGACGGTGAAGATCACGCAGACGACGTCCGTGAAGCCGGAGCAGGTGGAGTACGAGGTGGAGCGGGAGCGGGACGCCGTCCAGCACTA
>JAZDKG010000163.1:0-12668 GCA_043803205.1 Planctomycetota bacterium
GTCCCCGACCCCGTCTTCACCCTCGGCGCGGGCGGACTCCTCTTCGCCGCCGTCTACATGGTCACCGACCCCGTCAGCGCCGCGCGCACCCGCCTCGGACAATGGATCTCCTCCGTCGGCGTCGGCGTCCTCACCGTCATCCTGCGCAGCTTCTCCATCTTCGCCGGCGGCGTCATGTTCGCCGTCCTCCTCATGAACACCTTCTCCCCCCTCCTCGATCTCGCGGGCGCGCGCAAACGTCCCCCCGAGCCGAAAAAGGAGACCGGCTCCTGAAATCCCCCCTCTTCACCATCGTTTATATGGCCGTCCTGACGGCGCTCTTCACCGCCGGCGTGAGCGTCCTCCAAGTCGTCTCCGCCGACCGCACCGCCCTCAACGAAAAGCTCTTCATCCGCCGCCAGATCCTCCTCTCCCTTGACCTCATCGACACCGCAGATGTCTCCGCCCACGCCGTCGACAAGATCTTCTCCGACAAAGTCGCCGAGTTCTCCTGGCCCGACAACCCCCGATCCGTCTACGCCTCCATCTCCCCCGACGGCAAGGTCCTCGCCTACGCCTTCCCCATCGAGGGCGCCGGCTTCTGGGGCCCAATCTACGGCTACCTCGGCGTCTCCCCCGACGGAAACTCCGTCGTCGGCATAGCCTTCACCAAACACAGCGAGACCCCGGGCCTCGGCGCACGCATCGAGGATCTCTCCTTCATCCGCCAGTTCCGCGGAAAGGACATCTCCCAGGCCCGTGAAGGTCTCTACTTGCGCTTCGTGTCCGAAGGCGCCCCCGTGGATGACCACACCGTCCACGCCATCACGGGCGCCACCCGCACCAGCTTCGGCCTCAACGTCTTCCTCAACGACGACATCGACCGCATCCGCAACGCCCTCGCCTCCAACGCCCTCAAACCCGCCGACTCCCGCGCGAAAGGAGCACCCCGGTGAGCCCCCCTCCCCGTCCCCCCCGAAACGCCTTCCTCACCGCCCTCTGGTACGAGAACCCCATCTTCCGCCAGATCCTCGGCATTTGCAGCACCCTCGCCGCCACCAACCTCCTCATCAACACCCTCTTCATGTGCGCCGGACTCACTTTCGTCGCCGTCATGTCCTCCGTCACCGTCTCCGCCCTGCGCGCCTACACCCCCCAGCGCATCCGCATGATGGTCCAGACCCTCATCATCGCTTCCTACACCATCCTCGTCGACGTGGCGCTGAAGGCCTACGCCCCCCTCGTCTCCAAGGCCCTCGGCCCCTATGTCGGCCTCATCCTCACCAACTGCATCATCATGGGACGCTGCGAAGCCTTCGCCGGCCGGAATACCGTCAAGGCCTCCCTCTTCGACGCGCTCGGAAGCGGCCTCGGCTACTCACTTCTGCTCATCGCCATCGCCGTCCCCCGCGAGCTCCTCGGCTTCGGCACCTTCGCCGGCCATGACCTCCTCGGAAGAGGCTGGACCGCCTGGACCATCATGGTCATGCCCTCCGGCGCCTTCTTCATGCTCGGCCTCTACATCTGGCTCGCCCGCTCCATCCAGCGTCTTCCCGAACCCAAGAAGCCCTGAAGGAGACATCCCTTGCAGTCCCACCTCCTCAGTCCCTTTGTGATCTTCTTCGCCTCCATCTTTACGAGCAACATTCTGTTGGCTAACTTCCTCGGCATGTGCTCCTTCATCTCCGTGAGCAAGGAGCTCAAAGCCGCCGCCGGCCTCGGCCTCGCCGTCACCTTCGTCATGACCGCCACCAACGCCCTCAACTACCTCGTCTACTACTACCTCCTCGTCCCCCTCGGCCTCGAATACCTCCGCTTCATCGCCTTCATCGTCGTCATCGCCGCCTTCGTCCAGCTCGTCGAGATGGTCATCGACCGCGTGAGCCCCACCCTCTACTACGCCCTCGGCATCTTCCTCCCCCTCATCACCGTCAACTGCGCCATCTTCGGCGCCAACCTCTTCATGCTTGTCCGCGCCTACGACTTCTGGCGCAGCGTCGCCTACGGCGCCGGCAGCGGCCTCGGCTGGACCCTCGCCATCCTCGCGCTTGCCGGCATCCGCCGTAAAATCAAACCCGGCGTCGTCCCCGATGCCCTCTTCGGCCCCGCGCTTGCCTTCGTCATCACCGGCATCATGGCCATGGCCTTCACCGGCTTCACCGGAATGATCCCGATCGAGTAAGAGCCTATGGAACTCCTCCTGCCTCTCCTTAAAGCCGTCCTCACCCTGGTGCTCCTCACCTCCGTCCTCGCCCTGCTCCTCCTCATCGCCAACCGCTACCTCATGAACTTCGGCCCCTGCCGGATCCTCATCAACCGCCAGAAAGAGCTCCACGTCGGGGGCGGTCCCAAGCTCCTCTCCATCCTCACCGACAATCAGCTCTTCATCCCCAGCGCCTGCGGCGGCCGCGGCACCTGCGGCTACTGCAAGGTCAGGTCCTCTCGGGCGGCGGCCCGGTCCTCCCCACCGAAGTGCCCTACCTCTCCCCCGAAGAGCGCGCCGACAACGTCCGCCTCAGCTGCTGCATCCGCGTCCGCTCAGACATGGAGCTCCGGATCCCCGAGGAGATCCTCTCCCTCCGCGAATACCAGACCCGCGTCGAGCGCGTCCGCGACCTCACCTACGACGTCCGCGAGTTCCGCCTCGTCCTCGTCGATCCCCACGAGATCCCCTTCCGCGCCGGACAGTATGTCAACTTCGTCATCCCCCCCTACGGCGACTCCCCCGAGCCCGTCTATCGCGCCTACTCCATGTCCTCCCCCCCCGGCGCCAAGGCCGCCCTCGAGTTCCTCATCCGCCGCGTCCCCCAGGGCATCGCCACCACCTTCCTCTTCGACCACCTCCGCGAGGGCGACCCCCTGCGCATCAACGGCCCCTACGGCGAGTTCACCCTCCGCCCCACCGACGCCGACGTGGTCATGATCGCCGGCTCCACCGGCATCGCCCCCATCAAGTCCATCCTCGACGACATGGCCCAAGCGAACTCCCCGCGCAAGGTCACCCTCTTCTTCGGCGTCCTCGAGCTCCGCGACCTCTTCTACCGCGACGTGCTTCTCGACATCCAGAAGAAGCTCCCCAACCTCACCTTCATCCCCGCCCTCTCCCGCAAGGCCCCCCAAGACAACTGGGACGGCGAAACCGGTCTCATCACCGACGTCCTCTCCCGTCAAGTCCCCGGCCCCTCCTCCGCCGAAGCTTACCTCTGCGGCAGCCCCGGCATGATCGACGCCTCCATCCGCGTCCTCCACGAAAAAGGCATCACCGACGACCGCATCTTCTTTGACAAGTTCGCCTGAGGAGTCTCCCATGGAACCCTCCGACTTCCTCCGCGATGTAGAGAAACGCATGAAGCCCGGCGTCATCTCCCTGCGCGGCTTCCTCGGCGACGACGCGCGCCCCCTCGAAGAGATCCTCGCCGCAGACGACGCCGCCATCCGACGCCTCGGCCTCACCCACGAGCGGATCGCCGAGCGCCTCGCCCACTTCACGCATCTCGCCCTCGCCGGCTACGGCACCCCCATGCGCGAGGCGGACTTCGAGGTCGTCGCCGACGAGGCCCGCGGTTACGTCCGCTCCCCCTTCGGCGATCTCCAGCGCTTTCGCAAAGGCGAGATCCGCCTGACCAACCTCGCGACCGGCGATACCCTCACCTGGACGCCCCTCCTTGTCCATATGATCCGCAATCACGGCTTCTACGAGGGCAAGGGCGCCGTCTACCGCCTCGACCCCGACAAGGTCAAACGAGTACTCCAACTCTAACGGGCTCTAACGAAGCCAGGCTCGATGCGCCTGCCCCTGCTCCTCGCTCCCGCGCCTTTCCCGCTTGCGGAATCCGTGTTATACTTCACTTGTGCGAAACCGGGAAAGGAAGCAGCGTTGTTTACCCCTCGCCTTCTGCCTTTCGTTCTGCTCTTCTTCCTCATCGGCTGTAACCCGGAGCCCGGCTCCGCCCCGGCTCCCCTGTCCCCGCAAGGAGGACCGCTCATGGCTATGAACTTCTCCTCCTCCACCTTCAAGGCACAGGAGTTCATCCCTCAGAAGTACACCGGCGACGGCCCCAACCTCTCCCCTCCCCTCTCCTGGTCCGATCCCCCCGCCGACGTGCGCTCCTTCGCCCTCATCTGCGACGACCCCGACGCGCCCATGGGCACCTGGGTCCACTGGGTCATCTGGAACATCTCCGCCGATGTCCGCTCTCTCCCCGACGGCGTCCCCACGACCAGGACGCTCGAGTCGGGCGCGGTGCAGGGGAAAAACGATTTCGGCAAGCTCGGCTATGGCGGCCCCGCGCCTCCCCGCGGCAAACCCCATCGCTACTTCTTCAAGCTCTACGCCCTCGACGCAACGCTCAACCTCCCCCCGGGCGCCTCCAAGAGAGACCTCGAAAAAGCGATGTCCGGCCACGTGCGCGCCTCCGCCGAGCTCGTCGGCCTCTACAGACGCTGATCCCCTCTCTGCGTCTGCGTTGCTTCTTTTCTCCCCCCCCTTGCGCCCTTCGCTCAGGAAACCCTTCACCCCCAACATCGAAAAGGCGCTGACCTTTCTAGATGATCCCCTTTTGCCCTCAACGTCCAATGCGGTCGAACGCGGCAACCGGCGACACCGCAAAATGCAGAAGAGCATCTATCGCGTCCGCATCGCCCAACACATCAGCCAACGCATCGCAGTCGACATGCAGCGCGATGCACAGATGCAAGGACGATTACAGACAACGGCCCCACTCCATAGCGCGAGAAGCCGAATATGGAGATGCCGGTATGTATGCTACAGTCTCCCTTTTCACTATTTTTTCCCGGAAACGTCGGCAACCTCGCTTGGAGTCAGTTCTTGAGCGGACCTCCGCTCTGATCCCGTTTCTTGTTGCCCGTGCACCGTTGCCATTACGTCACTGCGTTCTCATGCGGTAGGACTGACGCGGCGATGCGGTTCCTCCCTCCTACCGCACGCTACTTCACCAGTTCACAAATCCAGTCTGTGATTTCCCGTCGTGTCTCATCCAGGACGCCTTCGGCCTCGTTGCCGGCAGGCCAGTTGTGCTTCTCATAGAAGTCGTCCGGGATCGGCATCTCCATCTCGTCAAGCCACTTCTCGGCGGCGATCGCCCTGGCGCGCTTCGCGGGATCGTCTTTCGCCCTTTCGATGGCCGCTAGAAGCGTCGAGACGTACCGTACATCGTCAACGCCCTCACGGAAACCTTCCCACTGGACCGTGTCGATGACGCCGTCAACCGTCGGATACGCGAATACGATGTCACGCTCCTTCGGGTTGTCGAAGTCGTTCCAGATATGGCCGCAGGCGCTCTGATAGGCGAAACTCATGGCACCGTCATAGCCGGTTTTCCAGAGCACCAGGCCGTAGTTCCGCCGGAAAGTGAGCGGCTCCTCGCGACCAACGTGCGGGCTGCCGTAGCAGTAGATCCGGTGACCGGCGCCGTGCACGTTCTTTGCCGTCTCGGGATCGAGCCTATGGACGGGAAGGTCCAGGAGATCGCCCACGAGAGGAAAAAAGCCTTTATGGACCGCGACGAATACTTTGCCGCCCGCCTCGTGGACCGCCTTAAAGGTCCGCCGCTCCGAGGCCAACCGATCCCCCTCCGCCTCGTCTATCCCGTAGAAGTAGACGTCACCGTATCCGTTCTCCTTGGCGAACTGGACCCATCGCGCGACCCTTTTCTTCATGTACGCCTCTTCCGCGTCCGAGTTGATTATGTTGTTTGCGATCGCCCACAGTGTATAAAGCGACCTCTTGGGCAGCCCGGCCTCCTCCCGAAGCGCCAATGCTCTCTCCACCCACTCAACCTCTACCAGACCCGTGGCGCGTCCTTGCCGATAGATAGCGGGATTGTCCACGCCGTGCGCCAGCATGTTTTTCATTTCGGCTAGAAATTGCGCCGGCGACTTCACCTCCGAACTGATCGACCCCCTCCCGTGCGCCTTAAGGCAGCCGCGATAGTAGATCGAGTACTCGAGCATCGACGGTTCCAGGTTGAATGGGAGCACCTCGACGGATAGAGGCACACTAACCTCCGCCGTATTGCGCGGTCGAATGTGGACGTTGCCACGGTAGGTTCCGGGCATCGCGTCATCAGGAACGTGGATCGTGAGCCACACCTGCTTGATGATTTCCGGCGCGGCGACGTCAAAGGCCTGGAGGGTTTCCGTGTCCTTCGGCCCTATCGCGGAGAGATCTCCTTCCGGGTCCGAGATGTCCACCAGGCCCTCGGCCGCGCGCAGCAGGTTTCTTTTGCCTGGGCGATCCACCACGACCAGACGCTCGTCCTTGAGGAGAAGCTCCGGCACGAGAAACCGATCCATACCCGTAGCACTTAGATCCTCACCGCGACCCGCCTGATACCAGCACTTGACAACACGGACGTCGACAGTCGCTGCGCCAAGAACTTCTCCCGTATCCGCCCGCAGGTCGTCTATCTCGATCTCGACGCTTTGCAGGTCTTCCGTAGCGCACACGGAAAACGTCAGTGGCTCGTACTCCCCCCGGCAGGCGCTGGCGCTGAGCGATTTCGCGACGTGGTAAGACTGCGGAAGCGACTTTCCGGGGACGACTTGCTCGTTCGTCATTGCCGGCCCCGTCAAGACCAGGAACGGCCATTCCGGCGGTGCGTCGCGCCAGAAGTGGCAGACCTCCGTATTGAAGCGCGTCACCTCAGCACTGACGAGCAGAAGTTCCGTCCTTTCGCGGAGACCGGCAAACGCGCGCATCAGCTCCTCCGCTGAAGCGTTCTCCACTTCGTTTTCGAGCTTATCTACGGCTGCGGCGTCCTTCTCCAGTTGCCTCCTTACCCGCTCGAGAGGTTTCGATGTCTCGGGCGCTTGCAGGAGACGCGCCGCCTCGGCGCGCGCGTTCTCGAGTTCCTCACGAGATAGTTGAAGCTTGTTGCGGAGCTCCTGCCGCAGGACCATCGACCGCAACACATCGCCGGACAGTGACTTCTCCGTCGCGAACACCAGGTACCCGAAACGGGCGGTATCGTGGAAGCCGCCCGGAAGCGGCGCCCAGGAGCTATACTGGAAAGGATCAGTCCTGTCGCGACAAAGATTGAATCTCCAGACCTGCCCCTCTGCCGGTCGTGCGCCCAGCACCCGGAAAGGAAGAGCGATCTCGGCCTGCCATTCTCCCTCGCTCCTAAATGTCGCTGCGGTCCAGTCCGCATTCCAGGCTGCCCGGTCCTTCGCGATGGCGTCGTAGCGCGCGCCTCGCGCGTTGACCGCAATGTGGAAGTAGCGCGATCTTACATCCACGCCTTCAAAAGCGTTACTTGACGGTGGGGCAAGGAAAACCTCGACTGAATCGTCGCGGAAGAGGTTTCCGTCACGCATGGTGCATTCAGCCTTGAGTTTCTTTCCCGGCGACTCCTGACACCGCATGCCGATGTAGAGGGCCTCGTCATCGTAGAGGAGCCTGCCTTCGGTTGGCACCTCCTGCGGGCCGTCACCCGGAAGGGAAAATCCATCCAGAGCGGGTGCGCTTGTCCATTCCTCGTCCTGCGAGAAGCGGCCGTCGATTTCGAGTCGCCTGGAGGCTCGAACAGCCCATGCAAGGCGGTATGGAAGGCCCTCGACGTCCTCGTCGCCGCGGTATAGGTCCTCATCATACAGCACCACGTCATCCACGAAGATCTGAGCCTTCTCGCCGGTCTTGCCGAACTTGTATCCGTGGACAAAGTCAAATCCCACCTGCTTCAGAATGCAGGGCTCCTTCTGGTCGCCCTCTGTGATGAGCTCCGGGTCGCGGCGTTCGCGGATTACTCTTTCCACGCTGGCTCGCGCCTGCTCCGCTATGTTCACAAGCTCGATGGTCTCCCACTGACCGCTTCCCCTGGAGGTCTCCCCCTTCATTACGCCGCTCCACGTTGTCCCCTGGACACCGTAAGAGACGATTAGCTGCACCGGATGGCCGGACTTGACCCGGGCCCGTATCCCGAAGCTTCGGCCGGGAGCAAGCTGTGTGACAGGGAAGTCCTTGACCCGCCAGTAGTCATATCCCATGTCGCGGCCCTGCGGGCCATAGCCGATCACCAGGTGCTCTGTCCTGCGATCATCCTCGACGGTGATTTCTTGAACCTCCACGGTCCTCTCCAGGTTCCCCGCCCAGTGTCTCAAGTTTGGATCCCTGCCGAATGACTGCCGCCATAACACTCCTGGAACCTTGTACTCGAACTCCTCTGTGTCCCCGTATAGACCTGCTGAAAGACAAAGAACCGCTAAAGCAGTTGCGACGCGGCAGATAGCCATAACACTACTCCTTAACCATCGCGGGACGTTGACAAAGAGTCTGCAAGGGCGAGGCACGATTTCAATCTCAATAAGAGCCCTTCTGTAATTGTGAAAGTGGGCTGTCCTCCAAAGCGGTTTGAGGCAAGACCGCCAACCACGGGGTCGCAGGGTGCGCCCCAAACTTCAAGACAGCAGGTACAGCCCATGGAAGTGTATCTCGGCTCGAATAGATGCCTCGAGGGACTGGAAGTCCTGCCGCCACAGCCAACTCCCTCAGCAGCAGCGACCCGACCATGCTCAAGAAACCCCCTTAAGAAAAAATCCTTCGACCCCTTGACAGCCCACTTTCATAGGTGCGTCTCTGCGTTACACTCTCATCTTACTTTGCGCCGGAGTCTACCCGCCGCAGTCCCGCCGCTGCGGGACGAAGGCGGGCGCCCTTTGCGCCTTTGCGTTAGAACTCTTTCTTCTCGCCCTGCATTACTGGAGCGCCCCACATGCATCCCCCCGCCCCCCTGCGCGATCCTGTATGCGGGATGACTGTCTCCGAGGAGGCAGAGCACGCCCTCCAGCACGAGGGACGACCCTACTACTTCTGCAGTGCGGGCTGCTTGGAGGAATTCAAGCGCCGGCCGCAAAAGTACCTCCTCAAAGAGAAGCCCCATGAGGCCGAGCCGCAGCCGTCCGCTCCCCCCCCTTCTCACGCGCTCTACACCTGTCCGATGCACCCCGACGTCCGCCGGCCCGGGCCGGGACCGTGCCCGAAGTGCGGCATGGCCCTCGAACCCCTTGCCCCGTCACTGGAAGAGGAAGACGACGGCGAGCTGCGTGACATGACTCGGCGCTTCACCGTGGCGGCCTTCCTCACCCTCCCCCTGCTGGTTCTCGTGATGGGACCGATGCTCGGCCTCCCCCTCGAGAAGTGGATCTCGCCGGCGGTTCGCCACTGGCTCGAGCTCGCTCTCGCGACCCCCATCGTCCTCTGGGGCGGCTGGCCCTTCTTCGTCCGCGCCTGGCGCTCGATCCTCGGCCTGAGCCCGAACATGTTCACCCTGATCGGCCTCGGCGTCGCCGTCGCCTACCTCTACAGCCTCGTGGCCGTTCTGGCTCCGGGACTCTTCCCCGAATCCTTCCGCGACGTGCACGGCCGGGTCGCCCTCTACTTCGAGGCGGCGGGCGTGATCGTCACCCTCGTCCTGCTTGGCCAGGTGCTGGAACTCAAGGCCCGCAGCCGGACCGGAGCGGCCGTCAAGGAACTCCTCGGCTTGGCCCCAAAAACCGCCCGCCGTATCCTCCCCGACGGCGGCGAGGAAGACCTCCCCGTAAGCGAAGTCCAGCCCGGCGACAGGCTCCGCGTGCGCCCCGGCGAAAAAGTCCCCGTCGACGGCGTCGTCCTCGAAGGCGCAAGCTCCGTCGACGAATCGATGGTCACCGGCGAGCCCATCCCCGCCGAGAAGACCGCCGGCGACCGCCTCATCGGCGCCACCGTCAACGGCAACGGCTCCCTCATCATGAAAGCCGAAAAAGTCGGCGCCCAGACCATGCTCGCCCAGATCGTCCAGATGGTCGCCGAGGCCCAGCGCAGCCGTGCCCCGATCCAGAAACTCGCCGATGCCGTCGCGGCCTGGTTCGTGCCCGCCGTCGTAAGCGTCGCAGTCTTGACCTTCGTCGCTTGGTCCTTGTGGGGGCCCGCCCCCCGCATGGCCTACGCCCTGGTCAACGCCGTGGCGGTCCTCATCATCGCCTGCCCCTGCGCCCTGGGCTTGGCCACCCCCATCGCCATCATGGTCGCCACCGGCAAGGGCGCCAAGGAGGGCGTCCTCTTTAGATCCGCCGAAGCCATCGAGATCCTCCGCCACGTCGACACGCTCGTGGTGGACAAGACCGGCACCCTGACCGAAGGCAAGCCGAAGCTGGTCGCCGTCGAGCCCATGGACGGGGTCGCAGAACACGATTTGCTCTACAAGGCCGCTAGCCTCGAGCGCGGGAGCGAACATCCCCTCGCCCAGGCCATCGTCAAAGGGGCCGAGGAGCGCGGGATAACGCTCGGCGAGGCCAAGGACTTCCACGCTAGCACCGGAAAGGGCGTCGTCGGTGTCGTCGATGGCGCGCCCGTCGCCTTGGGGAACCGCGCTCTCATGGACGACCGCGGCGTAACGCTCGGCGATCGGGCCCGACGCGCCCAGGACCTCGCCCGTGAAGGTCGAACCGTCGTGTTCGTGGCCGTCCACGACAAGCTCGCGGGGCTGCTGGCCGTCGCCGACCCGATCAAGACGACTACCCCGGACGCCGTCCGCCAACTCCACGAGGCCGGCATCCGTCTCGTCATGCTCACCGGCGACGGCGAGGTCACAGCCAACGCCGTCGCCGCGACCCTCGACATCGACGAGGTGATCGCTGGCGTCCTCCCCGACCGGAAAGCCGACAAGGTCAAGCAGTTGCAGCGCGAGGGCCGCATCGTCGCGATGGCGGGCGACGGCATCAACGACGCCCCCGCACTGGCCCAGGCGCACGTCGGAATCGCCATGGGCACTGGCGCCGATGTGGCGATGGAAAGCGCGGGCGTCACGCTGGTCAAAGGCGACCTCCAGGGCATCTTCCGCGCCCGGCGCCTGAGCCGCGCCACGATGCGCAACATCAAGCAAAACCTGTTCTTCGCCTTCGTCTACAACGCCCTCGGCGTGCCGATCGCCGCCGGGGTCCTCTACCCGCTCTTCGGGATTCTCCTGAGCCCCATGATCGCGGCGGCCGCCATGAGCTTCTCTTCCGTCTCCGTGATCTCCAACGCCCTGCGCCTCCGTAACGCCCGCCTGTGACGCGCCCGCCTCGCGCTTCCCCCCTCCTTGCTTTTCGCGGTCCTCAGACTACGATGCTCCCTACGGAAGGAGCCCCGTCATGCTCATCGACATCCATGTCCACACCTGCCGCCCCCGGCGCTTCACCTTCATGCCCTGGTGCGAGTTCCCCTCCCCAGCCCAGCTCCTCTCCCTCATGGACGCCGCTCGAATCGACAAGGCCGTCCTCCTCAGCGTCATCTCCCCCGAGTGGGGCTTCCCCATCGTCACCCCCGAGGAGGTCATGGACATCTGCTCCGAGCGCCCGGACCGTTTCATACCCTTCGCCAACGTCGACCCCCGCATGTTGCGCAACTGCGCCCGTGGCGACCTCCGTCCCGTCCTCCGCCGCTTCAAGGAAGTGGGCTTCAAGGGGATCGGCGAATACATGCCCACCCTCCCCTTCGACGACCCCGCCAACGTCGCCGTCTTCCGCCAGGTCGAGGAGGTCGACCTCCCCCTCACCTTCCACATCGCACCCGTCGCAAGCGGCGTCTACGGATGCTACGACGAGCTCGGTCTCCCCCGCCTCGAGAACGTCCTTAAGCTCTGCCCCAAACTCAATCTCCTCGGCCATTCCCCCGCCTTCTGGGCCGAAATCAGCTCTGACGTAACCGACTCCTCCCGTCAGGGCTACCCCACCGGCAAGGTCACCCCGGGTCGCGTCGTCGATCTCCTGCGCGCCTACCCCAACCTCTATGGCGACCTCTCCGCCGGCAGCGGCTACAACGCCATCTCCCGCGACCCGGATTTCGCCTGTGGCTTCCTCGAGGAGTTCCAGGATCGCCTCCTCTTCGGCACGGATGTCACCCACGCCGCCCAGGACCTCCCCATCGTCCCATTCTTCCGCGAGCTTCGCGAAAAACGCCTCATCTCCCCCGAGGCCCTTGACAAGATTTCCTGGCGCAACGCTAACAGTATCTTAGACTTACATCTCACGCCCTGAAGCGCCTGCGCCCCGCCCTTCCTCCCCCAATCCGCCGTTTTCTCCCGAAAATAGACAAGAATAACTCTTGACAGCCCCTCCCTTGGAGGTAGAGTATTTTTCGTCAATAGCCCCTTAGGAGGTAAACGGAACCGGAGACCGCTCGAAAGCTGTTTTTGCCTTTGCCCCGTTCCTCGCCTGCTTCGCCCGCTAGCAAGACCGCGCAGAGCAAATAACCCGCCCCGACGATCTCCCCCTTATCGACCTTGGTCACGCAATCCCTTCATCCCGCCTCCCTGTATCGAATCGGCCGTTTCGCGGACTGTCCCGGTGTGCGGATGTCCTGCGGCCGATCTCTTTCCCCTGTATACGATCCGAAGAAATGGAGGTGTCCCGGCAGCTTGTCTGGTTAGGGCGTCGGTCCCTGAAACCCGACGCAGGGCTCCCATGTGTCTGGGTGCCCTGCCCGAATCAAGCGTCCATGTCCATGAGAACTGAGGTGATGAAGTGAGCAAGAACATTTACGTCGGAAACCTGCCCTACGGCGCTACGGACGACCAGCTCCGCGAGATCTTCGGCGCGCACGGTGCCGTCCTGTCGGCTCGTGTTATGGTCGATCGCGAGACCGGTCGCTCCCGTGGCTTCGGCTTCGTCGAGATGGAAGAGGCCGACGCCCAGAAAGCCATCGAGGCCCT
>JAZDKG010000164.1:0-26850 GCA_043803205.1 Planctomycetota bacterium
GGCCTTCCCTTTGTATGAGGCGCCGCAGCTCCGCATGATCACGTGAGGCGCAAGACCTCGAATAGATGCCTGGAGGGCCTGGAAGTCCCGCAGCCACAACTCACCTCCTCACGAGGAGCGAACCGACCATGCTCAAGAAACCGCCCTAAGAAAAAAATCCTTCACCCCCCTTGACACGCCCACTTTCATAGATGCGTCCTTCGCGTCCTTGGCGTCTCTGCGTGAGGTCATTCCTTCTTTCCTTGAGCCGTCACGTCGATTGTCGAACCACGACGGCTCCAGGGATGACGACGTAGCGCGCCGGGAGGTCCGGGTCCGCCAAGCGCGTCTCGAGAAGCTCATATACCGTCCGGGCGAGCTCGGCCGCGTCGGTGCGGTAGCAGGTGAGGGCCGGCGAGAGGTGCCGCGCGATGTCCAGGTCGTCGAAGCCCGCCACGGCGACGTCCTGCGGGACGCGCAGCTCCAAGTCGTGGGCCGCGCGGATGACTTGCGCGGCCGTCCCGTCGCCGAAGGCAAAAACGGCCCGCGGGCGATCCTCCTTGCGAAGGAGCTCCAGAGAACCTCGGTACGTCTTCTCGGGATTCCATTCACCCAAGACGATCCACTCGGGCTTGATCGTGAAACCGAACTCGATCGCTCCGCGCAACGATCCTTCCATTCGGATGTGGTGTGTGGGGGAGTGCTCCGCCCCGCCGAGGATGCCGACCGATCGGTAGCCGCGCTCCCGGAAGTGCTCCAGGACGGCGCGGGGTCCGCCGATGTAGTCGCGGTTGACGATGTCGAAGCGCCCGACGGTGGTGAAATCGGCGGGACGAATGATCACGATGGCGGCATCGGTCTCGTGGACGATCCGCCAGGGGAGACCCCAGCCGCCGTAGTTGAAGATGATCCCGTCGAAGTCGCAGAGATCAGGCAGGGCAAGCTCGCCGTTCGCCGCGGCGGGAGTATGGACGTACTGCATCCGTATCCCTTCCTGCGCGGCGCGCGCAAAGAGCATCTCCATCGGTTCCGCCGCGATGTCCGTCTTCTGGAAGACCTGCGGATCGTATCCGACGACGAGGATGGAGCGGAGCTTCCGGGGAGTCTCTCGGGGACGGTTGACGAAGGTGCCTCTGCCGGGCTCGCGCCGGATGTACCCGTCTTCCACAAGCGCCCGAAGCGCGCGCAGGACGGTGGTCTGGCTCACTCCGAAGCGCTCCGCGATCTCATTCTGGGAGTAGAAGAGGTCCCCCGGGCGGAAGCGGCCTTCGGCGATGTCCTGCTGGAGCGTCCGCCTCAACGTCTCGTGCTTGTCTGTTTTCTCTCGCGCTATTCCAAGTGTCATACCAGCCTCCGCGCGGCTGCCCAAGTAATAGGATACCATACTTATATCCCAACGCAAGCTCAGGAAAGGAATTCTTTTTTCCCCCATTGCACGGGGAAGGCGCTTTGGACACAATGGTGATCTTGCCGGATCCAAGTAACAAGTTATCCCAGGATACGAGACATGTATCCGAGCCAGGAAAAGACCAGGGGTTTCAGGCGTAAGATCATCGGCTGGGACGTCAACGCGCCGGAATTCGAGGGATTTGGCGGGAAAGTCGGCTTGGCGCAGGACTGTGCCCTCACGCGGGAGGGGGAAATCTTTCTTGTCACAAGCGCCGGATACTGGCACGTGTCGATGGCCACCCCGTACGTGGTTCCCGAGGAGGTCCTGGCACGATGGGAGAAGAGCGGTTTCCCCCGCGGACACGTTGCGCCGCGAGGGGGGCGGATCGTCTCGATCCGCTCCCGGGACGCCGGCAGGAGCTGGACCGCGCCCGTCACCGCCGTGGACACCGCCCTTTCGGACGAGCCGCCCGGGATCGCGGTATTGCGCGACGGGACGGTCGTCTTAGTCGTGAGCGAGCAGGCGTCCTGGTACGGGCTTCTCGATGCGCCTGTGGGACACCCGCGCTGGAACACGCGGGTCGGAGTGACGCGATCCACGGACAGCGGCCGCACGTGGAGCGAGATCACGTGGCTGGCGATCCCGTCCCGTTTCTACCAGAGATGCTTCAGCAAGCCGGTGGAACTTGCGGACGGGACGCTCCTCCTTCCGACCTACTGTCAGGACGAATGGGAGGGGAAACTGTTCGGGGCGGTCCACAGGAGCGACGACGGCGGAAAGAGCTGGCGTCTCCTTTCCAAGGTCCAGCGCGCGGACGGCGGCGAGATCGACGAGCCGAGCATCGCGGAGCTCCCCGACGGCAGGCTCATTATGATCACGCGCCTGGACGGGGGCATCCTTTACTCCGACGACAAGGGGAGGAATTGGAGCCTGAGCCACAAGGTCTTTGGGAACGTGAAGGCGCCCAGGTTCGCGCTCCTCTCGGATGGGACCCTTGTCTGCGCGCTCACCAGCTTCGGCCACCTTGCGATCTCCTGGAGCTCCGACGGCGGGAAGACGTGGAAGGTCACGGAGGAGGGGAAGGCGCTGTCGCTCGACGGCGACTTCTACGGCTATCCCGGCGTGTGCGTCCTTGAGGACGAGACTCTCCTCGTGCTATACTACGACGGCGCCAACCAGCAGCGTCGGACTGGAGTGTGGGCGCTCAAGGTCCGCCTGGCGAAGGACCGTCAAAGCTATGATCTAGCGCCTCTGGACAGCGGTCCCGGGAGAGGGGCCGTCGCGGGCGGCAGCGGCGACAAACTCGACGCCGACGCAGCATCGAGTGCGTCAGGAGACCGACAGAACAAGAGATCTTGAGAAGGAGAAAAGACATGTGCAGAGCGTGTTTCGTGATGGCGCTGGCGGTCCTAGCGGGGGTGGTTGCGCTTCCAGCCGTCGCGGAGGAGCCAAAGCCGGCGGCGAAGGAGAACTTCGACGCGAGGAGCCCGATCGACAACTGGAAGCCCGTTGCGGAGAAAGACGGCTGGCGGACGGTTCAGAAAGGGGACGTGAGGTTCATCCTGGACGCCAAGTTCGGCCGGGAGGGAACGATCGGGGTCGGCGGCTATCGCACGGGGAGCGAATCGACGAACGTACTCTACTGGCAGGTCAAGCTCGACGCGGGCGCCGACACGCTGAGTTTCTACGCGATGATCCCGGAAAAGGGGACGGGCTTCGACATCATCACGCAGGCGGACAAGTACGCCGGCTACGTGCGAGTCGGGCATGGCGCGGGGATCGCCCTCAAGTTCGCGCAGGACAAAGCGCACGTGGCGCTCGTCTCACCGGAAGCTTTCCAGCGGAGCCGCTGGTACCGAGTCGAGCTGCAGCACGATTTCGAGAAGCTCCAGCAGCGCGCGCGGGTGGACGGGGGCGCGTGGTCGAGCTGGTATCCCTTCATGGAGAGCACGCAGAACGCGACGACGGCCGTCCAGTTCTACTGCGGGGTCACCGCGGAGGGAGACGCGAGCTTCTGCATGGACGACCTCGCGGTCTACAAGCTGGGGGCTGAGGGCGGAGCCCGGTAGGGCGGCGCCTTCCCGAGCGCAGCACCCGAACGAGGAGATCGACGTTGCGAAGAGGTTTCGCCGTTCTAGTGGGGGGGGCGCTGACGCTGCTCATGTTGCGAGGCGCGGCGGGGGAGGCGCCCGCGATCGACGCCAGGAGCCAGATCCCCGACTGGACGGTCCAGTTCGCGGACGACTTCGAGCGGGCGGAGGTCGGCAACGACTGGAAGGCGCTTTCGGGGGACTGGAAGATCGCGGACGGGAGGCTTGTGGGGAAAGGGGAGATCCTTTGCGCCTGGCGTTTCCCGGGGGCGCAACGCATCGAGTTCGAGGCGCGCGCGCAGGACCCCGGGGACCTCTCAGGGGTGCTGTGCGCGGGCGAGCAAGGGTACAAGACGGGATATTTCCTGGGGTTCGGATCGGAAGGCAACAGTTGCAGCAAGCTACTAGCGGCGGGGAAAGAGGTCGAGCGCGCGGATGCCAAGGCGACCGCCGGCAGGACGCACAAGATCGTCTGCGAGCGCCTGGGCAAACGGATAACGATGACTGTGGACGGGCAAAGCGTGCTCGCCTATGAGGATGAAACGCCGCTTGCCGGGTCGGCGCACGAGCGCGTGGGGCTGTATATCTGGAATGAGGCGGCTATCGACAACGTGAAGATCCTGGTCCGCAGCGACGTTGCCGAGCCCGAGACAGTCTCGAAAGAGGATTTCAACCAGCGCGAAACGACAGACAACTGGGAACCCCGCGAGGAGCGCGACGGGTGGAGCGGACACAGGGAAGGCGACGCGAGACTGATCCTGAGCGAGAAATACGGCCGGGGCAAGTCCGTCGGCCTGGGGGCGTTCCGGAGCAAGGACGCCCTCAACATCCTGTACTGGCACGCGCACCTGGACCAGGGGGCCAACACGCTGGGGTTTCACCTGATGCTCCCGCAATTGGATTCCGGTGTCGACATCGTCGCCGACTGGGGCGGGTATCTCTCCAGTGTGCGGATCCAGCCCAAGGAGGGGATCCAGGTCACGGCGACGGGCAAGGCCGACCCCGTGACGCTGGTGGCGCCCGAGGCGCTGCAGGCGGGCCGATGGTACGGCGTCGAGGTCCAGCACGACTTCCTGGTGCGCAAGCAGCGGGCGCGCGTGGACAAGGAGAAGTGGTCGGAGTGGCTGCCTTTCCAGGACGACAAGGGCGGGTACAAGTCGGTCGAGAAGATCCAGTTTTACTGCGGCGTCACGAAGAGCGGAGAAGTCACCTTCTGCATCGACGACCTAGCGACATATGAGCTTCCCGGAGTCACCGCGGCGCGCCGGGTCGTCACGGATCCCAACCTGATCGCGAATGGCAGCTTTGAGAATGTGATCCCGGGCGTGCGCCCGAGGTACCCGGATGCGTGGCTCGTGGAGAAGTGGGACAAGACCGACGCGATGGAGCTCGTGGACGACTCCGCGAGGGCGCACTGGGGGCGGCGCTTCGTCCGGCTGACCTCGACTCGGGGCGACGGGGTCCGGCTTCACAACACGCCCGCCAACCGGGCGGTGAGCTATGAGCCCGGCAAGAAACACGAGATGCGCGTCTGGGCGCGCAAGTCTTCGGGGACGCCCACGCTCTGGGTGGAGCCGGGGCGGCTCGAGACGGAGCTTACGTCCGACTGGAAGGAATATGCGTTCGTGTGGGAGCATCCCAAGGACGCGCCCAAGGCGTTGGGGTTCTTCATCGCCGTGCGCGGGGGGACGGCCGATATCGACGACGCGTCGGCGCTCTCGGAAGGTGTCCAGGCGCTGCCGCACAGGGAGCTTAAGGCGGACCGAGGGACGCTCAAGGAAGCGCCGGCGAAATCGGGCTGGCTCGAGGGCTACGCTGAGCGCGTTGGCATCGAAGTCAGTGAGCTCGTCGGGGAAGACGCCAAAGGATACCGGGTTTCCGTGCCCATCCAGGAGCTATTTCCCGCGCTCTTCCACGACTTCCTGTCGGCGGAGAAGATCAAGGTCGTGGATGCGTCCGTCGGCGCGGAGGTGCCGGCAACGCTTCTGGATACGGACGGCTTTGAAGGAATGACGCCATGGGATTCGCTCGTCTTCCTCGCGGACATGGAGGCGCTCACGCGGAAGACCTACTACGTGTACCTCAAGGACCGTCTGCCTGCTCACGGACCTGCGACCACGGGAGGGTTGCCGACGGCTTTGCGGAAAGACAGCGAGTACGCGCACGAGCTTGAGGTCGTCGTGTTGGACGATGAGAGCCGCGCGCCGGCGCCGAAGGTATTGACCCAGGGCTGGGCGGTATGGGTGGCGTCGGGCTTGGAGCTCATCCGGCGGCAGGGGCCTCTTACCGTCCGAGGGGATACCGCGCGGATCGCCGCCGCAGCCAACGAAGCGGAGGCCTTCCAGGTGGTCATCGCCGCCGCCGAAGCGCTTGCGGATGTCGATCTTGCGGCATCGGACTTGACGGGCGAAGCCGGAACGATTCCCGCCGACTGCGTGGAGCTCATGCGCGTGGCGGAAATCGACCTTCCGCACGGGACCGTGACTGCGGGGGGCCTGACGGGCGGGTACAACTACTATCCTTACACCGGCCAAGCCGGTTTTCACCCGGACCCGCTCCTGCCCTGGCGCCCGCAGGACGTGCCCGCGGGGACGCAGAAGGTCGCATGGGTCTCCGTGCGCGCCCCCAAGGGGACGCGCGCGGGCCTATATCGCGGCGAGATAAGAGCGGTCGCAGGCAACGGAGATACGAAGACTCTGCCTGTGGAGCTCGAGGTCTTCGGATTCGAGCTGCCCGACGTGCGCAAGTTCACCCCCGTACTGGGCGCGGACGTTTCGATGCATCTCTTCCAGACCAGCGACAAGCTCTTCTACAGCCCGTACACCAACTCACCGCTGGGACCGGAGGACCAAAAGGACCTCGTCCTGCGCAACCGCGCGAACCAGACGCGCTTCGAGGGGGGGTACGAAGAAGGGGCGATGGAGGTGGCGGAGCTTTTCGCGTCGAGGGGGATTTCGCCGTTCTACTACGGGTCGGACTACTGTCCGTATGCGATCTCGTGGCGGTACGATGAGGGGAGCGCGACGGCGGCACTGGATTTCGCGAAGTTCGACCGGACGTGCGAGGTCCTGTGCGACCGATATCACGTGAAGCATCTCTTTTTCGGAAGCAGGTACTATGCGGGGGGAGACGCGGTCCGCCGCATCTATGACGGAAGCTTCGATCCCAAGACGTGGGAGAACGTCGCGTCCAACGACACGGAGAAGGCGCTGGCGATGCGCCGGGCGTGGGCGCGGGCGGCCCGCGAGCATCTAGCCGCCCGGGGATGGCTGGACCGGGCGTGCATCTACATCACGGATGAGCCCCAGCCCAACATTGATGAAGTTGTCTACAAGACGGCGCGCGCCTGGAAGGAGGGCGCGCCGGAGCTCCGCAACTTCGCCGCCGGCACAGGCGCGGGAGGGTGGTGGAAACACTTCGAGGCGACGGATATCTTCGCCGGCGCGACGAACGCCGCCAATCGAGAGCGCATGGAAGCGCGGGGGATAGAGCTTTGGGGGCCTTACAACCGCCCGTGGCACATCTCTTTGCCCTTGGCGAACACTAGGTTCATAGGCCTCGATTCCTGGCGGCTCGGCTACAAGGGATACTTTCACTGGGGATCGACCAAGTTCGATAATGTATGGCTCAACTCGACCCTCTATTACCGGGCCAAGACCGGCTCCGCCGGATACCCGGACGGCCTGTTCGTCATGGGCATGTACCCGGCGGGGATGGCGGATCTCGTCTACCCCTGGCCCGCCGACGAGCCCAGCGGCGACCGGAGACGCTACGTCGTCCGCACAATGCGGTTCGAAGCCTTGTGCAAAGGGATCGCCGATTACGAGTACGCAAGACTCTTCGAGGAAAAGGCCCGCCGCCTTCCCGCTGGGGACGCGAAGCGGAAAGAGGCTGAGGAAATCCTCTCGCGCCTGCGGACCTTCGTGGAGAAGGCGAACCGGGGAGGGAGCTACACGCACAAGGTAAAGGAGCACGGGGTCTTCATCGTGGACGACGACGCGTTCGAAGCCCTGAGAAGGGAGATCGGGAGGATGCTCGCCCGGCTCTCCTAGGGCGGCCGGGACGCACTTTTTGGACGAGCAACACTTTTCGACGGACAAGGAAAGGAACCGGAAGCCATGGCATCCAGGAAAGGGCGAAAGCGGTATGCGATCGTGGGGATCGGCGGGCGCTCGGTGATGTACTCCGACGCGATCCTGGCGGAGTACTCCGACCGGGCGGAACTCGTAGGGATCTGCGACATCAACGAGGTGCGCCTCGACTACGCGAACCGGTGTTTCGCGGAGCAGTATGGGGCGAAGCCGGTCCCGACCTATGGCACCGAAGATTTCGACCGGATGATAAAGGAGCGCAAGGTCGAGGTCGTCATCGTGACCTCGATCGACCGGACGCACCACCGCTACATCGTCCGGGCGATGGAGCTGGGGTGCGACTGCATCACGGAAAAGCCGATGACGGTGGACGGCGAGAAGTGCCAGGCGATCTTCGACGCCATCGCGCGCACGGGGCGGAAACTCCGCGTGACGTTCAACTATCGATACACGCCCCCCGCGACGAAGGTCAAGGAACTCGTGATGGACGGCGCCGTGGGGGAGATCCTGAGCGCGGACATGCAGTGGCTCTTGGACACGAGGCACGGGGCCGACTACTTCCGCCGCTGGCACCGGGACAAGCGCAACTCGGGGGGCCTCCTGGTGCACAAGGCGACGCATCATTTCGACCTCATGAACTGGTGGCTGGACTCGACGCCGAAGACCGTCTTCGCGATGGGCGACCTGCGCTTCTACGGGCGCGAGAACGCCGAGCGCCGCGGGGTGACCAAGTTCTATGCGCGCGCGCACGGCCAGCCGAACGCCGCGGACGACCCCTTCGCGCTGCACCTGGCGAAGGACAAGAGACTCAAGGCCATGTACCTGGACGCCGAGAAGGCGGACGGCTACTGCCGGGACCAGAGCGTGTTCGGCGACGGGATCAGCATTGAGGACGTGATGGCGGTCATGGTGCGCTACACGAACGGCGTGATCTTCACTTACGCCCTCAACGCGTTCTGCCCGTGGGAGGGGGTGCGCGTGGCGCTCAACGGGACGAAGGGACGCATCGAGCTACGCGACTATCACAGCTCCTACATCAGCGCTCAGGTGGGCGCGGAGATGGCGGACCAGATCACCAGTTCCTTTGAGATCATGGTCCATCCCCACTGGAAGAAACCCTACCGCGTCGAGGCGCCCGCCGTTGAAGGCGGACACGGGGGCGGGGACCCCAGGCTGCTCGAGGACATCTTCGGAACCCCCGCGAAAGATCGCACGCGACGGGCTGCGGACCACCTGGCCGGAGCGCGCTCGGTCCTCATTGGGGCGGCGGCGAACCGGTCCATGCGACTGGAGAGGCCCGTCGATATCTCAAGCCTCGTGCAACTGTAGGACCACGAGACCATGGCGGGAACCGATATCGCCCTCACGATGGACATCGCCGACCCGTGCCGGCACAACGCGAAGCCGATCGACGAGGCGTGGATCGACGCCGCGTTCGAGAAGTGCGCGGCGCACGCGGTGAAGCGCCTCCTGTAGCGCGTCTCCCTGGGGAGGGCCTACTACTGGGACGCGATCGACGGCATCACGGGCGCCTGAGGCGTCGCACGGGAGGAAAGAAAACAATGCGGACAAAACTCCTCATCCTGGCGGCTGCGCTCCTTGTCGGGTGCTGCACATGGGCCGAAGAGGACCCGAACCTCCTTCCCAACGGAAGCTTCGAAGACTGGACCCCCGGCCGACCTGCCCTCCCCCTGGGCTGGTGTTTCAGGCCCTGGGCGAGGGACGACCGCGCCGAGCTCGTCACCGATCCCCTGGGAGCGCATTCGGGGCTTCGCTACGTGCGACTGGGCTCCCTGGAAGGGCGCATGAAGTTCGACGCCCTCCCCTGCGGAAAGGGGCTCACTCTCACGTCGGGACAGACCTACGACATCACGGTTTGGGCGAAGGCGGATCCCGAATCACCACAGGCCGAACTGCTGGTCGAGCCCGGACGCCATCGAGCGCAGCTTACCTTTGAGTGGGCCAAGTATGACTTCTCATGGACGCACCCCGAGGGTGCGGCGCCGCTTCTGGGCTTCTACGTCGCATGTAAGGGAGGCGGAATCGCGGTCGACGACGTGTCCATGACGCCGGGCGGCGTCACGCCCCGCTGGTCTGCCAGCGTCGCCGCCGACCGCCGCGCCCTGACGGGGCTCCCCGTCACCCTCGAATGGCGCGCGCGGGAAGGGGATCGCCCGTGGCCGGTGCGCCTCCCGGTGATCGTGAGCGAAGTCATGGGGATAGCGGCGAAGAACCATCTTGTCATGCTCAAGGTCAGCGACCTGGCTGCCGCCTACTCGTATGTCGGGCTCGCCGTCAGCGCTCCCGTCGTCGTGGACGCAAGCCCGACGCCGGCACCCGTCGTCCCGAGCCAGTTGGTCGATTCCCACCCCCGCATCAAGGGAGTGTCCCCCGGGACAGCTTCTGCTTCCTAGTCGATGTGCCCGCCCGCTCCGCCAAGACCTATTTCATCTACATGGATCTCGACTTCGCCGACAAGAAGCCGGCTCCGGTCGCAACGGAGCTCCGGAGAGCCCTCGCTACGCCTTCAGGCTACGCGCACAAGCTCGATATCAGGATCGGCGCTCCGCAGGAGCGCATCAACGTGGACGCATCCATCGCGGGCGGCAAGATCCACGCCGGCGTCCGGGCGTACGCCGCACAGTCCGTCGAGGCGAGGCTCATCTCCCCTGACGGGGCCCGCGAGATCCCCCTCCCTCTGGAGCAGGCCTCCTCCGACGCGCACATGTGGACGCTGCCCGACGGCTTTGCCCTCCCCACCTACGCCCCTCCGGGAGTGTGGCAGATGCGCGTGGTGACAACGGATTCGCAAGGAAAGAACGACGACAAAGCCGTCGCGCTCCCCGCTGGTTTCTGCATGTGGTGCGCGCCCCTCGTGGAGAAAGTGCTCCCGCGCGACAGGCCCGAATACGGGCGCGATTGGGCCAAGCTTTGCGCCGCACGCAACGAGCAGGAAGCCTTCCAGGTTTTCCTGGAAACCGACGCTGATCTTTCGGGCGTCGCTCTTTCCATCACCGAACTCACCCGCCGCGACGCTCATGCGACCATTGACGGATCGAACGTCACGATCCAGCTCGTCCAGGAGGTCGGATGCCCGTCGGTCGAAGAAGGTCTTCCCGCCGGCCCCTACCCCGACGCATCACTCCCGTGGCACACGCGCGACATCGCCCGCGGAACGCGCAAGTGTGCGCTTGTGACCGTCCACGTCCCCCCGAGCGCCGAACCCGGAGAGTACTGGGCGACGCTGACGGCAACGGCGCACGAGGGAGCGCAGGCGCAGCTTCCCGTCACGCTGGAGGTCTTCGACTTCGAGCTCCCGGCCCGCCTAGCTTTCAAGCCCGTCTTCTGGGCGGACAACTTCAGGGGCGCCCCCCGCAAGGGGAGCGTCGTCACGGACGACCGCAGGGCGCTCTACGACCGGAACAATCCCGACGGCGCGGTGCTGGAGTTGGCGCGGTTGCTGGCGGCCTGCAACGGCACGGCCTTCTATTCGCACCACGACAAGGCCCCCTATGCCGTCCCATGGCACTGGGATCCCGAAACGCACCAAGCCTCTTTCAACTTCACTTGGCTCGACAGGAACGCCAAGCTCATGCTCGAGGAATTGGGCCACTGTTACCTCTGCTTCGGTGGCAAGTTCAGGCCGGCAGGCCCCCGCATCGGAACCGTGTGGGACTGGGACCCGGACCTCACCAAGGCCATGACCTACGACGGCGAAATGGCCCTCCCCAAGAACAAGGCGAAACTTGACACCGACGAGGGCAAGGAAATGTACCGCGCCTATTGCCGCGGGATCGCCGAGCATCTCAAGGAGAAAGGCTGGCTCGACAAGAGCTTCCTCTACGTCTGTGATGAAACCGACCGCGGCGCCCCAAGCGAGATCGCCGCATGGTGCGCCGAGAGCACCCATGAGGCGGGCCTCAAGACCTTCGCCGCTTCGCTGGCCTGGGACTGGCCAGTGTACATGTCTGACATCGACGCCTTCACGGGCGGCGTCTCACCCGACAGCTTTCAGCGCATCTTGAAGGAAGGCAACCAGTGGTGGGGCAGCTATAACCGTCCCTGTTTCATGAGCCAGCCCTTAGCCAACACGCGCCTCCTGGGCGTCGAATCCTTTTTCCGGGGATCATCCCACTACTGCACTTACTTTCTCGCCTACCCCGAGATCTGGATCGACACGGCGGACCACTACCCGGTGCCGGCCAACGCGGGCTATCCATACGGCGAGTTCATAGAAGGCGCTCGCCTGGATAACAGTTTCTTCTCATGGGTTTATCCCTATCCCTCATGGGAACCCGTCAGCGGCAGCGATCCCGCCCCCCCCTTTGTCCCGTCGCTGCGCCTCGTCGCCCTCCGGGAGGCGGTTGAAGACTACGAGTATCTTCGCCTGCTGGCCGAGGTAGACAAGACCCAGCGGAACGACGCGCAAGGCGGACGGCCCGCGCGAGATCTCCTTGAGGAAATGCAGTCCCTGGTCCGGCAGAGCGTCCGGGACGACCGCCAGATGCACGCCCAAGGCGTTTTCTTCGTGGCCGACCCCGTTCGCTTCTACGAGCTTCGCCGCAGGATCGGCCGCGAAATCGCGGGCAGAGAGGGTCCCCCTCGATGATGCCGCGAACACGACGTCCATGAAAGGACACGCAGAATGAACCGCGACTTCGAAGTCATGTTGACCTACGACTTCTCCGACAACCCCCGCCACCACAAGAAGCCGTTCGACGCGAGTTACTTCGACTGGATGTTCGACGAGGTGGCCGAGCACGGTCCCGCGACCATCCTGTACCGCGCCAACCTCGCCGGCAGGACTTACTATCCTTCCAAGGTCTTCTCCCCGTTCGATCACTCCTGCTGCTTTCGCGACGAGTGGCACAAGCTCGCCGACGTCCTGGACCGCATGGACCCCATGCGCGAATGCGTCCGCGCCGCTCGAGAGCGCTCTCTCCCCGTCATGATCTGGGTGAACTGGAACGAGTGGCAGTGCTTCCGCCAGAGCGCCGTGCATCTGGTCGATCCCGTGTGGTATGCCAACCCGACGAAATACTGGGCCAGCCGCGACCGCTCAAGGTTTTATCACGGGATGCCCGTCTGGGGCGACGAGGAGGTCCGCGCAAGGCTTCTCGCCATGGCGATGGAGCTCATCGCCTACGGCTCGGACGGGATCTACCTCTCGACGCGCTCGCACAGTTGGCAGCCCGGATACCCGGTCGGAGACTCCCGCCAGTATAAGGAGGGCGACGACTTCGGCTTCGACGACGTCGTGGTGGAGGAGTACCGACGCCGCCACGGCCTCAACATCCGATACCAGGACTTCGACGTCGAAGAGTGGCACCGCATCAAGGGCGAGCACTTCACCGAGCTCCTGCGGCGCACGGGCAAGCTCTGCCACGACGCCGGCCAGCGGTTTATCGTCGGGACGCCGGGCGACCGTTACAGCGCCACCATTACGAACTGCCACATGGCCCGCTCGTGCCTCTACTACAAGGAATGGGAGAAGTGGGTGGACCAGGGGATCGTGGACGGCATCGCCTCGGAGATGTGCAACAGCTACGAGAGCGTCGTCGAGATCGGCGACATCTCGGAAATGAAGAAAGCCCTCGGCAAGAAAGGAAAGCTATACCCCTGGAGCATCCCCGTCTACATGGACCGCAACTGCATCGCGCCCCCGTTCAGCCTCGTCAAGTGGCGGACGAAGAAGCCGCAAGAGATCGTCCGTCAGGCGAGGATGGCGAAGGACGCCGGGGCGGCGGGGATCGTCGTACACGAGTTCTACTGGCATCTCTTCATCGATACCGAAGGGGAGGACATCGGCTTCGGACCGCTCCCCCAACGCGAGCTCTGGAAGGCACTCAAGTAAAGGAGAAGAAAGAATGAAGGTCGGAATCACGTTCTACAGCTTCCACCAGCTCCTTACGGACGGGAAGACGACGCTCGAGGAGTGCATCGACTTCTGCGCCCGGGAAAAGGTGGAGACGGTCGACATCCTCGCGTACTACCTCAAAGACGCGCACGCGGAGATCCCGGGGATCCGGCGGAAACTGGAGAGCGCGGGGCTCGAGCTTGCAGCGTACGGCGTCGGGAACAACCTCTGCCTCGAGGACGCCGCCAAGAGAACAGAGAACGTCGAGATGATCCGCACGGGGATCGACGTGGCGGCGCAGTTCCAAGCGCCTCTCATGCGCGTCTTCGGCGGATTCCCCGACAAGGAACAGCCGCTGGAGCGGTCCTTGAGCCTCGCCGTCGAGGGCCTTCGGGCCGTCGCGGGCCATGCCGAGAAACGAAAGGTCATCCTCGCGCTCGAGAACCACGGACGCTGTCCGGGGACCTCTGCGGAAACGCTCGACGTCATCCGGCGGGTCGGTTCCCCGGCGATCAAGCCCCTCATCGATACGGGGAACTTCCTCGGGGCCGACCAGCAGCCCCTCGACGGAGTGCGCGAGCTTGCACCGACGTGCGTCCACGTCCACGTCAAGGATTACCTCCTCACGGACACCTACGTCGACTCCGACACCTTCTGCCATCGCAGCCGGACCGGCAAGACGATCTTTCGAGGCGTCCGCGCCGTCGGCGAGGGCTCGGTGGACCTCGTCGCCGCGTTCCGGATCCTCGCGGACGCCGGCTATTCCGGATCGCTCGCGATCGAGCACGAGGGGCCGGACCCGTCGTTCGAGGCGGTGGCCGCGAGCATCCGTCACACGCGGAAGTGTCGGGACGCGGCGGTCCGGCGCTAAGGTCGGGGGAAGACCGCCGTTTCGGGGAGACTTCCAGCATGCGTAACGATGCGATGATCCGACGACGTCTGGAGCGAGTGCGGGAGAAGTACCGCCTGGCCCGGCGCGATCCCTCGCGCTGCATCCCGCTCATGCAGATCGAGCCCGACGGGAAACGGGCGAGCAACCGCGAGCAATATGACGATGCGGCCGCCATGCTCGAGCCGGTCGTCGAGATCTTCCGCCGACACCTTGAGACGGTGGACGACGACTTCCTTCCCTACGTGCGCGTGGAGTTCGGGACCGTCCAGGTGGCGAGCGCCTTCGGGGTTCCGGTGCGCGTCTTGGAAGAGACCCCTCCCGCCGCCGGAGCGCCGGTCCTGGCGACCGCCGGGGCCGTCCGCGAGCTTGCCGTCCCGTCCCCCGAGGACGCCGGGATCTTCCCGCGGGTTTGGGAGTTCCGGGACTACCTCGAGCGCAATCGTCCGTCCTGGCTCGCCGTCCAGCACCCGGACATCCAGAGCCCGTTCAACACCGCCCATCTCATCCGGGGCGACGGCATCTTCACGGATTTCTACGATTCCCCCGACGACGCGCGAGAGCTCCTTCGCAAGGTGACCGACTTCATGATCCTGCTTGCACGGAAGATGGCGAGCCGCCTCCGGGAGACTCCCGGCTGGTTCGTCGACTGGGGCGGCCTTTGGGAGGGCGCCTTCCGCATCTGCAACTGTTCGATGCAGATGATCTCGCCCGAGTTCTACCGCAGCTTCGTTCTCCCCGAAGACCGTCGCTTCTTCGAGGCCGTGGGAGGCGGCCGCCTGCATTACTGCGGAAGAAGCGCCGCCGTCCTGCGGGAGTTCTTCGCCATCCCGGGGCTTTCCTGCATCGACTTCGATTCGCGATACTGCGATCCGTGGCGCGCCGCCCGGGAGGCGCCCGAGAACATGCCTCTCTGGATCTGGGTCGATCTTGACTCGAAGGACCCGATCGACAAAGAAGTGATGCGACGGCTACTCTCCGAAGAGCGGATCCCGAAGAGAAACATGGTGTACCGGATCAAAGGAGCCGATCTCGCGGAGAGGCAGGCAGTCGCGCGACGTCTGCAATCGGTGTAAGCGGGCGACCGCGGGGAGCTCGACATGCTCGAGGATCTCAAGAAGGCGGCTCGAAGCCTGGGCGCCGCGCGCTGGAGGGGGATGCTCGGCTACACGGCGGAGCTTCACGCGAGGTCCGTCCTCGCGGCGCAGCCCCCTTTCCGCCGTCCGTGGGAAGAGATCGGTCCGGGGTACGTCAACAGTCCCGCGTTCGGCCATTGGGACATCGTTCACGAGGCGATGGATTGCCTGGCGCACGAGCCCGAGCACGCCGCCGACCAGATCCGCAACCTCCTTGCGTTCCAGGGCGAAGACGGCTTCCTCCCCGGACTGATCGTCCTGCGCGGCGGCAAGGCCCACTGGAACCCGGAGATCACGCATCCGCCGGTGTGGCCCTTCGCGGTGCAAGAGCTCGCGGACCTCTATCGGGACGACCGCCTCCTGAGAGAATGTCTCGAGCCCCTCAAGCGGCAGATCCGGTGGTTCGAGCGCAAGCGGGCGGCCGTCGGCGGAGGGTTCTACTACGAGGACGTCGTCTCGCGCCGGTGGGAGAGCGGGGTGGACGAGGGGGTGCGCTTCGACCAGCCGGTGGAAGAGACTCCAGCCTGCGTGGACGCGACGGCGCATCTATACGCCTGCTACGAGATCGCCGCAAAGTGGGCGACGGCCCTCGGCGAAGAAGCCTCTGAGTTCTCCCGAAAAGCGGACGAGCTGGGACGATTCATCCGCGAGAAGCTCTTCGACGCCGAGACCGGCTTCTTCCACGACTCGTGGGCGGTAGGAAGGCCGGTAAGACGCGCGCTCGCCTTCGAAGGGATGTGGCCGATGGTCGTTGGGGCGGCCTCTCCCGAGCAGGCACAGCGCGTGATCGACGAAAACCTGCTCCGCCCCGACCGCTTCTTAACGGAGCATCCCATCTCCACCGTCGCCGTGAGCGACCCGCGATTTGAGCTCCGCATGTGGCGGGGGCCGGCATGGAACAGCATGACCTTCTGGACGGCGCGGGGGTGCGCACGCTACGACCGCGCCGACGCCGCTCGCGTCCTCCTCGAGCGGGCACTGGACGCCTCTGCGGCGAGCTACGAGCGCACGGGAACGATCTGGGAGTTCTACCACCCCCGAGGGGGACAGGAGCTCGATCTCGCGCGCAAGCCCCACACCAAGTACAACACCCCCTGCCGCAACTACCTCGGACACAACCCCCTCATCGCCATGGCGCGCCTGTGGGAAGCCGTTCTCGCATAGGAGGCTGACATGAACTCGCGCCAGATCATCCAAGCGGTACTCGACTTCGCGAACCCGCCCCGGATCGGGATGACCCTTCCCGATCCCTATCCCGACGATCTTCTCATCCTTTCCAGGAAGGGCGCCGACCCCGTGCCACTTCCTCCGCAGGGCAACGAGCACACGCGCTCGAAAGACGAATGGGGGGTCGTGTGGGCGTCGCTCACGGATTACGATAAGGGGGAGGTTGTCGCAGGGGCGCTTCCCGACTGGTCCAGCCTCGCCCGTTACGAGCCACCCGACTTGGGGAAGGCGGAGGACTACGCCGAGGCGGCGCGCCTCTTCGCCGCTGAGAAGGAGCGGTTTCGCGCCGGGACGCTCCCCGGCTTCACCTTCAACGTCGCGCGCAAGCTCCGCAAGCTCGAGAACTACCTGTGCGACCTCGTGCTCGAGCGTGAGCACGTTCTGTGCCTCAACGAGCTCGTCCGCGCGGAGATCCTGAAGTCCATCGAGCAGTGGGCGGCGGCGGGGGCCGACGCCGTCTTTTTCTGCGAGGACTGGGGAACGCAGGACCGGCTCATGATCTCCCCCGAGATGTGGCGGGAGGTCTTTCGCCGCGAGTTCGAGATCCTTGCCGGTCGGGCCAAGGAACTCGGGATGTACGTTCTCATGCATTCCTGCGGCAAGATGACGGCCATCGTCGAAGACCTCATCGAGTGCGGGGTGAGCTGTCTCCAGTTCGATCAGCCGCGCCTGCACGGGATCGAGACGCTCTCGGAGCGCTTCGGGGGGCGGATTGCGTTCTGGTGCCCCGTGGACATCCAGAAGACTCTCCAGACGCGCGACCCGAAGCGGATCCGCGACGAGGCGAAGCTTCTCGCGGAGAAGCTCGGGGGGTTCGGCGGCGGGTTCATCGCGGGGTATTACAGCGGCAACGAGGCGATCGGGCTTCCCCCCGAGGTCCAGGAAGTCGCATCGAAGGCGTTCGTCGAGTTCGCCGCCGCGCCGAAGATCATAACCCGCCCGATGAAGCCGCCTCGGAGATGAGGGCCCCCGCCTCCCGCCGGAGGGTCTGATAGGGCGCCTCGTCGACGAGGAAGACCGCGTGCGTGGTATGCTCGGGGTGACCCGGATAAGGGCCGACGGCGCTCTCGCGGATGAGGCGGTCCGTCTTGACCAGGATCTCCTTTGCGCGAGCGGCGGTCTGCGAATCGCCTGAAGCGAGATTGGAAAGCATCTTCAGGTACTCGTGGTCTTCGACCGATTCGCGCAGGGCCTCGAAGCGGAGGCTGGGGGCGAAGGCGCGCTCCTTTCCCTCGGGGAGCGGCTCGTCCAGGGGCCAGGCGTAGTTGAGTTCCCCGAGCCCATACGGCCAATAGATTCCGTCTACGAACGTGGAGGCCGGGTAGCCCGCGTTCTCGGCGGAGAAGGTGTACATGTGCGCGTTGAGCCAGCCGTAGGCGACATGCCAACTTGCCCACTGGAAGTAGTGATCGACGCCGAGGAAGAAACAGTGCGGGCCGATGATTCTCGGGACAGAGAGAGGGTTGTCGGGCAGGTTCGGACGATTATACGTCCCCCAGTAGGCGATCCCCTTCTCCTGGAAGCGCGCTAGGCAATCCTCGCTCGCCAGGCCCGTCGAAGTGAGGGCGGACATGCGTTCGAGAAACGGATACCAGGTATGGGCATAGCTCGCCCCGAAGGGCTTGAGCGGGTGCGAGAGGCCGCGCAGCGTGCCGGCGACCTTCTCGGTGGCGGTTCGCACGTCGTCGGTCTTCGCCTCGTCCACAACGTAGACGTAAGTCTCGTCGAGCCAGCCCTTCTCCGCGAGGTGCTCGGCGAACGCCTCCCCCCACGCGCGCAGCATCGCCAGACCCTCTTCCGTATCGAGGGCGTACCGATAGTTGAAGGGCCTGCTCTTCCATGTGGGCCACCGCAGGTCGTTGCCCTTCCAGTCCTGGATGAAGCCGACACTCTGCCAGCCGGAGTTGATGCGATCTCCGACGAAGAGGTGTTGCGCGCCGGCGGCCAGAAGCGCCTCCGCCTCCCGGTCGAAAACGCTGAAGTCGAAGCGGGCGGCGCGGGCCTCGCGGTCGTACTGCCAAGGGGTCGGATACGGGCTCGTCCACTGGAAGTAGTAGAAAGGCGTGCAGTGATTGCGCGCAAGGTGACGGCCATACTCGACGACGGCAAGACGGTCAAAGCCGGAATACGCGTCGCCCGCGTCCGGGTTCGTGAACCCGGGCGTCCGGGGATATCGGGACTGCGTCACCCAGAGGTCCGCACCCAGAACGGGGATGAAGCCCAACCGATCCGGGAGCGCGAAGTCGAAGACGGTCAGTTCGAGTGGCAGAGAGAGAGTCATCCCGTCACGGGTCCGCGCGACGACCTCCCCGCGATAGACGCCCGCACGGGCGTCGCCCGGAACAGAGATTGTGATCCACGCTACGCGCCTCTCGTCAGCGCCGAGGTCCACAGGCCTCCACGGCAGGATCGGGTCCGCATACCACCCCGCCGGGGCGCCGACCCTCGGCTTGGAAAGAAAGATTTCCTCCACCCTCTCGATCCTCGCGTTCTCCGCGCTGATCTTCGCCCCCTCATCGTCCGACAGATCGGTCACCGAAAGCGTGATCCCCCCAAGATCCTCCGCTCCCTCGATCGCGACCTGAAACGATTCCCGCTCGTTGCGCGCCGCCGCCACTCGAAGCGTCCTCCCCTCCCGGTACAAGGGCGGGACCGACCGGTTCACCTTCCGCACATTACCTGTGCCCCACAGACACGAGCCCGACACGAAGGGGACCCGGATTTCCTCCTTATCCCCGCCCTCCCCCTGCGTCTCGATGCGCATCTCCCACACGCCGTCCTCCGTCAGCACGCTCGAGGCTTCCTGCACTACGCTCCAGTGATCCCCCTTGTCGCTGTCCCGCGCCATCCCGAGCGCCCGCTCGATCTTCCCGCTTGGCGACACGATTTTCGCTGAAAAACCGCGCCCGACGCGTTCCCACACCTCCGCTTCCAGCCGGCCGTCCCGCACCCGGCAGGTCGCGTCGACCGGACACTCGGCCCGGCCGACATCGCAGTACAGCCGCCAGCGGTAGCCCGACGGGTTTGAGAAGGCGACGGGGGCGACGGAGGAGAGCCGGGTCCTTTCAGCCCTATCTCGCGGGTCGGCGAGATAGACGTAGACGGTCTTGCGTGTTCTCGCCGGCACGGAGACGCGGAAGACGAGGTAATCTCCCTCCGAGAAGGTGTCATCGCGGTCGGCGTTGACGACGGTCCAGAGGAGGGCCTCGCCGGTCGCGTCGTCCACCACCGCCAAGCGCTCGAACGAGAGGAAGGCGTATCCGCAGGCGGGATAGACATCGCCGAGGTGAAGCGCCGCAACGTAGTCCGTCGCCGTCTCTCCCATTACCTCCGTGAATGTGATCGGAACGCGCACCTTCCACGGGCCTCCCTTCGTCGGAGCATTCCAGGCGGGATCTCCACCGGCATCGGCCAGGCCCGCCCGGTCCGCCCGCCATTCGGCGGGGGACTCCCATGACCGCCCGTCGGGCACGAGCGACGCGTCGTCCACCAGCGCAGGACCGCCATGAACCGCAACGAAGAACCCGAGCTCCGGCTTCGCGCTCTTGGGATGCTCATACGCGAACCGGTACTCCTTCCACTCGGGGGTAAGCTCCGCCCGCCCGTGCCCGGGCTCGACCGTGAGGGTCGCCTCAGCTCCGTCCTCCGCGCGCGCCCACACGCGCACGTCATACGCCTTTCCGGGCTCGAGACGAATCCCGTCGCTCGGGATGTTATGAATCTGAATCGCCTGCTCCTCGGGCGCGCAGAGTCTGAGGTAGCGCCTTCCCCCGTGGGCTTCCGTCGGGTCCGTCACAACCGACACACTGTCGCGCCGACTCCAGCGCAGCTCAACCCACTCCGCGGGTTGATCGCGTGTCCCGCGCTCGAGCGTCTCAAAGCCGCCGTTCGCGACGAGGTTCGCAGGCTCCTCCGGCGGCGCGACGGCCGCCGCCTCATCGGCCTTGGTGTAGACCCGCACGTTGTCGAACGCGCCCGCGGTGTAGGCGTACAGGCCCACGAGCGCATGGCCGTCTCCCGAAAGGGGAACGACGTCGCGGACGAAGATGCCTCCCTCCCGCCCCTCGCGCAGCTCGGGCGTCCCCCCGTTCACGTGCTCGATGCTCGCGCGCCCGTCGATCGCCTGTCGCAGGGACAGCCCCTCCCGCTCGCACGCCACCGAGTGCCACTTTCCGCGCTCGATGAGGGCATCCGACTGCGCCACCTGCTTGCGCGCGAGAACCAACTTGGACAGTGTGTTCAGGTTCGATCCGAAACCGAAGAACGCGCCCTCCGCGAGTCCCTTCTCCCCGGCGGAGAGGAAGGCGCTCAAGTCGCAGGGGGCGTCGGTGTCGCTACGCGCGTCGTACGTCATCCGCTGCGAGCCGGGGAGTTTCCGCGTGCACAGGATCATCCCCCGACCGACGAGCTTCCCGTCCTCGATGCGCCACTCCCCGTCGAGCACCTTCCAGTCGTCGCCGAGTTGGGCGCGGTTGAAGGAATCCTCGAATCGCAGCTCCCATCCCTCAGTCGCGGGTTTGCGCGGCGCCGGCCCGCCAGCCTTCCGATAGAAGACGATCCGATCGATCTCCCCGTGCAGGGGCTGGTTTCCCGCGGAGTTGGAGGCGATCCGCAACACGATTTTCTTGTCCGAGGGGTCGCTGGCGGCGCCCGACGCGGACGCGAGAAGTCCCTCTTCCGGGAATCCTTCTCCCGAATAGAGCTTCCAGACGCCCGCCGGCCCGTCGGCCTCCCAGGCGACCGTGAGCGCGTACCGGCCGTCGGCGGACTTCGGGAATCTCCCCTCCCCCAAGGGCGAGCCGTCGGCGAGGTACGAGTAGACTTGGATCCCTCCCGCTGTGCTGCGGATGAGAAGACGCCGCCCGTAGTTGGGCGGCACGTTGGGCATCTCGTAGAAGTTCGCCACCACTTCCGTCTCTTTCGCCTCAAGCGGGAGACGGAACGCGATGTGCATCGCCCAGCTCACGTCGGCGCACTCGCCCCAGCCGCGCGCCGGAGCGTCCATGATCAGGCACTGGTTCGCCTGCCCCTCGAAGCGCACAACTCCGTCCTGATCCAAGTCGGCCTGTGCGCGCCCCCAGGCAAGTTTCCCCGGAACGCTTGTGAGCTTATCGAGTCCTTTCCCGTTGAACTCCCATCTGGCGACAACGGCCCAGTCGTCCTTCTCCGCCGACACTGCGACCCCGGAGACCAAGAGGAGCGCGAGAATCCTCGCGGCGACCTTGCGCATGGTTCCTTCCTTTTTCAGACGGATGACTGCGACGGGAGACACCTCCCGCCCCTGCTTCTGTATAGCTCCACATAGGCGCGCGCGACGTCTGCGGAAGCCCGGAACGACCGCACGGGCCAGTACCCGAACGCGTCGTGAATGCGCAGGCGCGCGTGATGAAGGCCCTCGACGGGCTTCCCGACCATCGGGAAGGAGGGGTTGTCCCGGCGGCATTCCGCGCTCACCGCGAGGATGTTGTCGAGCTTCTGCGGCCCCACGATGAAGCTTCCGCCTCGCCCGCTCGTATGCACGTAGAAGGCGTGATGGCTCACGATGCTCAGGTTCGCCCTTCGCTCGAAAGCCTCGACGCTCTCCTTCGGCTCCGCCCCGCAGGCGGGATGGAGGATGAGCCGCGCGCCGAACATGATCGGGAGCGTCCACGTCTCCGGGTAGCGCACGTCGTGGCAGACGTTGATCGAGACCGGGACGCCCAGCACCTCGAACGCGTGCAGGCGATACCCGTGCCAGAAACCCGTCTCGCACGAATGGACCTTGGCGCAGCTCGCGACGATCCCACCGCCCGGATCGTAGACCCGCGAGACGTTGTACCGCACGAGCCGACCCCCGCTCCCGGGCGAGCGCTCCCACACGGGAAGGCCGACAACGATGTGGGGCGCGTTGCGCAGCCGGCTCAGATACCACCTCAACCGGCGCTCCGCGAGCTCGATGGGCCGACGGCGCCGGGTAACCCCGCTCGTCGGATGCAGCCCCGTGAGGGACGTCTCGGGGGTCACGAGAAGCTCCACGCCCGCTTCGGCGGCCTCCCGTGCGCCCCGCTCAATCGACTTCAGGTTCCTCTCGATGGACTTCCAGTTGAGGGTCTGCCAGCCCCCCACGGAGAGATACTCCGGCGCCTCGAAGGGCCTTCCGATGTGGACGAAGCGCGTGAGGCGCACCCGCGCCCCCCGGACGCTCACCTGCACGCCCATCTCGGGCAGAACGTTCAGGTCCTTCAGGCGGAAGAGGAGCCTTCCGTCCAGGAGCACGCGCAGATCGGCTAGCTTGACGAGCGTGCCCCTCCCCTCGGTCTTCTCGATGAGGAGGGAATGGGCTTTCCCCCTTCCCGCCGTCGCGCGCGTAGACGCGACGGGCTGGGGGAACCTCCAATCGCTCGTCTCGAGGCTCGCCCGCGAACGCGCGAAATCGAGCTTGAGAAGCGCGCACTCCATCCCGCCCGAGAAGCCGAATACGAGCGCGCCTTTCCCCGGCTCCAACACTTCGAAGCGAAGCTCGATGGCGTCGCCGTTGCGCGTGTGAACCCCCGGCCCGAAGATCGCAAGCGCCTCGCCGCCAGAGGGGGAGAGGATCGCCCCCCCCGGCGTAACCTCAAGCCCTTTCATCCCTTCTGCGGGCCATTCCCACCCCGGCGCAGGTCCGCGAAAGCGCATCTCGCTCAGGATCCGTCTTTGCACGATGCCCTCCTCGGTCTACGACGTCGACCGCCTTCGTCCCGACGGAAAAAGTCGTTTACGCCCCTGTTCGACGCGCTACCATACCGGGACATTGTATCCGCGCGGAGGTTTCAGATGAACCCGGTTCCCGACATCTATGGCGGAGGGATCCTGCTCGCGTTTTCGGGCCTTGACGGTCCGACGGACTTCGATCGTCCCCTCATCGCCTCTACGCTCCCGGAGAAGGTCGGCTTGCGGACGCACTTCAGCGCAGGCGCCCTCCTCTTCTTCGAAGTTCGCCCTGAAGACATCGTCCCGTCGTCGCGCAACGCCGTCGCAAACGACTTCTGGGACCTCGCCGTGAGGACGCGCTCCATACGGGGACGGGTCCGGATGGCGTTCGTGGACTGCTATTCGATGGTCTTTGAGAGCCCCGCGCGGCTTTTCCCCGTCTTCTTTCGCGGGCGTCAGGCGCAATACTTCCATGCACCGACCGAACTCATATCGCAAGGCCTGGAAAAGGACGACGCCGAGCTTGCCGTCGTTATCCGTCGGCGCGGCCGGACGCTCCGGACGGCTCTTGCCCGAGCCGACGCCGACGGGCGAAGCGCAAGCGTGACCGCCCGGGCGGCGCTCGCCACCGACCTCGACGCGCTGCTTGCGCGCCGGCGCGCCTTCTTCCGGAAACTCCCGATCCTCGCCAACGCCGTCCCTTTGCGCCAACGCACTGAGGCGAAGGCCTTCTCCATCCTCAAGGTCAACGTCGAGTCCGCACAGGGCGAGATCCCCTGCCGGTGGACCACGCCCGACCGATACCCGCACCGACAGATGTGGCTCTGGGACAGCGGCTTCCACGCGATGGCGAACCGCCTGCTCGATCCGGAGCTTGCGAAGGATACGCTATCGGCGGTTCTGCACCTTGCGCGCGAAGACGGCTACGTCTCGCTCTGCGCCAACCCGCATGGACGTTTGCAGAAGATCGAGAGCCAGCCCCCCGTGCTCGCGTGGGCGACCTGGCGCGTCTACGAGAGCTGCCGGGACACCGACTTCCTGCGCTTCGCCTATCCGAAGCTCGCCGCCTTCATCCGCTGGATGCTCGAGAACCGCAGGTCCCCGGCCAGCGACCTCCTCCAGTGGCACGTGAGCTACGAGAACGAGAGGTGCCGCTGCGGGGAGTCGGGCCTCGACAACGCCCCCCAGTGGGACGTCCCCGGTCCCGCCGAAGCGCCGGACCTCAACGGCCTCATCTGCAACGAGTTCGAGATGCTGGCGCGGATCGCCGACACCCTCGGGCTCAGTCACGAAGCCGCGGACTGGCGCCGGAGTCGTGAGCGATTCGTCCGCCTCCTCAATGAGCGTCTCTGGGACGAGCGCGACGGCATCTACTACAACCGGGGGACGCTGGACGGCAAGCTGCGTCGGGTGAAGACTCTGGCCTCGTTCTATCCGCTTCTCGGAGGTGTGCCCGATGCCCGACGGGCCCGGCGCCTCGCCCGACATCTGTTTGATCCGAAGTCGTTCTGGCGGCCGGCCGGACTTGCAAGCACCGCCGCCGACGACCCCGGCTACACCGACGACATGTGGCGCGGCCCCGTTTGGCTCGTCCTCAACTACATCGTCGCCTGCGGCTTGGCGCGCTGCGGCCTGCGCGCGGAAGCGGACCGCATCGCCCGGGCTACCACGCGCCTCGTCGAGAAATGGTATCGCAAGACAGGCGTCATCTTCGAGTTCTACGACGCGGAAGACCGTCGCGACCCCCGACGCCTCGCGCGCAAAGGGTATTCCCCCTTCCACGTCATCGAGGACTACCACTGGTCCGCAGCGATCTACATCCTCATGCGCAGGCGCGACTTCGGCGCGTAAGCTCCAGGGACGCCGCAAGATGCCCTTCCTCATCGACAGAAAAACGGCCCTTGTCCTTGAGCACAACCCGCCGGCCTGCGTGCGGATGGCGGCGCAGTCCCTTGCTACGGACATCTTGCATCTGGTCGGCGCACAACCGCGTATCCTCACGGGGCCGGTGGCGCGCGCGCCGGCAGGGGCGATCCTCATCCAAACGGAAGGCCGGGAGGTTCCCCTCGCGGAGCGCCGAGAGAGCTTTCACCGCGAGACGGTCTCCCTCAGCGGAGGCAAGCTCCTACGGATCCGAGGGACCGATCCCCTCGGGACCGTTTTCGGCATCTACGACCTGAGCCGCGAAGCCCTGGGCGTGGACCCGTTCTCCTTCTGGACGGGCCACGCCCCGCAGCAACAAAGCCGCATCAGCGTCCCGGACGCTACCCGTCGGCCCGCGCGTCCGCACGTGCGCTACCGCGGTTGGTTCGTCAACGGCGAAGACTGCCTCATCGGGTGGACGAAAACCTATCCTCCGCCAAAGCGCATCTGGCGAGCGGTCTACGAGACCATCCTGCGCTGCGGGGGAAACCTGGTGTGCCCAGGGACGGACCTTCCGCGCGACGGAGGACACATCCCGCTCGCGGCGAGCATGGGCCTTGTCCTCACCCACCATCACGCCGAACCGCTCGGCGCGGAGTTCTTCGCCCGGGCGTTCCCGCGTCTCGCGCCGCACTACGACCGGCACTCCCGGCTCTTCCTCAAGCTCTACCGGGAGGCGATCGAGCGCCAGCGCGGTTTCGACGTCGTATGGACCCTCGGGTTCCGAGGCGCGGGAGACCGCCCCTTCTGGCTGGACGACCCCCGGTACCGGACGGCCCGCGCACGGGGGAAGCTCCTCTCGCGCGTCCTGCGCGATCAGTATGAGCTCGTCTCATCGCTCGTGAGGAACCCCGTCTTCTGCACCAATCTGTACGGTGAAATGGTGGAGTTGTACCAGGCGGGGCTCCTCGACATCCCCGAGGACGTCATCCTCGTCTGGGGGGACAACGGGTACGGGGCGATGGTCTCCCGCCGGATGGGCGGGCATGACCCCCGACACAGCGCCCTCCCTGACCCTCGGGATCGACACCGGCGTCACGGGGTTTACTACCACGTGAACTTCCACGATCTGCAGGCCTCCAACCAGCTTGCTATGCTCCAGGTGCCCGACCTCATCGCAAGGGAACTTGCGCGCGCGGTCTCGCGCGGGGCGGACGATCTCTTGATCGTGAACTCCGGGAACGTCCGCCCGCACGTGCTGCCCTTGGAGCTCGTGATGGAACTTGCGGACCGACCCCCCGCACGGGGCGGGGAGAAGGGCTGGGCGGACAGGGTGTGCCGCGCCTTCGCACGCAGGCACTTTGGCGGCTCGGCGCGCGCGGCGGAAGACGCCTGCCGCCGCTACTTCCGCACTCTCTGGAGAACCTCCCGCTATCCCGACGCTCGGGCCGGTGACGAGCTCTACCACCACGCCTCGCGGGCCATCGCGTCGGCGTGCCTGGCGCGCCGAACCGACGAAGCCTGCCCGGAGCTTCTCTGGGCCCGCGCCGGTGCCGATTTCCGGGCGCAACTCCGGTGGTTTCGTCGCCGGGCGGCCGCCAGTCGGCGGGCATGGGACGGGCTCCTGCGCGACGTGGAGCGGGTCGAGGCCGAACT
>JAZDKG010000165.1:0-56615 GCA_043803205.1 Planctomycetota bacterium
TTCTTCAACGGCCTTCCGTCGCACGGGCTCCTCGGGGGCCCTACCGGCAGCGAACACCACGCCGGACAGCCCCGCATGGGAGGCCACCGCGATCACGTTCATGTGCAACTGGATCGTGACCAACAGGCCTCCGCCCGGAGCATTGGCGAGGACGTCGCTCAAGAGGTCGGAGACGTGGCCTTGCGCCACGTCACACGACAAGCGCGACTCCAGCTCCGGGGTGAGCACGCTAAGATGCAGCTTTTGGGCGACATCCCGCAACTTCATGGTTGTTTTCCCTTCCCGTCCGTGAGGCGGACGCACGCGGCCCGATCGGCTCTTTCGAGAACGACATCCTCGGCGAACGCACTGCAGGCGGGCGCCCCGCACAGGCCGCAGTCGGCGCCCGGGAGCTCCCGCACAAGCTCATCGATCTTTCGCAACATTGCGATGGCGGTCGCCATGTCGGGATGGAGGCGGACCCCCTCGCGCGCACGCAAGGGCTCGGTCCGGGGCACGGCGCGGGCATCCCCCGAGTCAAGGCGTTGGGTTCTCTGCCAACGATAGCGGGCGAGGGAGGGCTCTTCGCGGGTCAGGGGCCCACCAAAGCAGCCGCCCTCGCAGGCATAGAGCTCGACGACGGGGACATCGGCAAGAGAGCCGTTTTCGATCCGCTCGAGCACGCCTGCGACGTGACGGATTCCGCATACCTCGAGGGTTCCGTCGGCGGGGCCGCCGCGAGATCGAGCCGATCCTGCAGCCGGTTCCATCCGGTCACTGGCGCGAGCGGTCAAGGCCGGCAGGAGGGCCTGGCGCAGTCCGGCGAGCGAGAGCGACGCCTCGTCCGGGACCGCGAGGCGAGCCTCCAAGGCCGTGCGCTGAGACGGGCACGAGACGACGAGCGTGAAGCGTTCTGCGCCCAGCTCGCACGCCGCGGCCTCGATCGGCGACAGATACGGGGCGACCTGCGGGATCAAGGAGGGGAAACGGAGCTCGATCAGGTTGAGCACGGACGGACAGACGGGGGAGATGAGGGGCAGGGATTGCGCGTCGGCCGCTTCGCGCACGACCGTTTCGTGCAGCGCCTCCTCCCACGAGTCCGTCAGCCGGACCTGAGCGAAGCCCAGGCGGCGCAGCTCGGCCGCGATGCGGTCCGCAGTGACGCCCGGGCCGAACTGCCCGAGCAAGGCGGGAGGCGCGACCAGGACTTTAGCGGCGGCGTCGGAGGGCAGCGCGTCCTGCACGTCGAGCGCAATGGCGCCGGTGGAGCAGGCGGACATGCACAGCCCGCAGTCGATGCAGAGATGTTCCAGGAGGACGGGCCCTTGGCCTCGGACGCGGAGGGCGCTGGTGGGACAGGCGCGCACGCAGGCGAGACAAGCCCGACAGCGCGCGGGCTCGAGTCGAAGCGAGTGAAGGGCGGCGCCGACCGGAAGGCGGGTTTGAAAGAGGACGGTGATGTCGAGATGGGTACCGGCGCCCACTTCGGACTGGATCTGGAAGCGGTCGCTGTGTCGCTGGATGTTGGGCAGGCCCATGCCGGCACCGAAGCCCATGGCGCGCGCGTAAGGAGGAGCGGTGGAGAATCCGGGCGTCATGGCTTTCTCGATATCGGGGATTCCGGGGCCCTCGTCATCGAGCTCGATGCGCAGGATGCCGGGGCTCAGCTCGACCTGCATAACCCCCTTGTCGGCGTGGATGACCAGGTTCATTTCGGCCTCGTATGCGGCGATGACGGCGCGGCGAATCGCTTCAGGCTCCACGCCGATTCTCTTCAGGCGCGATTTCAGATCCGCCGAAGCCGCTCCCGCCCGCTCGAAGTCTCCGCCCCGGATTTCGTACCGGCATGTCTTCACGAAGCGGTCCCACAAGGTTTCGTAAGATGTCGAAAAACACGATCGTGGGTGTCACGGAGCCCGATAGGGGAAACCATAAGCGCGACCCCGAGCTCCTTCGCGACACGGACCGCCTGATCGGGAGGCATCGAGCGGTCGACGAAGCAGATGGCGGGCGCGTCGACGAGCGCGGCGGCACGCACAAGCGCGGCGCCGACAAGTTGACTGACGATCAGCGTTTTCTCGTCGGCCTGGGTGAGCAGGTCGCTGATGCTGTCACCCGCGTAGACCTTCTCGATCTCGTCCTGGAGACGAGCGCATTCGAAAAGGACTTCCGCGTCGATGCACCTAGCCAGCTCATCCGCTTTCATGGGGGTCTCCGCATCTTGAGTCCCAAGACCACCCTCTAATCGCAAGGCGCGTGCCAGTGACCACGGCGGGAGAGGGGATCGCAACTCTCTTCATGACAAGAGGTTGCGAAGATGCGCGAGACGGCGATGAGGAGGGGGGTACGGGCGCCAGGCGGGCGTCCGGAGGCGGGCGCCGCGCGGAGGGTGCATCAACTGGTTCGTGGGAGACGGGTTACGGCGAATGGGCACAGATCGCCCGTGGGGGGATCGCGCACCGACCGCTCATGCGCGGAATTCTTCTTTGCTCAAGCCGTACTTTTTCATGCGCTCGTACAGGGCGCGGCGGGAGATACCGAGAGCTTGCGCGGTCACGCCGACCTCGCCGCCGAACCGTCGCAAGGTGACTTCGATCAACGTCTTCTCCGTGCGCTCCATCTCGTCGTGCAGGAGGCCGGGGGTCGAGGGCAGGGAGAGGAGGCGCGCCGGGCCGAAGCTCTCGTCGCGGGCGAAGGGACCCGCAACGCCATCGTGCGCGGTGATGCACATGCGTTCCACCGCGTTCCGCAGCTCCCGCACGTTACCCGGCCACGGATGGTTCAGCATCGCCTCGAGCGTCTCGTCGGGGACGTGAGGGGGCGGCGCGGCGTCACGCCCTGCGGCATGCCCGAGGAAATGAGAAATCAGCAGGGGAATGTCTTCGCGATGATCGCGCAGGGGCGGCACCTCGATCCAGCACACGGCGATGCGATGGAAGAAATCCTCACGCATGAGGCCTTCCTCGACGAGTCGCTGGGGCCTGACCTTGCTCGTCGCGAGGATGCGGATGTCCACCCGTCGGGGCGAGTCCTTGCCGAGCGGATAGACCAGTCCGTCGTCGAGGACGCGAAGCAACTGGCCCTGGGCTTTCGCCGAGAGGTTTTCGATCTCGTCCAGGAGGAGGGTGCCGCCCGAGGCGGCGACGAGTTTGCCGTCGCGCTCGCGGGTGGCTCCGGTGAAGGCGCCAGGGGCGTGTCCGAAGAGCTCGCTCTCGAGCACGTTTTCGGCGAGGGCGGCGGCGTTGACGGGGACGAAGGGTCCGCGAGCGCGTCTGCTCCTGGAATGGATGGCGCGAGAGACAAGCTCCTTTCCGACGCCGGTCTCGCCATAGATGAACACGGGGGCGTCCGAACCGGCCATCACCTCGATCTGTTCATAGAGGTCCTGCATGAGCCGGCTTCTGCCCACCATTCCGAAGCGTCCGTCCTCTTCGGAGGGCAGCGCGCCCAGACGGCGCCGGAGGTCCTCACTTTCGCGCTGGAGGGCGCTCTTCTCAACGGCGCGGGTCACGGAAGACAGGAGCACGTCCTCCTCGAACGGCTTTTCGACGAAGTGATAGGCGCCGGCCCGGAGGCAGCGAACGGCCATGCTGACGTCGCCGTGTCCCGTGATGATGACGACGGGAGGGGGAAGGCCGGCCTCGACGACTTCGCGGAGGAAGTCCTCGCCATCCATGCCGGGCATTTTGACGTCGGCGACGACGCAGTCGACATCGGGAAGCCCGGCCCACGCCAAGGCGGCTTCCGCACTGGCGAAGGTCTGCGTGTCATAGCCCCGCAGTCGCAGCATCTGGCCGATCGACTCCCGCGACGCCTGATCATCGTCAATCACGACGACGGTCGGGGTACGCTGGGGGCCCGTCGTTTCCGTCCGTGACTTCATTGACGCACCTGACCTTCCTGCGCTGCCGCCGGCAATCGAAGCGTGAACGTTGCGCCTTTTCCGGGCGCGCCGCTTGCCTCGATCCTTCCGCCGTGGTCCCGGACGATGCTCAGGGAGATGGATAGACCCAGGCCCGTCCCCTGCCCGGGCTTTTTCGTGCTCCAGAAGGGGCGGAAGAGCTTCTCCACGTCCTCGTCCGCAAAGCCCACCCCGGTGTCAGCGATTTCGACCACAACGGGACATTCGGCGTCCCGCTCGAGGCGGGTGCGGACGGAAAGGCGCCGCTCCTGGGAATCCTCCATGGCTTGCTTGGCGTTGGTCAGCAGGTTGAGGATCACCTGTTCCAGGCGGATCTTATCCCCCGGGACGAAGGGCAGGTCACCGGCCAGGTCAAGCTCGACATCGATCCCGGAAAGGCGGAACTGAGGCCTCAGGAACTCGATCGCGTCCCGCAACGTGCCGGTGATATCTACGGGGGCGACGTGGCGCTCGGTTTTCCTAGCGAGCTGGCGCATCTGGGCGATGAGGCGCGACGCCCGCTCGACCTGGCTGGCGATGCGGTGCAGGTTGTCGTTCACTTCTTCGAGCGTGCCCGCCTCGTGGTCGATCATGAAGGACGCGTTGTTAGCGAAGTTCTTGATTCCGGTCAACGGCTGGTTCAGCTCATGGGCGATGCCGGCCGCCATCTCGCCGAGCTCGGCCAGGCGGGTGGAGTGGACGAGCTGCTCCTCCTGTCTGCGCGCGAGCTCCGCGAGTTCGTGACGCTTGGTTTCCGCGACTTTACGTTCCGTGATGTCGTAGGCGTGGATCAGGAGGGCATCCTGTCCCTCGAAATCCATCGGGGAACCGGCGACTTCCGTCCAGATGACGGCGCCATCGGCCCGCCGAAAGGGATACTCGCCGTGCGTGTCCGCGCCCCTGTTCAATGCCTTGCGGAAGTCATTGCCGCCTTCGCCGTCATAGATGAAGCTGCGGACGTCCCGTCCGATCAGGTCCTCGCGCTTCAGTCCCAAGAGCTCGCCGATGCGCGCGTTGGCGAAGAGTATGCGTTCATCCCGGCACACCAGGATTCCGGCCAACGATTTCTCGGTCAGGATGCGGTACCTCGATTCAGAGATTCGCAGGGCGGCTTCGCCGGCGGCGACCCGATCCTTGAGGGTTCCGACGACGAGGGCCGCGATGACAAGCAGGGCAGACCGTTCCACGTCGTTGGGAAGGCTGCTTGTGCCGGCGGTGAGGAGGCCAACCAGGAGGAAGGCGGCGACCAGGCCGGCAGCCAATCCGAGGGCGCACCGACGTCCGAACCACATTCCGGCGAGCACCACCGGAATGTAAGCGAAGTGCATGTAGACGATGTCGGTACGCAGGACGAAACGGAAATACAAGCAAAGGGCCAGCGCGAGGGCCGCCGTGAGAGCAACCAACAGTCGCCGGGCCATGCGATTCTGATCCGCGCGCATCTCCATGGCGGACATCCCGCGCCTTGCCGGTGAGAAGGGAAGTCACGAAACGGCCGAGATCGATCAGGATGGTCGTCGACGCGTCTCTCGAGGAAACCTGGTCGCTCTTGTCCTTCTTGATCTTGCGCGGATCACTGTATCCCTTTCCGGCTTTCCATTCAAGCGGCGTTCACCCCGATCGGGAAGGGGGATGCTGCCAAGAGGCACGGGATTTGCTGTACTGAGCGGCGACCGTTCGGACGTGAGGAGCATGGGCGAATCGTGAGAATCCTGACCCGCACGTATTGGACCCCGATCATCGTCGCGGCGCTGCCAGCGGCGGCGGTGGGGTTCTGGGCCTGGCAGACGATGCGGAGCTTCCGGGACGTAGAGCAGGATCACTTCCGTCGTTTCGCATTCGGGGTCTTCGACACGGTCCAGGGGACCCTTCGCGCCCTGGGGGAGCACGGTCGCTTCCGCCGCGACCAGGTCGAACGCGTGCTAGAGGGCATCATGGGCCATTCCCCATTGCGTTTCGTGACTATCGAGCAGGACGGCTGGCGCGTCATTCAGGTTGGAGATGTCCCCGAAGGACTGGTCCTGACCACGGACAGCGGAGAGAGCCTGAGAGAGGACCATGTCGACGAATCTGGTCGCCCTCTAGAAGGCACTGGGAGGCGGGTGGGCAACGCCCCTTGACGGAGGTTTCAGCGTACAAGTCGGTCGTCGTGTGCATGGGCACGCTCTTTATGGGATGCGCCCGCCTTCGTGCCGCATCTGCGGCACCACGGCGGACAAGCCCACGACGACCCTCCCGCAGTCGGGGGACCGGCGCACCGTCTGGCGGGACTAGATACTCTCTCTATGTTTACCTACCCGGCAGGAGTTTGAAACGTCGGGCCGGGCTCCAAGTCGAACGCGGTTGTTTGCTACTCTGGGAAGTAATCCGCTACGTAGCACGAGAACCCAGAAAAGGTCGTTCAACAGAGAATCAGAGAATTTTGCCCCGTTTTTCTGGGGTGCGGCAGCAACCACAGCGGCGAGCGGTCAGCGCGAGCGGTTTCTTTGAGGCGGACGTTGGCCGGGTGGCGGACCTTCCGGGGCCTCGTCTTCGCTGAGATACCCGTCGTTGTTCCGGTCGAGGACGTTGAACTGGTCGGGCGGTCCGTCGAACTCCTTGCGCGAGACCTTGCCGTCGCCGTCCTTGTCGAGGCGCTGAACAAAGCCGCCGCGCGGCGGCATTTGGTCAGTCCCGCCGGGGCCGGACCAATCCTCGAGAGCGGGGCCGGAGGTCTTGCGGGTCACATTGCCGCCTCGGACGCAACGGACATAGTTGTAGATGCGTATCTCGTCGCCCTGCGGCCCTCGTCCTGTGGGCCATTGGGCGGGGTCGCCCGCTTTCGGGTCGCTGCGTTGTGCGCCCGCCCCGTGAACATCGAGCTTGGTCTCTTGTCCGGCGGGTCCCATGCTGCCGAACGCCTGGCCGAAACAGACGTACACGGCGGCGGACCCGCCTCGCGCGCTCTGATGGGTTGTGCCCGTCCAGAACCAGGACTCCGTCTCAGCGACTTTGAAGATGGGATCAATGGCCGGTCCGCGCTGGGAGTCCTTTTGGGCGGTCGGGGCGCGCGTGTAGTCCACAATGCTCTGCAACTCCTTGGCGTTCGGGAGACGCCAGTCGGAGTAGCCGGCGTATTCCTGCGTCTCAGCCCAGGCCAGCGCCTGCTCCCAGTTCATGGGCTTGCCACTGTCGTTTTTCATCCACGTGAGGCCGGTGGCGCGGTCCGTGATCGTGCCGTCGCCGTTGTCGATGAAGTCGTTCCGACCGTAGTTCGGATTGCCGCGAACGTAGCGAACGAACTGCGTTGCCATCCGCCGCGGACCGGTGCCCCACCCATATCCTTTGATGCGGCCGTCGGCGAAGTTGACGCCAAATGCCTTGGGCTTGGGCGTGGTCCCGACGTACTCGGTGCTGGACCAGTATTGGGCGTCGATAATGCGTTCGCCGGCACTCGCATCCCCATATGCAAAATCAAAGTAGTCCGTGTCGATGAACGGCACCAGAGCTGACGTATCACTGCCTTCATAGCCGCTTGGGTCAATGCCGCTGAAGTCGATGAGGGAGTAAAGCTCCTTGATCGTGGGCAGTCGCCAGTCATCGTACCGCCCCAGGCGGCACTTCCTCGCGCCGGCAACCGCTTCCGGAAAGGTTGACTTGTTCCCGAGGTCCGGCGTCTTCTGCCACATGAGCCCGGTGTTCAGGTCCGTGATCGTTCCATCCGCGTTGTCCTGGTAGGCGGGCGGGTTAGCCTCGTACTGGGCGTCCTGCCCGTAGAACGCCGCGCCTTCGCGGGGGTAGGGGATTTCACGCATGTTATTGAAACAGCGGTCCTGTCCCGTGTCCGCGATGGGATAGGGAAGAAGAGCCGGCTTGGCCGGCTGCGCCCCCGCCTGGGCTGCAAACGCGCAGAGGCCCAGTGCCAGGATCACTGCGACCGTCGCTCGGATAGGGGTATTCATGGCGTTGCACCTTTCGTGTACTGTTTTCCGGCGGGACTCTCCGGCAGATTGGGGATCGGGCCACCAGCCGTGTTCGCTTCCCCCGCACTCCTCCTGTCCAGTCCGATTTCGCAGGAAAACGCGACCTAACCGTCGGCGTGTTCCGGCGTCGCGTCCTCTAGCAGGTGGGAGCGCACTTGACACCTCGGACAGCCCGGCAGTCTTACCATACAGCCTGCGGCAACTCCCAACACGTTAAACGCTTCGCGGGACCCAATTATCCCAAGAATTTTCTTGGAAGATGGCCCTCGGTTCGCGCCAAGGCGGCGAGGCGCTACTGGAGCCCGAGGAGCTTGACAGCGTTGCCTCGAGCGACCTTGTTGAAAACCGCTTGGATGATTTTCTTCGTGTCGCGCCATTCGAGGAGGAGGTCGATCATGGGAAGGGGCATGTCGAAGAAGCAGATGTCCGTGCCGAAGAGGAGGCGGTCCTGGAACTCCGTGAGGAACTTGGGGCCGTAGTCGGGATCGCGGGCCAACGCGTTCCAGGGGCTCTCGTGTCAGAGGTTTGTGGATAACGAGGTGCGCCTACAGCTCTTTGCTCTGGGCCACAACCTGGCCAACTTCCTGCGGCGTGCACCTCTGCCGAAAGGCGGCTCTGTTGAAAAGGTCTTCAAGAGACGCCGTCGCCCGCCCAAGAAGGGGGTCAGTCCCCTGTCCCGCGGTCGCGGGAAGGGGACAGACCCCGGCGGGCGACTGCTGCAAGACAACTTTTCAACAGAGCCCCGAAAGGCGTCAGTCACTGGTCGCTGCCGACTTCGCTGGAGAAGCTGATCAAGATCGGCGCGAAGGTTGTCACCCACGCGCGATATGTAATCTTCCAGATGGCGGAGGTCGCGGTGCCCCGATGGCTTTTCCGGAAAATCGTGGAACCAATCCGACGGCTCAGGCCACCCGAAGCGGTGCCGGGATGACGCCAGCACACGGTGAAATGGCGAGAGGACGTGGAGGCGACGGAGACAGTCCGCCCCCACCCGCCCCAGACGCCCCGACGAAGGCCATCTCGGGCAGGATCACGGTCCGACTAGGGTCAGACGGAGCCCCGAAGGACCTCAAACCGCCACAAGAGCCATTGACAGACCCCCGAGACGAGGGGATACTGACGCCAGACGCCCCCAGGACAGTCCTGGGACTCTGCGATATGGGAAATGTCGGTCTACGTGCACACCGTCCCCGTGCAGGAGGGCGAGCCGCAACGGCTCGACGGGACGAAGAGTGCCTGGACGAACGAGATCATGTGGCGGCCACGCTGATTGATGAGGCGGCGTTCTCGTCAAGGAGGATGCAAGATGAAAATGGAATCCACATTAAAGATAGGGGCGGCAAAGTTCAATATCACTCCGCCGCTGGACCAGGCGAGAAGGCTTGGCTCTAAAGGGCTTGCAACCGACGTTATCGGGGAACTATGCGCCCGGGCGACTGTCTTTGACGACGGCGCAAACAAGGCGGCGATAGTTCTGCTGGACATAAGCGAGTTCTTCCCCAATATCACAAAGGGAGTAAGAAAACTAGCAAGCAAGTGGACCGACATACCTGCGAAAGACATCATGGTCTGCGCTACGCACACGCATTCGTCGGCCAAGGTGATAGATTACGACGACCCGTATGATACGGGCGGCGTGATGGTTGAATACGAAGCGCTTAGCGACGAAACGCAGGGATACCTTGATATGCTTTACCGTTATGCGGCAAGCGCTGTATTTCTTGCAGACAGCCGCCTCAAGCCCGCCAGGGGAAAGATTGGTGAAATCTCCCTGCCCGGTATCGGCAGGCCGCGCGCAAGGATGAAAGACGGAAGCGTGTCGAGTTTCGCCGCCTCTCTGGGCATCCAGGATATACAGGAGGACCAGATCGAGTCATACTCGTTTTACGACGACGCCCTGCGAATAGCCGTATTCGAGGAGATGGACGGAAAGCCGATATGCGGCATGGGAAACTTCGGATGCCACAATGCGCTTGCTCTCGAAGGAACAACCCTTGACAGCGATTTCTTCGGATGGGCGGCGGAAAAAATGGAACATGAGATTGGCAACGGCTTTGTATTTTCTCTTATGGCGGGACCGGAGGGCAATGTCCACCCTGCGGCGCTCTTTGAGCACACCATTCCTCCAGACGAAGCGGCGGCGCTGGTTCCTGTTGCAGGCAAAATGGTTTACGACGGCATGAAAAAGATATGGGGGAAACTGGAACCGTTCCGGGCGGATGTTGTCTCTTCAGCAAGCAAGGAGGTATATTTCACTCTTCAGCAGCCCCTGCCCTTGCGCGCAAGAACGTATCTTCACCGACGAGGGGTTACCGGAGGGAAACAGGACGAAAAAGGGGTCTTTTCGGAACTGCAGATGATAAGAGTCGGCGATTTCGCGATTCTCGGGCTCTGCGGCGAGGTATTTCACGAAATTGCGCTGAACCTGAGACAGGCGAGTCCTTTTGAACACACATGGGTGGATTCCCTGTGCAATGACGAACTGTCGTACCTCATGCCTGCACATGAACATAAGAGAGATATAGAGTCAGGCAAGATGAACGTCCAGAAAGAGTTTGCCCTCCCCGATGAAACGGCGGAAGGCCTCATCTACGATACATTCAGGGAACTCTTCAGGCGCGTCAAGAACTAAGAGCCCCTAAAAGAATGGCCCTACGAGGTAGCGATAGCAAATGAGGATGCATCCCCCGTCGAGAAGAACCAGTTCTCATTCAAACACTCCTGCCTGAAATGTGTATCTGGCCCCTATATCCCGCACCTCCTGTGGCACTCCTCCAGCAGCTTCATCTGCCGCCTCACGCTCTCGGGCGTCACGGGCGGCTCCGTCCCGGTTACGAGCGACTTGTACAACAGAAGGTAATACCGCTCCATCGAGCTCGGAAACCTGTCCCCCCCGTGCCATACCTGCTCCTTGCTCCAGGGCACCTCCTCACTGTTGTACGACCTGTCCGGCGTGGGCCCCTCGTCCACCTTCCTCTTTCTCCATCGGCTCGCGATAACCCACTTCCACCTCAGCTCCGACCCGCTCCCCGTAAGCCCCCCCCGCGTCCCCGTCACCAGCCACGCCGGACCCCGGTACGCAGCGTCGCTCATGATCTCCACGTCCACCACGGGCGACCCCTTCGCCCTCATCACCAGCTTCACGTGGTCCTCCGCGTCGCCCAATGCCAGCGTCCGCTCCATCTGCACAAAGAACTCGCTCGGGTACCGGTCCCCGATGAGCTGCAGCGCCTGGTCCACGTAGTGCGGGCCCGTGTTGTTCAGCGCCCCGCCCCCGCTCTTCCTCAGCGTCTGCCAGTCCCACCGCCTCCCGAAGCTGTGCGCGCACATCCTGATCAGCGTCACTTTCCCCAGCCTCCCCGAATCGATTATCTCCCTCACCTTCATGAAGTCCGCCGCAAACCGCCTGTTCTGGAATATCGTGAGCTTCCCCTTCGACCGCTTCCCCGCCCTGATCATCCTGTCCGCGTCCGCAAGGCTCGTCGCCATGGGCTTCTCGCACACCACGTGCTTGCCCGCCCGCAGCGCCTCTATCGAACAGTCCGCGTGCATCCTGTTGGGCATCGCCACCACAACGACGTCAACGCCCCGCTTCCCCACCAGCTCCCCGTACGAGCTGCACACTTCGCAACTGAACTTCTCTCTTGCCTCCGCGCATCGGCCCGCGTCCTTGTCGAACACCGCCGCCACCTTGTACCTGTTCTTCATCCCCGCCAGCGTCTCCGCGTGTATGTGCCACCCGCTCCTCCCCAGCCCCGCGATCCCGACCTTTACCGCCTTCGCAGCCACGCCTCATCTCCTTAATTCCCGGCTTTCAAAGCAGTCGATCTATCTGCGTTATTGTCAGTCAGTCCTGAGCGTAGGGGCTGTCAAGATAGACCCTCTATACGTGTTGCTCGAGGTAGTACCCGCCGCAATAGGTTAAGGGCAAACTGAAACAACATCGATGCGACCGTATTCGTAGCATGCGCACCAGCACTTAAAGATCTCTTTTTGGACGACGGCGGCATCACTCCATGGCTTGACTGACCCATCTCCCGTGAGAACGTTGTGGGCTCGGTCGTGATAGGCGTCGCATTACGCTCCCGTCGAGCAATTCTGAAATCACCGTTGCACGTGGGCAACCGGTCACTGACGATGGCCTTGCCGGCGTAGTCGCCCTGACGCATGGCGTAGGCGCGGATTCTATAGGGAGAGACATTGACGGGAGCCGGCTGCCTGAGGGAATACGATTCCCACAGGAGGCAGCGCTTCGGTCTTTCCTGACTTGCCGGGCAACCCGCATCGCAGACCGTTCCCCATTCCGTCGCGCCGGAATTGTAGTCGGCCACGTCTCCGGAGAGGCAGGCCCTTCCGCCGTACCACCGACTCATCATACCGAATTCGTTGAAGTCACTGCACACGCCTTCGTGGTTTGACGACAGGCACAGTCGTCCTTCGCTTGAGTCGGCCTTCAAAACAGCTAGTAACGATACGCTTTAACCGTTTCAACCAGCGCCTCGATGTTGGCCCAAGGCACCTCGGGTTCCAGCACGTGGGTCGGCGCCACAAACAGCCCCGGCCCCATGAGCGCGATCGTTTGGCGCACGGTGTCGCGCACCTGGTCCGCCGTCCCGAAGGGCATGGTCGATTGCGTGCCGATGCATCCCCAGAACGCCAGCCGATCTCCGTATCGCTCCTTGATCGTGCGCAGGTCCATGCATTCCGGCTGCACGGGGTTGAGGATGTCGAGTCCGATCTCGATGAGTTCCGGGATAAGGGCCTCGATCTTCCCGTCCGAATGGTACCACGTGAGGATGTCGGGATTGACTTCCCGGGCGGCGTCCATGACGCGTTTGAGGCGGGCCTTGAAAAACCGCCGCCAGAGGATCGGCGAGAACATGAGCGCATTCTGATTGGCCACGTCGTCGCCACACCGCAGCACGTCCACGCCCGCCTTGGCCAACTCGCGCGCCACGACAACGTTCTGGCAGGTGATTCGCTCGACCAACTCCTCGATCGGGTCGGGATCGAGCACCATATCCCGCAGGAAGTCGTCGGACCCGCGGATCTGCCAAGCGGTCTCGTACGTGTGACCCGCGAAACCCGTCACGGGGAATCCTTTCTCGTGCAGCGCAGCCACGTCCTCCGCGAGATCCTCGAAGCACGCCGGATTCGTGCAATCGGGCAGCTCGTAGCGCCGCACCTCCGAGGCAGGACGGCCGGCCAGCGGGGAAACATAGTGCGTGAAATGGTACATGGAGCCCGGCTCGTGGGCCACGCCCCACATGTCGAATGTGGTCCCCTCCTTGAGCGTGCGTCCCTCATACCAATGGGCGTATGCCGGCGGCCGAGGCGGGGAGTGGGTGTCGACTTGCGCCACATCCATGCCGAAGTATTCTTGGAGCGGTACATCGCCCGCCTTCTCCTTGAACGCGGCCATGAGCGCCGGAGTCAAGCCCAGCGCAAACGGCGGACGGTCCGGCGTCCGGCGTCGCATGGCAAGCAATACCCGTTCCCATGACGTCATCCGAAACCTCCTGAGAGTCCGCGTCCATCGTGGGACGTGAGCGCGGAGTGTACGACCACTACGCATGATCCCGACATTTCTGCCTACGCCAGAAGCAGAGCATACAGGGCTCCGGCGCTGGCGCTATGGCATAAGCAGCATGACCTTGTTCCGCTGAGGCACATCCATGGTCGCCATGGCCTGCTCGATCTCTGCCAAGGGGTACGTGTGGGAGATGATCTCCTCAGCGTTGACGATACGACGTTCCTGCAGCCGAATGGCGTTCTGCATGGCCAGCGGGGTCACGGTGAAGGAGGCGTCCATACGGGTCTCGATGAAATGGGTGTATCCGCCGTCCAGGCTGAACTTCTCGTGGGTCGTGATCCCGAAGAGGTTCACGCGCGTTCCCCTGCGACACAGATCAAACATCAGATTCACGGCTTCGATGGCCCCAGCGCTCTCGACGACCAGGTCCGGACCGCCGGGAAGGACCTGGTAGACCCTGTCCTTGGGATTGCACGTCGTCGGATCGACCTCATGGGTGGCCCCGAGACGCAAAGCGTTCTTGCGAGCATACTCCGATGGGTCAATCGTGATGAGAGTACCGGCGCCTGCTTTGTGCGCGACCATGAGACACAGAAGACCGATGCCGCCCGTGCCAATCATGACGACATCCTCGCCGATGCGCAGGTTGGAATACTGGATCACGCCCTTCCACGCACCCGCGAGCGGCTCGGTCAGGGCCGCCGCTTTGAAGGAGAGCCCTTGTGGCTTGCGGAAGCAGTTTCGCTCCTCCGTGAGCACGTATTCGGCGAATCCTCCGGGGAGGAACCGGTGTCCGCCGTCTCCGCCCGTGGAGAACGTATCCTCGCAGTAGTGGTGGAGTCCCAGACGACATTTCTCGCAGAGTCCGCAGTATCCGCGCGGCGACAGGATGACCTGGTCGCCCTCCTTGAACTTGCTCACGGCTGCGCCGACCGAATCGACGATTCCCGCGACCTCGTGTCCGAGAATCCGGGGGAACGTTACCTCGCGCTTGCCGCGGACCGCCTTGTGATCCGTGGCGCAGATGCCACAGGCCTTGACCTTGACCACCACCTGGGTGAGTCCGGGTGCCGGTTTGGGCACGTCTTCGAGGACGATTCTGTTTACGTCATGGAGGACGGCTGCGAGCATTCGGATCTCCTTTGAGCGCGTATGACAGAAGTCTCATTCAAGTGACCGCCCATTGTTGGGTCACCCTTTAACCGGCGCTGCTGGGAAAGGAAAGAGAATTTTGCCATCGGTCATCTTTTTTCTCTTGACTGCCTGCAGTAGTAGGATACACTATCGGTTAGGTGATGTGCAAGAGTTTCCCCGAGAATCAGCACATGAAATATATCCTCAGGCTGTGCGGCATGTTACGATGACGACGAGAAGCCAAACAGATACCCATAAGCCAAAGAAGTCTAAGCGCTCAGATCGGGGGCCGTCAGTAAGCTTGAAGACTCTGGCGGACCATACGGGGCTGTCCACTTGGACGGTTTCCTTGGCGCTGAAGAACGACGCGCGGGTCGCGCCGAGAACACGGGACCGCGTGCTTGCGGTCGCCGGGAGCATGGGGTATGAGCCCCACGCCGCCGGACGGGCATTGGCAACCGGTCGGACGCATCTCATCGGGTTTATGAATGACGGGACATTGGCCACCAGTTACTGGAACATTGAAATTCTGAGCGGTCTGGCGCAGTGCTTGGAGGAATTCCGGTATCGCATCACGATCTTCGAATCTGAGCCGTGGGAGGCGGTGCACTGTGACGCACTCCGGCGCAGAATGGTCGATGGTCTGGCGCTGTCCGTGCGGTTTGATCCAAGATTCCTCACCAACCTGACGGAGCACGCGGTACCAGTAGTTGCAGTGGATCCGATCATCGAGGTGCGCTGCGATCGCGTGGAGTTCGACGAGAGACAAGGCATAGGGCTTGCGATGCAGCATCTGTTCGGGCTTGGTCATCGTCGGATCGCCTATATCGGATCGAATTCCCAGCGCGCCGAACTCATCCACCAGCGACGCTGGACCGCCTTTGTCGAGGAAATGAGCGCCGCGGGGCTCCCGAGCAATGCGGGAGGGGCAAGCATCGGCGATCCGGGGGTGCTTCTTGCCCGGGCGCTCGAGGTTCACAAGCCGACGGCGCTGGTGTGCTTCAGCGATGACATTGCAGCTCACGTGCTTCAGGAACTCGCCGCCCGCCAGGTTCGGGTTCCGTCAGACCTGAGCGTGGTCGGGATTGACGACGCCCAGTTTGCGACGCTCTTGACGCCGCGCCTGACAACGGTTCGCGTGCCGTTCGTTGAGATGGGCGTTGCGGCCGGCAGGGCGCTCATGGAGCGTCTCGATGATCCGACGTTTGAAGCACGTGAGGTCGTTTTGCCGGGGGAGTTAATGGTTCGCGCCTCAACAGCGCCGGTGTCAGGCACGTAAGGTCAGGAGGAAGCGGGAGAAGTCAGAGAGTGGATGTCCCACCACAGAATTGAGGGCCGCAAGGGGGAGCTTGTAGCCCTCGAGCGAGTGAGTTCGACAGGCTGGTACCGCCATTATCGAAACATCGCTCTCCGCACATTCTCCCCATATGAATAGAGGTTTTCAAGGCAATCTGGAAGGGAGGTGGAATTTTCCCGGAACAGGCTCTCAAGCGTATGGGGTGTTCGACGGTTTTCTTTGGAAAGTGCAGTTTGGAAGGAGGACGTAAAAATGTCTAAGAGCCGAGGATTTACGCTGATCGAGCTTCTGGTGGTGATGGTGATCATCGCGCTTCTGGTGGGCCTCTTGCTTCCGGCCCTCGGACGCGCCCGCGAGGAGGCCCGGAAGACTCAGTGCAGGAGCAACCTGAGGCAGATCGGGCTGGCGCTGACGATGTACACGAACGACAACAAGGGCTGGACGCCCGTCGTGTACGGGGTGACCTGGGACGTCACCAACAAGATCTGTCACGTCACGCTGCTGGACGAACGGGGGGGAGTGAATGCCGAATCGACGCAGTGGTACTTGACCCCGCGCGTCGATGGTCAGGGCGGGGTGGGTGGCTTGCAGCCCTGGAATATCGACCCGACACTCCGCGAGGACGACGGCTCGACGCTCCTGTATCCGAACACCTCGTCGAGTGCTGCAGGCGGGGGGATACCGAGTGGATTGGGGCTGTTGTTGTCGGGCGGATATCTCACTCAGAAAGGGGGCTCGGTGCTCGACTGCCCGAGCCGCAAGCTCGTGGACGTGAAACCCACCTATCCTGTCCCCGTACCAGCGAACTATCCGCCGCCCGATGACCCACAGACGGCTTGGAACAACCAGACCAGGTTCTTGCCCACTGCGGTGTTTTTCACCACGGGCGGGAAGGTCTACTGGCGCGCGCCTACCGACAACGTGTACATGAGCGCCACTATCGGCGATACCCATGCGAGTGTGATGGCCAATTACGCTTGGAGAAGCTACTGTAATGGAACGAACTGGGGGGCGTATCAGCAGCCCAACTGTATGAACGGCTCGAACAAGGGCAGCTTCTGTTGGATCGTCGGGTCGTACATGACGCGCCCGCAGAATGGCAAGGGGCCGAGCTGGCAGTCGTACAAGCTGGATGATATCGCAGGGAAGGCGATCGCTTCCGACGCGATGTGGGGCTTCTTCCGGCGGTACGGCGACGGTGTCACGAAACTCTACGGGTCCACCCGCAATGATGAAGTGCGGTACGATCACAGCATCCCCGACCACCTGACGGACAAGTACTACACGTCCAATCACGACAGGTCGTACAACGTGCTGTTCACGGATGGGTCGGCGAAAACGTTCAGCGACGCGGCGGCTTCGCTACTCAAGGCCGAGGCCCTGATCAAGATGAACAATCAAGGTCTCCCTCCCTTAGCTGCGGAAAAGGGCCTGTGGTGGGAAATCTACTTCGATCCGCTCTACGCGCAGGACTAGGAGCGGAGGGATTCGACGGAGAACGAAGCGGGGCGAAGCGGAACGCTTCGCCCCGCACGTGAATGTGCGGCGGCCCCGAGGATTCCATCCAGAAGGGGAATGAAAAATGTTGTCGAGCGGGCGAATACTTTTGGTCGTCGGCGTGGTACTGTGCTTCTCGTGGGCGTGGGCGCTGGGCGACGCTCCCGACAATATCCTCGTGAACGGCTCGTTTGAGCAGGGCGAAGTGGGAGCGTCGCCTCCCGGGTGGGGTAAGTGGGAGCGGGGTCCTTCAACCTTCGTGACGGTGGAGGGCGGCAGGGACGGGGGCAAGATGGCCATGCTCGAGCGCTCGCCCGCCAACAAGACCGGGTTCGTATTGGCGGAGCAGTATGTGCGGGGGCCTTTCAAGGTGGGCCGCGTATTGCGGATCTCTGCCTGGATGCGGGCTGACGCCCCCATCGAGAGGGTGGAGCTCGTCATCTTCATGCTGGCCAATGGCGCCGACCTCGGTCAAGTCCGCAAACGCTTTGCTGTGGACATGACCTGGAAGCAGTACGAGGCGGAGCTCGATACCGGCATGTCAACGACTGAGGACGCGACGAACCTCCGCGCCATCGTTCAGCTTTATCAACCCGACGTCAAACTCTATGTGGATGATGTGGTTGTCGCCGAGGCTGCGCGCATCCCGGAGGAGAAGGCGTTGTACCGGGACGTCGTAGCCGACGGTGCGGAGGCCGACGCCATCGTGCTTGCGGACGGGAGCATTCTCGTGGTGTTCGGGGGCGGCGTGCCGAGGGGGCGGATCTCGCAGGACGGAGGGAAGACCTGGGGCAAAGCGTTTAACCTGCAGATCGCCGGCGGACAGCAGTTGACGAGCTGCTGGAGTCTATTGAGGCTTAAGTCGGGGGCGATCGGATTGATCAACGGACACGGCACAAATCCGACCAACATGTTCTGCGTGTCCCGAGACGAGGGAAAGACATGGTCCGAGCCGCGGGCGATTGCGCCCAAGGAGGGCCATGAGACGCTGGTCAGAAACGGGACGCCCATAGTCCTTGCGAAAGGCCGCATCCTCGTGCCGGCTTGCTCCTGGAAAGAGCCATGGAATGAGTGGAGCTTCGTGTACGTTTCGGACGACGAGGGCCAGACGTGGCAGCGGTCGCAAGGCGAAATCCGGGTCCATCATGAGGGCGAGACGATCAGTTTCGTCGAGCCGGCGGTGGTCGAGTTGAAGGACGGACGTGTGCTGATGCTCGGCCGGACACCTCTTGCGCGACTCTTTCAATCATTCTCGAGCGACGGCGGGCTCACGTGGTCGGACCCCGAGCCCACGGAGCTGACGGCCGCTTACGCACCGGCGTGCGTCCGCCGCATCCCGAAGACGGGGGACCTCCTGGTCATCTGGAACCAGGCATCCGTTGAAGAGGTGAAAAAAACCTTGCGCCGGCACCGCCTCTCCTGCGCCGTGTCGAAGGACGAGGGCAAGACGTGGGAGCATTTCAGAAACCTCGAATCCCTCGACGACACCACGTATGTCGAGCAGCCCGTCAACTGGGATTGGCGCAACATGGAGCACGAGCCCCCTTACAAGCAGCCCGAGGACCGCGTCCGTTATCACCGCGCGCCTGGACCGCTTCGCTGCGCGTATCCGTCGTGCTGCTTTACGGACGGACAAGTGGTCGTCAGTTACGACTACGGCTGCGACTCCGACCCGCTGGGTCACGTATTCACAAGACTGCGCGTTCTGCCGATCGGCTGGTTCTATGGCGAGTGATTTGGGACTGGGTAGACGCGCGCACAAGGCGCCAAGGCGAATCCTCTCTTGCCGAGAGCTATTCCCAGCGGGAGGACTTTCGGGAGCGGGGAGCTGACTTGTGCGGGCCGTCGACGCTTCCGGGGAGCTGCGGCAAGATCGTGTGTGCTTTGCGAAGAAAGGCAACGGATCAGCGGAAGAGCTGGAAAACGGGAGGAGCAAATGAAAGCGAGAATCGGCATTGCGCTCGCGACGATAGCGTGCTTGGCGTCTTGGGCGTCGGCACAGCAGAATCTGCTGGTTGACCCTTCCTTTGAGGAGGGCCAAGTCGGCGCGCGACCGCCCGCATGGAACGAGCGCGCGTATGACGGGAAGGATGACACCTTGAGCGCGCCCTTTTCGGTTGCTCGGGGCGGACGCACGGGGGAGAAGTGCGCGGTCATAGAGGTACCGGAGGGTTTCCGGTACAACTTCATAGAGCAGAATCCAAGCGTGCCGACGGATCTTTCGAAGGGGTTGCTGGTATCGGCATGGCTTCGGTCGGATGATCCGGCGGGGAGGGTGGACCTGGTGATATTCGTGCAGGCCCGGAAGAGGACCGCTGAGGACATCACGCAGGTCCGACTGCGTTTCTGGGACGTCGGGAAGGAATGGAGGCGGTATGAGGCGGGGCTATCGTTGGGGGAGGCGCCGGACATCCGGAAGGACGACGAGCTTACCATCCGCGTGATCGTGCAGGCGTATGCCCCCATAAGGAAGGTGTATGTGGATGACGTGTACTTTGGCGTGGTGGAGGCAAGCGCGGCGCGGGCTGCGTGTCTATCGGCTGTTTCCGAGCGTTACCGGGAAGGGCTTGTGGACCGCAGCGCGGAAGGGGACCTTATTGTCCTCAAGGACGGGAAGGTGGCGCTATTCTACGGGAAAGGGGGATGGGTGTTGTGCGCGGTGTCGGACGACGAGGGGAAGACCTGGGGGGCGCCAAGACCATGCCGAAGAGCGTCGGGCGAGGGCCTCAAGGGGGACGAGGGCTTGCCTGTGAGATTGAAGTCCGGAAAACTCGGCGTGATCGTGCACGACAGGTACAGGCTCAGCTTCCTGGTGAGCGCGGATGAAGGCAAGACCTGGAGCGAGCCGGTCGCCATCAATCCGGACGAGCCAAGGTGCAAGCCCATGAACGGGGGTTCGTTCGTAACGAGCGAGGGGCGCATTGTCGTTCCCGTGTGGCTTGACTGGCGTTCACAGACGCGGCCGAAGCATCCGAAGCGCGGCTATCCCCCGGAAGAAGGGGTGTGCTGGTTGAGCGACGACGAGGGGAAGACGTGGCGGACGGGATCCTCGATCGTGGTGGAGCACGATGGAGAGCATCCTTTCGACGAAGCCGTAGGAGTGGAGCTCTCGGACGACCGGCTCATGCTCTTTGCGCGCACGTTGTCAGCCCGTCTTTTCAAGTGTTATTCGAGTGACGGCGGCGAGACGTGGACCAAGCCCGAGGTCACGCCTCTGGTGTCGAGCTTTTCGCCCTGCGCGCTCGGGCGGATGCCCAACGGAGACCTCTTGTGCGTGTGGAACCAGTTAAGCGTGGAAGAGGTCAAGAGCGGCCTCCGGCGACATCGCCTGACCTGCGCTGTCTCATCGGACGAGGGGGAGACGTGGCTTCACCGTCGCAACCTGGAGTCTCTCGACGACGTGACGAAGATCGAGCAGGAGGTGCAATGGGACGACATCTATGACTTCGATCCAGAGCTTCCGTACAAGCAGCCTACCGATAAAAAGAGGTATCCTCACGCGCCGGGACCTCTGCGGTGCACGTATCCGGCGGTGAGGTTCACGAAGAACGCTGCGGTCATCGTGTACGACTACGGGAGCGCGGAGGGAGTTTTCCCCGAGCAGTATCTCAAGGTACGTTCGCTTCCATACTCGTGGTTCTACGAGAACCCGTAATCACGCGGGATCGGTCGTCTGACAGGCGGTAAAGCGAAGAAGGACTTTCTTCCTGATGCCGAGGGGCTGGTTTCTTCTGCGGGATGAGGAGAGCAAACGGTGTTGCGGAAGGGAAGGATGCTTCTGGGCGTGGTCGCGGCGCTGTGTTGTTCCTGTGCATGGGCGCAGGAGGACCTGATCGTGAACCCCTCCTTCGAGGAGGGTCAAGTGGGCACGCGACCGGGCGGGTGGAGCCAGCACGCCTATGACGGCAAGGATTCCACTCTCACCGCGCCCGTTGCCGTTGCGCCGGGGGGACACACCGGGGACAAGTGCGCGATCGTAGAAGTGCCCGAGGGTATTCAATGGAACTTGATCGAGCAGACTCCGGCTGTGCCCACGGACCTTTCCAAGGGCTTGCTGCTTTCCGCGTGGCTGCGCTCGGATGATCCTGAGGGATTCGTGGACGTGGTGGTCTTCGTACAGGCCAGTAAGAGAACGGCGGAGCCTGTCACGAAGGTCCGGATGCGCTTCACGGATATCGGGCCGGAATGGAAGCAGTACCTCGCTGGAGTGGCGCTGGAGGAAGCGCCAGACATCCGCAAAGACGACGCGCTGACCGTCCGGGCGATCATTCAGGCCTACGCCCCCAGAAAGAAACTTTGCGTCGACGACGTGTCCTTGACGGTCGTGGGGGCGGACAAATCCCGGAGTGCTTTTCTCTCAGCGATTCCCGAGCGGTACCGTGAGGGACTTGTGGGCGGAGGCGTGCAGGAGGCGTCCCTGATCGTTCTCAAGGACGGCCGGGTCGCGCTGTCTTGTGGAAAAGGGGGATGCGCGGTCCTCGCCGGGTCGGACGATGAGGGGAAGACCTGGGGGGCGCCAAGACCATGCCGAAGAGCGTCGGGCGAGGGGATACCGGGAGATGAGTTCTCTCTGGTGAGACTGAAATCTGGAAAGCTCGGGCTTGTGGCGCACGACCGGTATAGGCTGAGCTTCTCGGTGAGCGCGAACGAAGGCAGGACTTGGAGTGAGCCGATCCCCATCAATCCGGACGGCCCGTCATGCAAACCCCTCAACGGGGCGGCCTTCGTTACAAGCCAGGGGCGCATTGTCGTCCCCGTGTGGATCGCTTGGCAAGAACAGAAGCGGCCGAAGCATCCCAAGCGGGGGTATCCTCCGGAGGAAACGATCTGCTGGCTGAGCGACGACGAGGGCAAGACCTGGCGGACGGGCGCCTCCGTCGTGGTCGAACATGAGGGCCAGGAGCATCCCTTCTGCGAGGGCATGGGAGTAGAACTCCCGGATGGGCGGCTCATGCTCTTCGGACGCGCGCTGGGGGTCCGGGTCTTCAAATGCTTTTCGAGCGACGGTGGCGAGACCTGGACGAAGCCTGAGCCCACGCCCCTGGTGTCGAGCTTTTCGCCCTGCGCCCTCGGGCGCATGCCCAACGGCGATCTCCTGTGCGTGTGGAACCAGTCAAGCTTCGAGGAGTCCAAGAACGGCCTCAAACGACACCGGCTGACGTGCGCCGTGTCAAGCGACGACGGTGAAACCTGGGGCCACTACCGCAACCTGGAATCTCTGGACGACGTCCCGAAGATCGAGGAGAAGGTCCACTGGGACGATATCTATGACTTTGACCCCGACTATGTCCCCTTTAAGCAGCCGACGGACAGGGAGAAGTATCCCCACTCACCGGGGCCCTTGCGGGCCAGCTACCCGGCGTTGACGTTCACGAAGAATGCGACGGTCATCGTGTACGACTACGGGAGTGCGGAGGGGGTTTTCCCCGGGAATTACCTCAAGGCGCGCTCGCTGCCGTACGAATGGTTTTACGAGAACCCATGAAGCTGCGGGCGCCGTTCAGAATCAATGTAGTTTCGCCTGACCGGTGTTATCGAGACTTACCCCTTCGTGACAGGTCCTGAGACGCGGGAAGGTTTACCATGTTGCGGGGCATGAGTTGGGGGCGGCTTTTGCGGAAGGAGAATTGGGTTTGACGGCCAGGATCGCATTTATCGGAGCGGGCAGCCTCGAATTCACGCGCAAGCTCGTCAGGGACGTTCTGACGTTTCCCGCATTGGAGGACGCCGCCATCGTCCTGATGGACATCAACGCCGAGCGCCTCGGCTTTGCGCGCCGCGTGTGCCAGCGGATCATCGATGAGGGCGACTATCCGGCCAAGCTCGAGGTGACAACGGATCGCAAGACGGCGCTCGCGGGGGCCGATGCGGTTCTATGCACGATCCTGTGCGGGGACGTGAGAACTTGGCAGCACGATCTCTTGATCCCGGACCGATGGGGCGTCAGCACCGCCATTGGAGACACCCGTGGTCCCTCCGGGATATTCCGCTTTCTGCGAACGGTTCCCACGATGCTGTCGATCGTGCGCGACGTTGAGAAGCTGTGTCCGAATGCCATCTTCCTCAACTACACGAACCCGATGGCGATGAACTGCCGCGCCCTTCAGCGCGCCTCGTCCGTCCTCGTCAGCGGCCTGTGCCACAGCGTTCAGCACACCGCCATGCGACTCGCCTCGTGGGTCGGCGTGCCCTTTGACGAACTCCAGTACACCGTCGCCGGCATCAACCACATGTCCTGGTTCATCCGCCTGGAGCACAAGAACACCGATCTCTACCCCAGGCTCCGCAAGGTGATCCGGGCAAGAAGAGACTTGCGCCGACGCGAGTGTGTTCGATGCGAGATGTTCGAACAACTGGGCTATTTTGTCACCGAGTCCAGCACCCACAACAGCGAATACAACTGGTGGTTTCGCAAGCGTCCCGACTTGCTCAAGAAGTACTTTCCCCGCTGCAAGGGCCCGAAGATCGGGATGGAGAACGACGTGCTGTACCGGTACCGCGCCCGCGAGCGCGCCTGGAAGCGGGACGTCCTCAGGGAGCTCAAGGACCCGAAACCGCTCGACCTCAAACGCGGCTACGAATATGCGGCGCACATCATCAATTCGTACGTGAGCGGTGAGCCCTTCTGGTTCAACGGCAACGTCCCCAACACCGGATTGATCGACAACCTTCCTCATGACGTTTGTGTCGAGGTGCCGGTGCTGGCGAGCCGCCGCGGACTCGAACCGATCCACGTGGGGCCGCTGCCCCCTCAGTGCGCCGCGCTCAACAACGTCACCGTCGCCAGCGAGGAGATGGCCGTGGAGGCCTTTTTTCAACGCGATCCAGAGATGGTCTATCACGCCATTTGCTACGATCCTCTCACAGCCGCGGTCCTGTCTCTTGCGGAGACGCGCAAGATGGTCAAGGAGATGTTCCGAAAGAACCGGCCGTTTCTCAAGTACTTCCGCCGTCTGGACGCCTGGCTGCGGAGCTAGGCCGCGGCTTTCACAAGGGAAAGCGAAGAGCGCGACAAGTCTTTGGAGATCGTGGCTCTTGAAACCCACCTCGGGCAAAGATGCGATGCGGGCAAATCAAAGGAGAACCGATGGAACAGGGAGTATTGGTCAGTTGTCTTGAGGCGAAGACCCTCGAAGAGGCGTTGGGCATTGCGGCTAGGATCGGGTACCGCAACGGCGAAATCTCTGTCTGCCCTGACGAGGAGTACTTGAACCTTGCCGCGCTCCGCGAGGAAGCGCGCCAACAGGTAATGGATCGGGCCCGGGAGCTCGGGATGAAGATATCGAGCGTGCAATGCCACATCCACAACGGTTACGCGGACCCGGACCCTCGGGTGCGCGCCGATGCGGTGGACCACAGCCGCAGGATGATCGACCTGTGCGGCAGATGGGGGATTCCCGTCTGTCACACCGTGAGCGGCGCAGCAGAGGACGAGGCCCCTTGGGAGGAGAAACTGGATCGGGTAGCGGAGTCCTTACGAAAGATCCTCGACCACGCGAAAGGCGGACCCGTGAAGGTGGCGCTTGAGCCGGTGTTCATATACGTCATCGGGAACCTGGGGCACACGAGGGCGCTCCTGGAGAGACTGGAGCAAAGAGAAGATTTCCTGATCAACTTCGACCCGAGCCATTTCCCGTACCATGATGAGCCTGCCGAGGATTTCATCCTTGCCTTGGGCAAAAGAATCGTCCACGCGCATACGAAGGACGCCGTTGTGCGGCCGGTCACCGACAAGGAGCAGCCGGACGGTAAGGACCGCTTCGCCATGCCGGGCGACCGGTACTTCCGTTTCATGCCGCCCGCCGAGGGCGACCTCGATTGGGATTCAGTCGTCGGGACTCTCCGACAGGCGGGCTTTGACGGGGTGCTCTCGCTGGAGATGGGGCACAGCTACGAGGCACCGCCCAACGACGTCGCCAAGGCGGTCTATGACTTCTTCCGGACGAAGCACGGGATTCTTTAGCAACGGGAAAGGAAACCACCATGCGCAAGGTGCGTCTGGGAATCGTCGGCGTGGGGGATGCGTTTCGTAAATTGCACCGTCCGGCCCTCTCGCAACTGCCGGAAGTGGTTATCGAAATGGTGGCGGACGCGCAGGAAGAACGTGCCCGGAAAACGGGACAGGAACTTCGGTGCCGGCACACGATGGACTACCGCGAGCTGATGCGGGATGACGGGATCGACGCGGTGCTCGTGTGCGTTCCGCCCTGTTTTCACGAGCCGGTGGCCGTCGAAGCCGCCAGGGCCGGCAAGCATATTCTGTGTGAGAAGCCGCTGGCGCCGACGGTGGCGGGGTGCAATGTCATCGTCGAGGCTGCGGCGCAGGCGGGCGTGAAACTCATGGTCGCGGAAAATTGGCTCTTCGATCCGCTGGGGGTCATGATGCGGCAGCGCGTGGCCGACCAAAGCTTGGGCAAGCTCCGGCGGGTCCGCTTCTTCATGAGTTGGTGGTGTGACGACGCGCGGCTCCTCCAGAGCGCCGTCCCCGGCCGGAACGGACCCCTTCTCGAGGATGGGATTCACATGATCGCCTTGTCCCGGGCGCTTCTGGGACGCCCGCGCAGCGTGACGGCGGCGGTACGCACGGTCGTCTGCCAACGACAGACTCCCACGGGGACGGTGTCTTCGCAGGTTGAAGACGAGGCCACCGCAACGCTGGAGTTTGAAGAAGGCACCGCTGTTTGCGAGGTAACCTGGCTCACCCAGCCCGGCGGACTGCACACCGAGTTCCATTTCGCGCGCGCGTCAATCACGGCCTTCAGCCCCGGATGGGACAGGCTGCGGACAGAGGCCGTCATGACGGACGAAAACGGGAAGACCCGCGACCTTGATCTGCCGAAGCTCTGGGTGCGGACGCCTTCCAGCGAGATGTCTTACCTCAACGAGGACGCGGCGTTCCTCAGATACGTGCTCGACGATGTGCCGTCGCCGTACAGCGGGGAAGAGGGGCGCGAGGACGTGAGAATCCTGGAACTCATCTATGACGCGGCAGAACAGGAGAAAAAGCTTAATGTGTCATGAATCCGTAGCTGAAGAGGTGGGAGGGATAGGATTCCCCTGTGATGGTGTGGGAGAAAGATGATCAGTCCCCTCGTGAGGATGGCTCCCAAGGATCTTGATCCGAAGGAACTGCTCGGCGCTCTTCCGTCTACTCGTGTCGACGAGACCGACCAACGGTACGTGAACGAGGTATTGGACGCCGGCTTCGGTAACTGGGAATCGGCTGACGTGCTGGCGTGCTTCAATAACATAGTTTATGGAGATACTTGGTGTTCCATGCGCAACCTCTGAGACATATCACAATGCGAGAGATTGGGGAGTTCGCCGTCCCCGACAGAGCCATCGCAATCTGGTGGCTGGGTCAGTCGACTTTCGTGTTCAAGAGCCCGTGCGGAACGATTGCTGTCCTGGACCCGTATCTTACCGATGCCTGTGATAATTCCACTGTCGATATCATGTGCAAACGCAACTTTCCCTCGCCGCTGGAACCGGAGGATCTGGTTGGAATTGATCTCTACTTCGTCACGCACAGTCACCGGGATCATTTGGACAATCAGACCCTAGCACGCTATCGCAACGCGGGCGGCAAGGGACCATACCTGGCACCTGCAGATGCGTATAAGAAATTGCTCTCTCTGGGGGTACCCAAGGAGGAAGCCGTTATGACTTGGCCAAACAAGGTTCATACGTTTGGCGATCTGCTGCTACGCACCACTTTTGCGATTCCGTATGCGTCCGACGACATGACGCACGTGGGCTATGTTCTGAGAGTCAAGAAGGGACCTTGCGTATACGTCACAGGCGATACAGCGTACGAAGAAGTGATCGGCACGAGTGTGGCGGAGCAGAAGCCGGATGTCATGATCACGGTGATCAATGATGCTTTCCGGAACCTCGGCCCAGCGAATGCCGCACGGCTCGCCAAGCAGATCAATCCCAAGGTTGCCATCCCGTGCCACTACGACCTGATGCCAGACAACATGGAATACCCGAGGGTGTTTCGAACAAACCTCCTGCAACTCGGGATGGCGGACCGGTACAGGGAGCTGGAACATGCCGTACCCTACGTATATCCGGAGGAATAGATTGACCCCTTGGGCTGCAGGCACGTGCGAGAGCGACTTTTCGTCTGATCAACGCGCATCCGAAACAGATAGTGGCCTGTCAAGGAACCGCTGATGATCCTTGCGTTCAAGCCTGATTTTGAGGAGGCGGCCAAACGGTGGGACGCCTTCCTTCATGGCGAAATCTTGGAGCGGCCGGTGATCTGTGTGACCGCCCCTCGTGACGGACATGCGGAGGCCGCCAGGATACCCTATCGCGAGCGCGTTTTAGGCGACCTGGATGAAATAATCGATCAGATGCTCCGGGCAGCCGAGGCTACTTACTACGGCGGCGAAGCCATTCCCACCGAGGGGCTGAGTTTCGGTCCCGATGAAATCGCCTGCTTCTGTGGCGGCGAACTCAAATGGTCCGAGGGTTCCGGCGATACGAATTGGTCCGAGCCTTTCGTGGAGTCCTGGGCCGATGTTCTACCGCTCCAAATCCAGCAAGAGAACACGCTGTGGCAAAGAATGCTCAGGTTCTATGAGCGTGCGGCTGAGCGCCTAGCGGGAAAAGCGCTTCTATCCCCTCCGGATTTGCACACCAATATGGACTTGCTTGCCGGCCTGAGAGGGGCGGGGCGACTCTGCATGGATCTCATGGACATCCCGGAGGTGATCGATCGCGCCATGGACAGTGCCCGGGCCATCTTCCCCACGCTCTGGAAGGCGGTGGCAACCGCAGGGAAGATGTATGAACGCGGCTTTTGCCAAAACACAATGTACTCGATGACCGGCGCCGCCTATTTGCAATGTGATTTCAGTTGCATGTTGAGCCCGGATATGTTTCGCCGGTGGGTTCTTCCGGCGCTTGAGGAAGAAGCTCAGACGGTCAAGCACGCGGTCTACCATTGGGACGGTCCCGGCGCGCTGGTCCATGCCGATGCGCTCATCGGGAGCAAGGGGCTGGACACGCTTTCGTACGTTCCCGGCGTGGGTCGTTCACATTTGGACCACGTTGAGCTGCTCCAGCGCGTGCAAGCGGGGGGAAAGGCCGTCGAAGTCTGGGGCGGTCCCGACGAGGTCAAGGAGCTTCACCGATCGTTGCGACCTGAGAAGACGCTGTACCGAGTTTGGACTCCGACTCAATCCGAAGCGCAAGGACTGTTGGAGTGGTTCAAAAAGAATACATAGTCTGGGATTTCGATAGAGACCCTTAAACCGCGAAAGGGCAAAAGAATGAGAAATCAGGTCATCGTGCTGGCGGTTTTGCTGCTGGGGACGTGGTGTGGCGTGACCGCGGGCGAGGAGAACCGGTTGGCGAATCCGTCCTTTGAGCAGGGAAAGGTGGGGGAAGTGCCACCGGGGTGGGGGTATCAGACATATGACGGAAAGAGCTCGAGCAAGGAGTTCCCGCCCAGCGTGCGCGGAGGTGGACGCGATAGAAGGAAGTGTGCCGTTGTGGACGTGCCCGACGGTTCTCGATGGAGCGTGATCGAACAGACGGTGATGTTGAAGCCCGACGTATCAAAAGAAATGAAGCTAAGCGCGTGGATGCGGTCGGACGATCCGGAAGGCCGGGTGGAGCTGGTGATCCTGGCGAACGCTCCGAAGCGCAAGGCGTATGACATCGGTGTGGTGCGGGTGCCTTTCAAGGTGACGTCCTCATGGCAGGAGTACGAAGTGTGGCTCCCCATGGAGGAGATAACGGATCTGAAGAAGGACGACGAGCTGGTGGTAAGGGCGATCGTGCAGGTGTACGCGCCTCACAAGCGCGTGTACGTGGACGACGTCTCCTTCAACGTCGTGGGCGCGGGCGAAGGCGTTCTCAGGGTGAAGAAGGGCAGGCACGTCGCGTTGGACTGCCCGGATTTGGTGATAACGGGTTCGCCCATCACGCTCCAGGCGCGGTTCAGAACGATGGAGCCGGCGGGAATCATTCTTGAGTGCGGCGCACAGAACCGGGACCCGGGTCCTCAGGCCGGGTACGCGCTGTACATGAAATGGGGTGGTGTAAGGTTCGGCGTGAACAACGCCGTCGAGTGGTATCAGCCTTCCTTGTGGGATGACGTGGTAACCGAAAGGCGCTATGACGACGGGAAATGGCATCATGCTACCGGCGTCATCTACGGTGACGGGTCCACCCGTGTGAAGCTCTACGTGGATGGGGTCGAGGCGACGCAGGTGAAGCGACAGGGGCAGGCGCAGCCGGCATTATCGGTGTACACGCTCACGAGCCCTGTGGCGAGGATCGGCTTGTACACGGACCGGATCACGTATCCCAATCCAGAGCGATTTTTCTGGCGCTGTCAACTGGATGAGATCCGCGTATGGAATCGGGCCCTGTCGGCAAAGGAGATCGAGAACAACTGGGACCGGTCGATCGACGCCGGAACGCCCGGCCTTGTGGCCTACTGGAAGTTTGACGAGGAGGACCTGGCCCCGGGCGACACGGTGCACGACGCGGCCGGCACCAACCATGGGGTCATGACGGAGTTCACGTATGTCCCGGCGGTGAGCGACCCCTTCTTCCCACTGGATCGGATCGCCTTTCCGGAAGCCGATTTCGACTATTGGAGCTATCCGGCAAGGATCACGGGGTACGACGGGCAGGATCGCCAGCGCGTGGGGGGCGTGACATGGATGAAGGCACAGCGGCGGCGGGTCGGCGAGCGCGGGAACTACAAGGCCGGTATGACGCAGTGTCCCGACGGGCGACTTGTGCTGGCAACGTGCTGGCGGCATCCCGAGTACGACAAGGACCCGCAGAACCAGTATTACGGCATCCACATCTATGAATCGACGGACATGGGGGAGACGTGGAGGAAGATCAACGAGACGCCCCTTTACGGGAAGGAGCTGAGCATATCGGCCTTCGGAGAACAGGGGCTCTTCCTCATCGGCCAGCGGGCGGACCAGCGGCCAGGGAGTATCTTTGACGGCATGTACGCGTTTCGTTCGACGGACGGGGGGAGAAAATGGGAGACGGTCGAAGTCACCGAGGTCGATGAGACCATGAGGAACCGGTATCCTTATCCGAGAAACGTGATTGTGGACCGGGACGGGTCACTGGTCTACTTGCGGGCGGATGGCACAGACATCGCGCTCTGCCGGAGCTCGGACGGCGGCAAGACGTGGTCGTTCTCCGTCGGCAAGGTGGATTGGGACGAAGACGACATGGAGCCCCACGGGTGCTTCGCGGAGATCGGAGTGCTCCGCACCCGGGACGGACGCCTGCTCGCGGTGATTCGAAGGGAAATCCCGAGAACCAACAGCGAAGGGCTCGAGGACACCTTCCTTGCGGAGTCGACAGACGACGGCAAAAGCTGGGGAAGGCCCTGGCGGGCGTCCGGGACCGCGGAGGTGCATGGGTACCTGACGGAGCTGGCGGACGGAAGGCTGGTCTTGACGTACGCGAGTTACCATCTGCCCTATGGGATTTTCGCGATCGTCAGCGAGGACGGCGGTAGGACCTGGGATCGGGACAATCCGATCCGTCTGGCCGTATCATCGAATTGCTTTACGGGGTGGCCGGTGACGCTGGCGCTGGAGGACGGGAGTCTCTTGACGTCATATGCGATTACGCTTTACGGCAAAGAGGACGAGCCGCGCACCGCCACCGAGGTCGTGCGCTGGCGCCTGCCCTGATGCGCCTCCACACCGCCGCTATGCAAAGCAAGTTAGGAGTATAAGAAATGGGAAAGTGGATATTGACGTTCTCCGCGGCGATGATTTGCTCCTTGGCGTCAGCCGGCACCATACCGGATGACGGCGTGCTCACGCTGGACGGAAAAACGCGGATGGTCGATGTCAACGCTCCCGCACTGCGTCTCGCCGGCTCGCCAATCACGGTCCAGGCGTGGTTCAGGACACAAAAGCCGGAGGGCGTGATCTTTGAGTGTGGGGCCCAGAACCGCGAACCCGGTTCGCAGGCGGGCCATGCACTCTACATGAAAGCCGGGGGCCTCAGATTCGGCGTGAACAACTCCGCAGAGATGTATCAAGACGAACTCTGGGACGACATCTGGACGAACATTCGCTACAACGACGGCAAGTGGCATCATGCTACGGGGGTTTTCTCCGGGGACGGAAGGACGCGCGTTACACTGTACGTGGACGGGGTCGAGGTGACGGATGCCAAGCGCATGGGTCAGGCGCAGCCTGCTTTATCGGCGTTCACCAAGACGGACGCTATCGCCCGCATCGGATCGCGCACCGGACCCATGATCTATCCCAGGCCCGAGGAATTCGTCTGGTCCGGATCGATCGACGAAGTCCGGGTGTGGAAGCGGGCCCTCAGCGCCGAGGAGGTCAGAGCAAACTGGGACAAGGAGGTCAATCCCGCTTCGACCGACCTCGTCGGGTATTGGAAGTTCGCCAACAAGCCCTCAGAGCTTGGAGACGCGGTCGACGATTCAGCGATGGGCAATGACGGCGTCGTGTCCGAGCTGAAATATACCTTTCCCATCAACGCTCCCTTCTTTCCCGTCGATAACCAGACCTTTCCGACAGACGACTTCGACTACTCCAAGTACCCTATGAACATGACCGGATACACGGGACAGGATAGGCAGCGCGTCGCCTTGCTGCGATGGGAAAAAGCCGAAAGACACCGCGTCGGCGACCGCGGGAACTACAAGCCGGGCTTCACGCAGCTTCCCGACGGAAGACTTCTCGTCGCAGTCTGCCGTAAAAGTCCGGGCTACGACAAGGACGAGAGCAAACGCTTCTGGATTATCCCCGTGTATGAGTCGGAGGACCTTGGGAAGTCATGGCGGCAGATCAACGAGACGCCGCTCTTTGGGAAGGAGCCGGCGCTTGTTTCCACGGGGAAAGGAACGCTCGTGCTGTCGGCACAGAGGGGGGACTACCGGCCCAGCGCCCAGAAGGGAGGCGCGTACTTCTTCCGCTCGACCGACGGTGGAAAAACGTGGCGGAAAATCGAGGTCGAGGACGCCAACTATAGATACCCGTACCCCCGGAATATCATCGTGGACGACGACGGCTCACTCGTCTACCTGCGCTCGTGTGGCGCAGGCATCACCTTATGTCGATCGATGGATGACGGCGAGACGTGGACGTTCCTTGACGGCAAGGTGGACTGGAACCCGGAGGGGGACAGCTACGCGGGGCAGTTCGACGAGATCGGCGTGGCGCTCCTCCCCCGCGGACGCCTCTTCGCCTCCCTTCGCGTCAACCTCCCCAGGATGTCCGGTCACGCCTTTGAGAGTACCTATGTGACAACCTCGGACGACGCTGGGAAGCACTGGTCCCGGCCGCGCTTAATCTTGAACGCCGGAGAGGTCCAAGCATACCCCACCGCCCTCCCCGACGGGAGGATCTTGTTGACCTATACGAACTACCACCTTCCCTTCGGCGTTTCCGCGATCGTCAGCGAGGACGGCGGCGAAACGTGGGACCGCGAACGACTGGTCCAACTCGCCTTGTCCGCCGGCGACGAAAGCGGATGGGGCGTGACGCTTGCGTTAAAGGATGGCAGCCTCATCACGGCATATGCCATAACGTTGTATCGCGAGAAGGATACGCCCACCACCGCCTGCGAGGTGCTACGCTGGCGTCTGCCGTGAGGGGGAGCGGCGGCGTCCTGTGGAGAAAGGGAAGCGACATCACGACGACAGCACGAGAGACGGCGAAGAAGGCAGTGCGGTTTGAGCATCCCGAGCGGGTGCCCCGGGACTGCTGGGTGGTGCCGTGGGCCGAGAGACGGTTTCCCGATGAGTTGGCGGCGTTGCGGCAAAATTACCCGATGGACCTCGTGGATGCGGCCGTCGAGTACAAGACACTGCCTCACATGAAGGGGGATCGGAATTCCCGGGGGGTGTACGTTGACGAGTGGGGCTGCCGGTGGACGAACATCCAGGACGGGGCGACGGGGGAGGTGAGGGAACCGCTGGTGGCGACGTGGAACGAGCTGGGCCGGCTGCGTCCACCCTACGAGTGGCTGGAGGGCGCATTCGACCGCGTGGACGAGGCATGTGCCGCGACGCCGTGCTTCGTGACCGGTTCGATCGGGTCGCTCTTTGAGCGAATGCAGGACATACGCACGACCGAGCAGCTCCTTGTGGATTTGATGGAGCAGCGGAAAGAGCTTTTCAGACTGCGCGATCTCGTCCACGAGTTCAATCTCACGGTCCTTGAGAGGCTCGTCGCGACCGGGGTCGACGGCATCATCCTGTGGGACGACTGGGGGACGCAGAACGCGCTCATCATGCCGCCGGCTCTCTGGCGGGAGTTCTTCAAGCCCTGCTACAAGGCGTATGTGGATCTTACCCACGGGGCGGGGAAGCTTTTCTTCATGCACTCCGACGGGAATATCATGGAGGTCTTTGAGGACGTGATCGAGATCGGCGTCGACGCCTTGAACGCACAGCTTTTCTGCATGGACATCGAGGAGATCGGAAAGCGCTTCAAGGGGCGGATCTGCTTCTGGGGAGAGATCGACCGCCAGCACGTGCTGACGACCCAAGACGTCTCGGCAGTAACACGGGCAGTCGAGCGCGTCCACAACGCGCTGTACGACCCCTCCGGCGGCATCATCGCCCAGTGCGAGTTCGGCCTCGCTTCCAGACCCGAAAATGTCCGGGAAGTCTATGCTGCCTGGGATCGACTCTCAGTCAGGACGTGATCCGATGAGACGTTGCACCTGCCGTAAGCAACGCCAAAAGGAGAGGAGCCGACCATGAGAAAGTCTATGGGGGTCGTTGCATTCCTTCTTTTTCTCGCCGGCCGTCTGTGGGCGCAGGACGCCGACATCTCGAATCTCTTGATGAACTCGAGCTTTGAGCGTGAAGGGCCAGGGGGAAGCGTGATGGCTTGGCACAAGGCGGGCGCCCCCGACAGCACGGTGAGCCGGGTGAAGGGCGGCGCCTTCGGCGATCACTGTCTCTCCATGACGATGGGCCGGGGGGGACCGTACGCCTATGTGCAGCAGGTCATACCCTGTTCTCCACGCAAGGGGGAACGTTACGTACTCAGCGCCTATCTGCGAAGCGACGAGCCGATCGAGGTGGACCTGGTCATCGAGAGTTATTTCAGGGCGCTTGACAAGGAATCGACGGTCCGCGAGCGGTTCAAGGTGACGGAGGAATGGAAACGCTACTCGGCCGAGCGCACGATCGACCTGGAAGGCGAGGGGCGCATGCGGGTCATCGTCCAGGTTCACAAGCCCGACGTGGCGGTTTACGTGGACGGCGTTATGCTCGAGCGAAAGGCGGCCGGCGACCCGGCGCCGTATTCGCCGGGTGTCTGCGATGGTCCCGCTATCGACGATCCCTTTCTCCCGATCGATCGGGTTGCGTTCCCGTCGGACGACTTCGACTACGCGAAGTACCCGGCGTGAATCACGGGGTACACGGGTCAAAATCGGCAGCGCATCGCCCTGGTGCGCTCGGAGAAAGCCGAGAGAAGACGCGTGGGACCGAGAGGCAACTACAAGGCGGGAATGACCCAGCTTGCGGACGGGCGGCTCGTGCTTGCCGCGTGCCGCCACTCGGCGGACGAGAAGGGAACGCCGGGCACGAAGCTCTGGACGATCCACGTCTACGAATCCTCGGACAAGGGGCGTTCGTGGCGCGAGATCAACGAGACGCCGCTTTTCGGCAAGGAGCCGGCGCTCGCAGCGCTTCCAAACGGGGTGCTGGTGCTCACGGGTCAGGAGTTGATCACCCGCCCTGGCTTCAAGTCGGGCGATATGAACGCCTTCCGGTCAGAGGACAACGGCCGGACGTGGACAAGGGTGCGAATCGACAATGGCGACGGCCAGTACCCCTATCCCAGGAACATCATCGTGGACAGCGATGGGGCGCTTCTGTACTTGCGCGCGCATGGGGTCTTGAATATCGAGACGTGCCGGAGCGCCGACGGCGGCAAGACGTGGACGTTTCGCGTCGGGGAAGTGGACTGGGACCCGAAGGACGTCTCGCCCTGTTTTGCCGAGATCGCGGTGTTGCGCGTCTCAGACGGGCGCCTGCTTGCGGCGCTTCGACGGGAAATCCCGGGAATGGGAATGAGCGGAGAAGGCTTTGAAGACACGTATCTGACGGAGTCGACGGACGACGGGCGGCATTGGTCCAGGCCTCGGCGCATATCGGGCACGGCGGAAGTCCATATGCATCTCACGGAGCTGGCGGACGGGAGGCTTCTGGGCACGTACGCCAACTACCATCATCCTTTCGGCGTGTGCGCGATGGTGAGCAAAGACGGCGGAAAAACCTGGGACCGCGATCACCCGATCGAGCTCTCGTTGTCCGCGAGTTGTTACTCCGGCTGGCCCGTGACGCTGGCGCTTGAGGACGGGAGCCTCATCACGGCGTATGCGGTGACGTTGTACAAGGACGAGGATCAGCCGACCACGGCCTGCGAGGTGGTGCGCTGGCGTCTGCCGTGAAGGGATGAACCTCGCCAGATTCGCTTCATGAAAAAGAAGAGGAGATGTGAGATGAAGGTCGTTGCAGGGATGCCCAAGCGCATCGTGATTGCCAAAGAGGCCGGTGACTGCGAGCGATTTGCCGCGGAGGAGCTCCAGCGGTATCTGAAAAAGATGACGGGGCGCGTGCTCGGAATCCGACGCGGCGGCGCCAAGGGATCGGGGGAGATCGCGATTCGTGTGCGAAAAAGAGAGGCGCGTCCGCGTCTGCCGATCGAGGAAGGGGATGACGCGTTTGACATCAACGTGACCGCAAAGAGGATCGATCTTGTTGGTGGGACGCCGCGTGCCGCCCTGTACGCGGTATACGCGTTCCTGGAAGAACTCGGGTGTCGGTGGCTCGCGCCCGCGTACGTCTTTTACAAAGGGATCGGGAACGAGATCGTGCCGCGGCGTTCCGTCTGGGCGCCGAAGCCAGGCAGACGGCGGTTTCGGCCCACGTTCCTTTACCGGAGGATGCCCGCGGCTGAACCGGACTCTGGGTTTTCCCCGGCTACGAAGCGGCAGGAGCGAGAGGGTCTCACGAACACGAAGGCGCTCATCGACTGGATGGCGAAGAACCGGCTGAATGCCATGGATTTCTCGATGGAGCCGGAGGGCCGATGCGCGCCTGAGAAGCGGTCGGGAGGGTTCGCGTGGGAGGCGGTCAGGGGGAAACTGACCCCGGAGCTTCGCAAGCGCGGGATGCTGATCGGGGTTGGCGGGCATTGCTGGCATGAGTTCCTTCATCCCAAAGCGTTCTTCGACGAACATCCCGAATGGTTCGGGGTTGTGGATGGGAAACGCTCGCGTTCCTACAAGACGGTCTTCAACACGGCCAACAGGACGGCCATGCGGATGTTCACCTCGCACGTGGTCGCGTATCTCGCAGCGCATCCTGAGATCGACTTGTTCCTGTGCTGGCCGCCGGACAGCCCCCAATGGGGCGAGGACGAGAAGTCCCAGGCGCAGGGCGCACCGGCGCAGAGGCAGGGGATCGTCATGAGGGCGCTGCGAAATGCGATCCGGCGCAAGGGACTGCCCGTCATGCTGCAATGCGAGATATACGCGACCACGGCGCAGTACCCCGAGGACAACGTCTATCCGTCGGACGTTCTGGTGGATACTTGGGCAGTCTATCATCAGAGACAGGAGCCGATCTACGATCCGTCGATCGCGTGGTCGCGGGAAGGCGTAGGGCCTCTTCAGGAATGGTCTACGAAGCACCAGGGCCTGCTGGGGGCGGGGATCTATCTCTGGTTTGCGGGCATGATATCCATTCCCCTTCAGCGGCTGGGGTTCCTGTGGTCGGAGACGTCCTACTATCGTGACCGGGGCGTCAAGTCGGTTTCGTCGTGCGCCATACCGGACCACAGTCTGGCATTGGAGTTGCCCTACTACCTCTATGGCCGTTTTGCCTACCATACGTCGTCGGACGTCAACGCGCTTGTGCGCGACTATTGCCAGGCGCGGTTTCACGCGGCAGGGGGGCTCATGGAGGAATACTTCTGGACGCTGGAGAAGCTGACCGTCAGGTCGCTCGAAAAGAAGGAACACCCGGTCGTGGGCGCGCCGATTAGCAGACACATGGTCGCCCAGGGACGCCTGTGGGCGACGCGCTGCCGGGCTCTCCTGCGACGGGCGCGGCGGATGCTGAGGAGGAAGACTCGCGCGGCGGCGTTGCTGAAGCGGTTGGACGTTGCGCTGCGCTACACTGAGTTGATGCTCGATTGCCAGGATCTTTCCCGCACGCGTCGGCACAGGTGCATCAGCGACGTCGTCCGCCGGGCGATGACGCTGGCGCGTCGGCACAAGTCGGATGGTCTCTTTGTGGGAGTGGATTCGCACCGCCTGAGCGAGGAACTGCTCAGGACGCACTACGGCACGATAAGCAGAGGGCCGGACCAAGTGGACATGCGAGAGCTTTTCGTCCCTCATCCGGAAGGTGAATGAAGTTTGTCTGTTTGATCTGCTAAGAGTCTTTGACCCTTAATCAAAAACCGGGCAATAAGGAAGCACATCATGGACCTTGGCTTGAGCGGCAAGACCGCCTTGATTACGGGAGGCGAACGGGGCATCGGAAGAGACGTCGCCCTTTCCCTGGCTAGGGAAGGCGTCGACGTCGCCTATTGCGATATCAGGATTGAGACAGGTGAAGGTGGCACGCGGGACGCGATCCGCCAGCTCGGGCGAAAGGCGGTCGCCATCGAAGTCGACGTGTCCAAGGAAAACCAGGTCGTCGAGATGGTCGCGCGCGTCATTGGCGAGCTTGGCGGGATTGACATCTTCGTCAATAACGCCGGCATCATTGAGTGGGAGCCTGTGACAAAGATCACCCTGGCGTCCTGGAACAGGGTCATCGGCGTCAACTTGACCGGGGCGATGCTGTGCACTCGGGAAGTCGCCAGGCACATGGTTGGGCGCAGACGGGGCACGATACTGTTCACCTCATCGACGGTTCAGTACAACCCCGCCTACAAGCGGGCGGCGTACCGCGTCAGCAAGGCGGGCGTGCAGGTCTTTGCCGAGACCGTGGCGATCGAGTTGGCGCCCTATGGCATCCGCGTCAATACCGTCTCGCCGGGGATGATCGATTCTCCCAACTGGGCCAAAGGCATCCTCCCGAGAACTGCGGCCGATCCCGAGAAGGGCGAAGCCTTCATGAACAACATACCCCTTGGGCGGCTCGGCAAACCCGGCGACGTCGGCGCCGTGTACGCGTTTCTCGCATCCGACAGGGCCTCCTTTGCCACCGGCGCCAATATCGATATCGACGGCGGTTTCACGCTGCGTCCCCTCACCCTGGTCAGCCAAGCCGAAATTGAACAGATGAACTCATGAATCCTGCAGGATTACACCATATGGCCTTCTGCTCCGAGGGGGTCGACATAACCCGGCTTTCGATGAAGAAATGGTATTGTGAAGACCCGAGCGGAACGGAAGCGGCCTACGGCAAGGCGATCAAAGACCGTATCATCGGCGATATGTGCTGCCTCCGCATGGGTGCCTGACACGCCCGTCCTTATGGTTCCCCAGGATCGAAAGAGAGATATGAACGCCAAGGAACGAATCATCACTGCTCTGCGAGGTCGCCAACCCGACGCCGTTCCCGTCACCCCGGGCTTGAGCGAGATGGTACCCGTCCGCAAATCGGGCCTCACGTATATCGAATTCTTCTGGCGCGAGCGGCGCGACTTCGTTCGCGCTCGTTGCGACACGGAGAAGGCCTTTGGCGCCGATGTCTTCTTGCATGCCGACGTCGGCCCCTCTCCCCATGATCCCGAGGTCACCACCGAAGTCGTCAAGGACTCTGCCGACGAGGTGATCTACCGCGAGGTCATTCACACGCCCAAGGGCGACCTTGCCAATCTCCTGCGCATCACGCCTACTGAGTCGATCGCCATGTTCGAGGGGTTCGTCAAGGACCCCGCAACTGACCGCGACAAGGTCCTCGCGCTCCTGGCCCATCCCGAAGGCAAGGACGCCGCCCCGTACGTTGCCGCCCACCGGTACGTGGGTGACGCGGGACACTGCGGGTACTGGCTTTCCACGCCCGTGGACTGGTGGTCGCATTTGCGCGGCGGCCCCGAGCGCATGATCTTTGACCTCGTCGACCATCCCGCGCTGATGCATGACCTCTTCGTCGCGTACACGAACTACGCCGTCGCGTTCATGGCCGATTTCCTCGCAAAGCACGCAGCGATCACGGATTCGATCGGTCTCGACGGCTCCACGACCAGTATGTCCGTGCTCTCGCCTGCGCACCTTGAGAAGTACACCCTCCCCTTCGTCCGTGCCATCAAAGGGGTCACTGCGAAGTTCGACGTGCCCATCCAGTACCACATGTGCGGACGCTCGCGCGAGGCCATCCCCCTCCTCGTCCAGGCTGGCGTCGACGGCATGGACGCCCTTGAACGCCCTCCCACTGGCAACGTCGACCTCGCCGAAGTCAAACGCCTCTTCGGTCGCCAAATCAGTCTCTCCGGCAACGTCCACAGTATCGAGGTCATGCTCCACGGCGCGCCCGCCGACGTGGAGCGCGACGTGATACGCTGCATGGACTCGGCCAAAGAAGGCGGCGGTTTCATCCTCACTGTCGGCGATCAAACCCCCTACCATGCCCCCGACGACAACATCTTCGCTCTGGTCGAGGCGGGTCGTAAATATGGCGTCTACTCAAAAACCGGAGCCCCTCCGCCTCGAATGGCGTCCTGACGAGGAGAAACCCATGAAACCCCGGTTTGTTGATTTGCCCAAGGAGTGTGAAGTCGTCCAGCGCCGCCAGGACAGCGGCGAACGGCGAAATGGCGAGAAGACGCGGAGGCGATGGAGACAGTCCGTCCTCACCCGCCTCGAACGGCGGGATGAGGAACGTTTCGAGCGGGACCGGGGTCCGGCGAGGGGCAGATGGAGCCCGGAAGGACTTGAAACCGCCACAAGAGTCCTCGATAGACCACTGCGATCAACGCATACTGACGTTTGACGTCCCAGGATGGTCCTCGGAATGTGCGATATGGGAAATATCGGTAGAAAGTGAATTAAGAGATGAAGAAGGTAAAGGAGATCGATGTCACCACGCGGAAACAGGTGCGCATGCTTTTGCCGGATGTGGCGCAGGCGCTGAAGCGATTCCACTGGCATTGGCGGTTTGTCGCGGCTCGATGTCTGATGAAGAACGACGACCACGGGCCGCAGGGCATTACGCCCCCGATCATCCCGTACGCGCCGATGAAGCGGGTGCGGATCTACACGGGGACGCGGGAGAGCGGATCATACAACCACCATTCGCAGATCATGCGGTTCAAGGACCGCTACTACTTTGCCTGGTCGAACGGGCGGGCGGATGAAGAGGTAGAAGGCCAGCGGATCATGATCGTGTCGTCGACGGACGGGCTCCATTGGAGCGATCCGCGGTGCGTGATCGGCGGGGAAGCCGAGACAACGGTGATTCACAACTGTGTTGCGCTGTACGCGGGGAAGGACCGGCTCTTTATCGTGGACTGGTGCGAGGAGTGCGTGAAGGACGCGACTATGGTGGGGATGCGCAGGATCATTCCCGAGAAGAATCGCCTGGACATACTGGCTTCCGTCGACGGCGCGGACTGGAAACCTGTGCGCTCGCTTGGGGAAAGGCTCAAGGTGATCTTCGAGGCCCCGCGTCCGACGGCGGACGGCAGGCTGATGTGCGTCTGCACGACGAGCGATCATCAGCCTGGCATGCTCGTGTGGCCCGGCATGGATCTCTGCGTCGAACCGGAGGTGGTGAGCCTGCCGACGCCCGCGGGGGCGGCGTTCCCGTCTGGCGAGGGGAGCTGGTATCAGACGGAGGAGGGGCGGATCGTCGTGTTTTGGCGTGACGAGAGCGGCTCCTGCCGGGTGTGGGTGAACTACAGCGACGACGGGGGGCGGACGTTCGTGCCGCCGATGATTTCCGATATCCCCGATTCGATGAGCCGGGTGTACGCAGGACGTTTGGCGGACGGCCGGTACTACCTGTGCAACAACGCGTTCGCGACCCTCCTTGACCGCAGACACCTGCTGCTGTTCTTGAGCGATAACGGGTGCGAGTTCAACAAGGTGTTGCTCGTTGTCGACGATCCCACCAGCCAACGACTGAAGGGCCTGCTGAAGGTGGACGGGTACCAGTACCCGTGCTGCCTGGCGGAGCCCGGCAAGCTGTTCGTAGGCTACTCGATCAACAAAGAGGACATCGAGTGCGGGATTGTCGACACGGCCGCGCTGTGAGCTATGGCGTCGTCGCCGAGCATGGCGACCGAATCTATGTTAGGAGCCAACTCAACTAGGGCACCACCCTCACCGTTCGCCTGCCCATCACCTTGACACAGGCCTCGGATGGGCCGCCGGCCGGCTAGCGCCACCGCCCGCTAGCCAGCCCCTCCGCGACGCTGAGAGGATGAAATCGCAATCCCGGCCCCCGGATAGAAAGGGAGACGAAATGCGTACAAGTGGCTTCACGCTCACCGAATTGCTCGTCGTCATGGTCATCATCGCGCTCCTCGTGGCGCTCCTCCTCCCCGCCCTCGGAAGAGCTAGGGAGGAAGCTCGAAAGACCCAGTGCCGCAGCAACCTGCGACAACTGGGCATGGCCATGACCCTCTACGTCAACGACAACAGCGGCTGGACGCCAGCCGTCTACGCCTGGGGCGTCGATTTAGCCAGTGGCCGCAGGAGACTCGTCCAGACCACCACCGCCCAGGACTATAGGGGCAGCGACGCCGAATCCGCGCAATGGTACCTCCGCCCCAGGATCACCTACTACGCTCCCAGCGTCTATCACGATTACGACGACGAAACACTCTACGCCGCCGACGGCGTCACCCCCATCTCCTTCCCCCATACCTGCTCCATGGGACGCGGCGGCGGAATACCCACCGGCCTCGGACTCCTCCTCTCGGGCGGATACCTCACCCAGAAAGGCTCCTCCGTCCTCGATTGCCCCTCCCGCCACCTCCCCGATCCTTCCGTCGGCTTTCCCGAGTTCACCTACCTCGGAACAACCTATAAGGTGCTCCCCTGGACCAACGAGCAGACCCGCTTCAAGCCTACGGCCGTGTTCTTCACCACCGGCGGCTCCGTCCACTGGGGCAGCGCCGATGACGATTGGAACATGGTCGTTGTCGGCGGCTATGCCTCCACCTACGACGTGTCCTCGGGCGCGCCCTGGTGGGACTACGTTAGCTGGTACCCCAATTCCATGTTGGAGGGCCACGCCAACTGTAATCCCGTCTTCGACAGGAAGGGAAGGGACGACCCCTGCGGCCTAGTGGGCTCCTATCAGGTCCGCCCCGATCGCACCTTCGAATACAGTCATGAGTCTTATCCCATCGACGAGATCAGCGGCAAAGGCGTCGCCTCCGACTCGATCTGGGGCTTCTTCCATCTCTGGGGAGACGGCTACAAAGACAGGGGCGCCATCCGCGTCGATCCCGACGGCGTCAACCACAAGGAGGGCTTCGACTTCTCCGACCCCAACCACCTCACAAAAAGCATGTGGTCCTCCAACCACGACATGTCCTACAACGTCCTCTTCACCGACGGCGCCGTCAAGACCTTTAGCGACGCAGGCGCATCCCTCTTCAAAGCCGTCGTCAACGAAAAGGTGAGAAACCTCGGCGGACCCATCTGCCCCGAGTTCGAAGCGAAGCTCTTTGAGCTCTACTTCGACCCCCTCTACGCGCAGGATTGATCCCCTTTCACATATCTTTCAGGATTGGAGATTCGAGATTAAACCCCGGTTTGTAGATTTTTCCAAGGAGTGTGATGTCGTCCAGCGCCGCCAGGACGGCAGCGCCGAAGTGCTCAAGGACGCTCGACCCGTCACCGCCGTTGTGGTGGGCGCAGGCCCTCGCGGACGGTGCTACGCGGAATACGCCAAGCATCGGCCCGACCAACTCCAGATCGTGGGCGTGGCGGACCGGATTCCGCTTCGTCGCAAGAAAGTCGCCGAGCGGCATGGCTTTTCCGAGGCGCGCTGCTTCGAGACGGCTGAAGCCTTTGCGGCGGTGCCGAAGTTCGCCGACGCCGTCATCAACGGCACGATGGATCACCAGCACGTGGCCACGTCGCTGCCGCTTCTGGAGGCGGGGTACGACATCCTTCTGGAAAAGCCGATCGCCACGAATAGGGACGATCTTCTTGCGCTCGGCCGGACCGCGCGCAGGCTCGACCGCAAGATCATGGTCGGCCACGTGCTGCGGTATGCGCCGTTCTACGTCGCCATCCGCCAGCGCGTCGCGGCCGGCGAGATCGGCGATATCGTCAGTGTGCAGACTACCGAGCATGTGAGCTATCACCACATGGTCGTGGGATTCGTACGGGGCAAATGGCGCAGCAAGAAGCTGTGTCACTCGTCCATGCTCATGGCGAAGTGTTGTCACGATATGGACCTCATCACCTGGATGAAGAGCGGCGTGCGGCCGCTGGCGGTCGCCAGCGCCGGATGCAACATGCAGTTCCGGCAGGAGAAAGCGCCGAAGGGCGCGGGCACGCGCTGTCTCGTGGATTGCCCGATCGAGCCCGACTGCCGGTACAGCGCGCGCAAGCATTATCTCGACCATCCCGAGCGATGGAGGCAATATGTGTGGGCCGATATCGAGCACACGGAATCGCCAACGTTCGAGGACAAAGAAGCCTATCTCAAGGGCGATACCCCTTACGGCCGTTGTGTGTGGAAGCTGGACAACGAGGTGGTCGATCACCAGGCTGTCGTCATCACATTCGAGGACGGCTGCGTCGCAACGCACAACATGGTCGGCGGCACCTCGCGGCCGTGTCGCACGATCCATCTGGTCGGCACGATCGGCGAGATCCAGGGAGATCTTGAAGAGAGCCGGTTCGTGGTGCGCCATATCGACCCGAGGCCCGGACACGAATACGCCGAGGAGGTCGTGGACCTGAACGTCGAGGGCGACATGCACGGCGCGTTCGGCGGGCACGCTGGCGGCGACCTGCGACTCGTCGAGGACTTTGTGCACTTCGTTCGTGGCGAGCCCCGCTCCATCTCCTGCACGAGTATCGAAGATTCCGTGAACGGGCATCTCATCGGCTTCTGCGCGGACAAGGCCATGGAGGAAAAGTGTGTCGTCGATATCCCGACGAGGTGAGACTCGTCGCGCCTCTTCGGTCACACGCACGCTGGGGTGACTGCTGGAAACCATGAACCGTTTTCTCGGAGCGGTAGGCCTCAGACAGCGGTTCGGATCAATTCATCGAGAAACGCCGTTGCCCCTCATGTCCCGGTGGATGATCTCGATTGCTCAAAGGGAAAGACTTGACATGACCTGCGAGACACTGAAAGCCGCCGTCATCGGAAGCGGTAGCATTGCCCATGCCCACCTGACGCGGCTCGCTGAAATGGACAATGTCGCCATCGCGGCGGTCTGCGATGTTGAGAAAGCCCTGGCGCGCAAGGCGGCTGGACTGACTGGCGGACAGGTCTTCACCGACTTCAACGAGATGCTCGACAAGGTGGTCTGTGACGAGGTCTTTCTCTTCACGCCCCAGATGGTCCGGGAAGCTCCGATCGCTGCCTGCGCCGAGCGGAAGCTGCCGGTGTTTACGGAGAAACCGCCCGCGTTCGACCTCGAAACCGGAAGGCGCGTCGAGCGCATCATCAATAGTTCGAGGATCATAGCAAGTGTCGGTTCCTGTTTCGGTATCTCAAGATCGTCGAGCGGACTCTCAAGGTCATCGACCGGCGGCCCCTCTTGGGGATTCGGCTGTATTACACCTGTCCGATGATGTATCCGGACTGCTGCCATAAGCCTTTCTTTTACAAGAAGGAAGTGTCGGGCGGCCTCATCATCGACCAAGCCATTCACCTGCTCGACATCACCCGGTACCTTCTCGGTCACAAGATCAAGGAGGTGCATGCGTACGGTGCCAACGAGCCGGTAGCCATCCGGAGCAGTTATTCCGATGCGCTTCACTCGTTGGCGATAGCTGTTGCTCTTTCCCAGGTGACCCCCTCCCCGTGACATGTGCCACCAGTTCTGAGAGAATCCAGAAGGCTGACCTCGAATGAAGAACTGATCTGCCCCCCAAGAACTGGTCCAGGTGGAGTGTTAGAATGGGACCATGTATTGGGTAGAAAGGAGCGAGACGCATGGGCTGGAAAGGTTACACGGTGGAGCAGATCATCGGCAAGCTGCGGGAGCTGGAGGAACCGAGGCTCCTTGCTGAGAAGATCAGACTCTTTCCAAGAACGTTTCGGGCAACTGCAAGTATTCATCTTTGTGAGGCCGCCCCGCTGGCGTAAAGCGCCCGTCAACACTCGACAAGGAAGCGCCGGCGCTACCCGCGTGGTGAGGAAGACATGGCGTCTTCCAGCATTTCTCTGAAGGCGGGAATGATTTCTCCGGGACAGGTGGTTGTAGTGAGAGCTCGGAGTCGACGTTCCGTGAAGTAGCGCAAGACCACCGGATCTCGGCATTCCGCTAGGAACTGGACGATCGCCTGAGGCAGCTTCAATATGTTCAAGTGCTGAGTGAGCCGGGCTCGTGTCACCCCGAACATGGCTGCTACTTCCGTTCGGGTGCGACTGGGCTGTGCCTCCAGGTACGCTTGGTATCGCATGGCCTCCAGAAGCGCGTTCTTTGGCTCATCGTTGCGCTGGAGTCTGAGCAGCAGCCGTTTGGTAAGACGGCCGGAATTTGCCAAGTGTTGGGGCCTTCGCCCGACACGGTAAGCTTGGGCTTTTTCGCAATACACGCCAAAGAAAGGAGTTGTGGCAGAAAGGAAAAGGGCGCGTTTGTTTCGTCCAGTGTCAAGACCGGGGAGGCGTCCGCTCAGCATGGGCCCGACACCCCCCCCTCCCTAGATGATTACCGACGCTCACTGGAGATCCCGCAAACCCGAACGCGCACTACGAAGCAAGTGTTGCACAACTTGTAACGTCGCACGCTGAGCGGCGGTGTAGGCACGCCGGTTTTCGGATTCGCAAGCTTCCTTATGATGAAGCCTGCAAGAACCTTGCGAACGGGCAAACGCCCCGAGTGTTTCGTCAGGGAATATCGTGGCAGCACGCAACATCTTGTATGCCAAGGGCTTATGGACGTGGCTCCCCGGGTAGGACTCGAACCTACAACCTAGCGGTTAACAGCCGCTCGCTCCACCATTGAGCTACCGGGGATCGCGTCAGGTCCACTCCTTGTACCCGCGCACTCGGCCCTTGTCAAGCACGTGGCGCTCGTGCGCTGGGCATTCTCCCCACCCGGCGAACCCTCTGCTCGCTTGCGAAAAGAACCGTCATTCTCTGCCGAATGACGGTTGATCCGCCGTACGGGGGACTCGCTCCATCATTGAGCTGCCGGGGATCGTACTGTAACTTGCACCCTGAGAAACGCGGTCTGTCAACGACCAAGGGGGCGAATTCGGGCGGACGGGCCACGCCGCGGTCATTTGTCGTTAGATGCTTCGACCATCTTCCAAACGGGGAGCCTCAGGGGGCTGTCGACGCGCACCACCCGAAGCGGCGTCCCCCCCAGGAGCTCGTCCATCGTAAGGGCCGTATGCCAACCAAGTCTCAAGCAGACGGGGTTGAGGCTCCGCGCAGCCAGGCGCAGCGCCAGTGACCGCGGGCAGAAATGATTAAGAAGGATCACCTGTGCGCCCGGGCGCGCGACGCGGGACATCTCCCGCACGAGCTTCCTCGGGTCGCTGACGACAGAAACGGCGAAGGTGCACACGACCGCGTCGAAGGCGTTCTCCTGAAACGCCAACGCCGTGCCGTCCATTTGCGCCAGCTCGACGTTCGTCAGCCGCTTCCGCCGGATGCGTCGTCGGGCCTGCACCAGCATGCTCTCCGAAATGTCCACACCGACGATCCGCGTGTCAGTGGGGTAGAAGGGAAGGGCCAATCCCGTCCCCACCCCCACGTCAAGCACGTGCCGGCCATTCGAGCAGTGCAGGCGTCCCGCAGCCCAGCGATGAAATCCGGCGAACATGCGGCCGAAGAGCTTATCGTAGTCGCACGCGCGTTCCGTGTAGAGCCGCGACAGGTGCGCGGGCATGGTTACGGCTCCAGCATTTCGAGCGCTTCCCGGACGATCCCCACGGGGGTGAGTCCGAGGCCGTCGTCACGCAGTCGCGGGACCGAATCTACGGTCGCCTAGGGCACAACGACGCGTCGAAACGACAGGCGCGACGCTTCCGCAAGACTCTGTCAGAGGAGTCCCGCGCGGAACGGCCGCCCTCCGAAAAGGGATTCTCTTGTCAGTTACTCGCCCCGGTCGCGTCGGGGGATCCAGCGCTCCCAGCCAGGGCCGCCTGCGGGGCGTCCGTCGGCGCGCCCGAGGCCTCAAAGACCAGATGCCCGTCTTTGACGGCGACGCCGACGACACTGGCCCCCTTGAAGGCGCCCCGGAGGATCTCCTCGCTCAAGGGGTCCTCGATGAGCCGCTCGATCGAGCGGCGCAGCGGGCGGGCGCCGAAGTCCGGGTTGTAGCCGTCGTCAATGACGAACTCCTTAGCCTCGTCCGTGAGCTCGAGGGTGATGCCCCGGTCGCCCAAGCGGCTTCTCACCTGGGCGAGCTCGATGTCGACGATCCTCTTCAGGTCCTCGCGCAGGAGGGGCCTGAAGACGATCACGTCGTCAAGGCGGTTGAGAAACTCGGGACGGAAGTGGCGCTGCACCTCCTGGGTCAGGATCTCCTTTATCTTTTCATAGGTCGTTTCGGAGTCCTGCTTGCCGAAGCCCATGCTGGCGCGGTTCTTGATGACCTCGGCGCCCAGGTTCGAGGTCATGACTAGGATGACGTTGCGGAAATCGACGTTGCGCCCGAAGCTGTCGGTGAGACGCCCCTCTTCCATGATCTGGAGCAGCATGTTGAAGACGTCGGCGTGGGCCTTCTCGATCTCGTCGAGGAGCACGACGGCATAGGGGCGGCGGCGGATCTTCTCCGTGAGCTGGCGGCCCTCTTCATAGCCCACGTATCCGGGCGGTGCGCCGATGAGGCGCGACACGTTGTGCTTCTCCATGTACTCGGACATGTCGATCTGCACGAGCGCGTCCTCGTTGCCGAACATGAACTTCGCGAGCGCTCGCGCGAGAAGCGTTTTCCCCACGCCCGTCGGCCCGAGGAAGAGGAAGCTCCCGAGCGGCCGGCGCGGGTCCTTGAGGCCGGCGCGGCTGCGGCGGACGGCCTTGGCGATGGCGCGGATCGCCTCGTGCTGGCTCACGACTCGGTCGTGGATCTGCTCTTCCATCTTGATGAGGCGCTCCGCCTCCTCTTTCTCGATGTTCGTGAGCGGGATCCCCGTCATGGAGCTCACCACGTGGGCGATCACCTGCTCGTCCACGACCCCCTCCACCTCGTTGGAGGTCTGTCGCCAGGCCTGGAGGATCGCTTCGCGCTGCTCGGCGATCTTTTCCGACTGGTCGCGCAGGTTCGCGGCGAGCTCGAAGTTCTGCGAGCGGACGGCCTCCATCTTCTCCTCGTTGAGCTTGTCGATCTTCCGATCGAGCTCCACGAGGTCCGGGGGCTTCGTGAGCGACTGCAGCCGCACGCGCGCGCCCGATTCATCGACCACGTCGATCGCCTTGTCGGGGAGGTATCGTCCCGTGATGTAGCGGCTGGAGAGCTCGACGGCGGAGTCGAGCGCGCCGTCGGTGATCCGGACGCGGTGGTGCGCCTCGTAGCGATCGCGCAAGCCTCGGAGGATCGCCAGCGTCTGCTCCGGGGTGGGAGGATCGACCATGATCGTCTGGAAGCGGCGCTCCAGGGCCCCGTCCTTCTCGACGTACTTGCGGTATTCGTCGAGCGTGGTGGCGCCGATGCACTGGATCTCGCCGCGCGAAAGGGCCGGCTTAAGCACGTTGGAGGCGTCGATCGCGCCTTCCGCGCCCCCCGCCCCCACGAGGGTGTGAAGCTCATCGATGAAGAGGATGACGCTCCCCGCGCGACGGACTTCGTTCATCACCGCTTTGATACGTTCCTCGAACTGCCCGCGGTACTTGGTCCCCGCGACCATCATCGCGAGGTCCAGCGCGACGATCCGCCTGTCGAGTAGAAGCTCAGGCACCTGCCCGGAGACGACGTTCTGCGCCAAGCCCTCGACGATGGCGGTCTTGCCCACCCCCGCCTCGCCGAGGAGGACGGGGTTGTTCTTCGTGCGTCGGCAGAGGACCTGCATGACGCGCTCGATCTCTTTCTTGCGTCCGATCACCGGGTCCAGCTTCCCCAGGCGCGCCTCCTGGGTGAGGTCGCGTCCGAAGGAGTCGAGCGCCGGCGTCTCGGACTTCCCCTTCTTGTCCTTCTTCTGGTCGCCGGTGGCGAGGTCGCTCCCGAGGAAGTTCAGGATCTCCTCCCGCACCTCCTCGAGCTTGAGGCCCAGGTTGAGAAGCACCCGCGAGGCGACCCCCTCGCTTTCCCGGATGAGCCCCAGGAGCAGGTGCTCGGTGCCGACGTAGTTGTGCCCGAGCTGTCGCGCCTCCTCCCCGGCCAGCTCGATCACGCGCTTGGCGCGCGGGGTGTAGGGGAGTTTGCCCATGATGGCGGTGTTGGCGCCCTCGGGGACGATCTTCTCGACCTCGAGGCGGATCTTCTTGAGGTCCACGTTGAGGTTGCGCAGCACGCTCGCCGCGACGCCGCTCCCCTCCTTGATGATCCCCAGGAGGATGTGCTCGGTGCCGACGCTGTCGTGGTTGAAGCGCTGCGCCTCCTGGTTGGCGAGCTGGATGACCTTCCGCGCGCGGTCCGTAAAACGGTCAAAAAGCATGTACTCGGCTCCTAAGAGGACGGAAGCTCAACGGCTTCTATAATTTTCGTTCGCGCCGTCTCTCAGCTTAAACGATTCGCCGGCCTTGCCGTCACGGCGCCCCCAAAAGGGCCTCTTCCCTCTGGACCTCCCAGGCCCATTTGTCGGCGTCGTCCACCGACCGACACCGCCTCAAGGCCTTGCGCGCCCGTTCGAGATCCCCCTTCTCCTTGAAAACCATGGCGAGATGGAAGTAGCCGTCAGGATCGTCGTGGTCGACCCTGAGCAGCGCATGCAGGGCCTCCTCCGCGCGGTTGAAGTCGCCCCGCAGGTACGCCTCCACCCCCTCTCGGAAGAGGCGTTCCTTCTCCTTGAGCGTCGCGCTCTCGTCCACGAAATAGACGCGTCTAGCGATGTCGATGATGGCGACGATCCAGACGGCGGCGAAGAGGCACAGGCACACGATCTCGAACGCGGGGTGAAAGGCCTCCGTGTAGACGGCCCAACTCACGAGGAACCCGGAGAAGGGGAGAGCGAAACAGATCCCCAGGACGACGCCCTTAAGGTGCTCGCCCTTGACGAGATGCCCGAGGCCCGGAAAGAGGATCGTCAGCACGACGTATACGACCCGCATCGCGGCGCCCCTGCGAAAGAAGCTCCATACCTCCCCAACACCGCCTATATAATAGGGGCGCTGCGCCCATCGTCAATCGGTTTCGAGCCTGCGGCGAAGCCGCCCCCATGTTCTCCTCGTCCTCCGCCTGTCCCGTCGGCCAAGTCTCTGTCTTGTGCTCCCGTGTCCCCGCCACCACTCGGCAAGTGCCTCCCGGTTCTCCAAGCTTCTCATCACCCAGGTCCAGACGAGCATCTGTGGAACACGCGGTTACTGGAGCCGAGGCTACATTTTGGTTGGAATAACCAAATATATCTACACAGGCGTAGGCCTATTGTTGACCGCCTCAATCACTCCGAAGCTGGCGGATAGCACATATCATGTTCGCCAACAAGGTGTAACGTCATGCCCGACAAGTCGGACGGGCGGCTGGCACAAGACTTGCCAAAGGAGCTGCTGCGTCCAAGACGCACCTCGCCAATGGAAAGGTGCTCCCGAAATCCGCATGAGGAGGAGACCTCTCTTGGGACGAAGAAACCGTTTCATCGTGCTCGTCCCCTTCGCGCTCCTAGCGTTTGCGTCAGGAGCATTCGCGGAGGAGCACCCCGCAAGGACCCTCGGACCGACGGCCGCCTTCACCCTTGACAACCTCTGGGTGCTGATCGCCTCCTTTCTCGTGTTCATGATGCACCTCGGATTCGCCACCCTTGAATCGGGGCTTACCCGCTCCAAGAACACGGTCAACATCCTCTTCAAGAACATCGCGATCGTCGCGATCGGCCTTCTCACCTACGCGGCGATCGGCTTCCTCGTCCAGCCCACGGTCGAGGCGATCACCCGAGGCGCGCGGACGGGCAAGATCGGCGACGGAAAGATCTTCGTCCTCCCGCTCATCGAATGCTACCGCATCCGCACCGGCGAGACGGGGAGCCCAGCGATCGGGTAAGGGCGATGCAACAGGGGGTCGCGCGCATTGGGCCGCGGCCGGCTCAGTTCAAGACGAACATCTTCAACCTGGACGAGGCCCGTCGCCAGGCGGACATTCTCGCCGACACCACCGCCGCTATCGCCGGGACCCCCCTGAGACCGCCGTCGGCCACGAGACATCCCCCGCTGGGCCTGGAGGCAGGAACCCCAGGCACGGCCGCCTGCCGATAGAAGATGCTTGGTACCGTCAAGCCCCAAATGTATATTCGCATATGCTAAGCGAAACCCCTCGCGCGGCGTCGCCGCGCCGCCGTCGAATGTCGGAGATCTCGATCCGGAGGTCGCTTCCCCGATGCCGAGAGAGAACCCCAACTTCGTCGTCATCATGACGGACCAGCAGAGGGGCGATTGCCTCGGGATCGAAGACCGCAAGGGCCTCATGACCCCCTACCTCGATCACCTCGCCGCCTCGGGGGCGCGTTTCACCCACGCCTATTCGCCGGCTCCCACGTGCATCGCCGCGAGACGCACGATCATGTCCGGGCAGGAGCCCGCCACGCACGGCCTCGTCGGTTTCCGAGACCACCTCGAATGGAACGTGAATCACACCCTCCCGGGCGAGTTCAAGGCCGCCGGCTACCAGACGGTCCTCATCGGGCACATGCACCTCTATCCCCGTCGCAAACGATTCGGGTTCGACCACATGGTCACCGCCGCGGATCATCGCCGCTGGGTGGCCGAACACTACCCCGCCTGGAAGGGCGACCTCCGCAGTCACGGCCTCGGCGACTGCGACCGAACCGCCCGCCCCTGGCACTTGCCCGAATGGACTCACAACACCAACTGGCTGGTCGAGCAGGCGATGCGATTCCTCGATGACCGCGACCCCTCCTGTCCCTTCCTGCTCGTCGTCTCGTTCGATGCCCCCCATCCTCCCTTGACGCCGCCCGCTTTCTACCTCGAGCGCTATCTGAGCATGGACCTCGGCGAGCCCGTGGCCGGCGACTGGGTTCCGCCCGCCCCCGAAAGCGCCGGCCTGCACCCGGAGGCGTGGAACGTTACCCTCCAGGGGGAGGTCCTCCGCTACGCCTTCGCCGGCTACTACGGACTCATCCATCACATCGACGATCAGATCGCACGCCTTCTCTGGCGTCTCCAGACCGAGATCGGCGACACCTATATCCTCTTCACCTCGGACCACGGGGAAATGCTCGGCGATCATCACATGTGGCGCAAGCGCGTCCCCTACGAAGGCTCCGCCCGGGTGCCCTTGCTCCTTGCGGGTCCGGACATACCCAGGCTCGTCTGCAGCTCCCCGGTCGGCTTGCAGGATATCATGCCCACCTTCCTCGACCTCGCCGGCCTCTCCATCCCCGACACCGTCGACGGGAGAAGCGTGCGCCCCCTGTTGGAAGGCGACGATTCCGACTGGCGCGAGTACCTCCACGGGGAGCACGCCGAGACTCCCTCCATGGCGGACCCCGCGGGCATGCACTTCCTTACCGACGGCCGCGAAAAATACGTCTGGATGGTCTCCACGGGCCAGGAGCAACTCTTCGACCTCGTCGCCGACGCGCAGGAGCGCTCGGATCTAGCTCCCGACCCGCACCACGCGGACCGCCTGGAACGTTGGCGTAGACGCCTCGCCCGCAAGCTCGAGGGCCGTCCCGAAGGCTTCTCAGACGGCAAGACCCTCATCCCCGCACGTCCCTACAACGCCGTTCTGTCCCGCGCACAGTGCGCCGGGCGGCGGTGAGCGGCGCCCCCGCAGGTCGGGGCGCCGGTTCCAAGTTCACGTTGGGAGGTGAGGCAACATGGACGCAGTCGTGATTTCCGGAAGCCGCAATCCGAACGGTCAGACGGCTCGGGCAAGCCAAGCGTTCTTGGACGGCATCCAGTCCGCCGGCGGGCGAGGGGAAACGGTTTTTCTCACGCAGGTGAAGTTGGAGCGCTGCCGGCAGTGCGATGAGCGGGGCTGGGGGATCTGCCGCTCCGAGGGATGGTGCGTCATCGAAGACGACTTCGCCGGCATCACGGACAAGATCAGGACGGCCGACCTCGCCGTCTTCGCCACGCCGGTCTACTTCAGCGACCTGAGCGAGAGCATGAAGGCGTTCCTCGACCGGCTGCGCAGGATCACCCGCCATGAGGAAGGGAAGAAGCGCATCGAGGGACGCCGCGCTGTCGGCATCTGCGTCGCGGGCGGAGGAGGCGGCGGAGCCCCGGCGTGCACGCTCAGCCTGGAGAAGGTCTTGGCCACGTGCGGCTTTGACGTCGTAGACATGATCCCGGTCCGCCGCCAGAACCTCGAGATGAAGCTCGAGGTCCTTCGGCTCACGGGGAAGTGGGCGGCCGCCTCCCCCCCTCAGTCCGCTTGAGACTCCGCAACGACCGGGTTCTCGAGGACCCCGATCCCCTCGACCTCCACCCGCACCCGATCCCCGGGCGATAGAAACACCGGCGGCTTGCGCGCGAAACCCACCCCGGAAGGCGTCCCCGTCATGATCACCGTGCCGGGCGGGAGCGTCATGCACCGGCTCAGGTACGAGATGAGCCGCCCGCAGGACCACAGCATCTGCGAGGTGTTGGATTCTTGCATGACCTCGCCGTTGAGAACGAGGCGCACGTCGGCGTTCTCGGGATTCATCTGCGTCTCGATCCACGGGCCCAGCGGGCAGAACGTGTCGAAGCTCTTCCCGCGCGCCCATTGGCCGTCCAGGCGCAGTTGGCAGTCGCGGGCGGAGACGTCGTTCCCGCAAGTGTACCCCAGCGCGTATTCGAGCGCCTCCTCCTCGCGGACGTTCCTTGCCCTTCGCCCGAGGACGACGCAGAGCTCCGCCTCGTAGTCCACCTCGCCCGGGGCCTCCCGCGGAAGCTCGATCGCCTCCCCCGGACCGATCACCGCGGTCGTGGCCTTGAGGAACAAGAGCGGGCGCTCCGGGATCTTCATCTTCGATTCGTCGGCGTGCGGGCGATAGTTGAGGCCGATCGCCAGGACGTTGGGCGGCTCCACAGGGGCGAGGAGCTTCGCCTGCGCCAGCGCCACCTTTCGGCCGGCCCGTCGCAATCCCCCGAACGGGACTCCCTCGAGGACATCGATGACGTCATTCTCAAGGACGCCGTAGGACGCGCCCGCCCGACTCACGAAACGCACGATTTTCATGGGTCCCTTCCTACGTTTGCCTGCCGGAAGCATCACCTTGCGGCAGGGGCTTCGCCCCCACCCGCGCCGCCAGTTCGTTCAGGCTCTCGATCACGCCCTGCGGCAGAGGCACCCCGCGCTTCGACCGCTCGGCGGCGCAGCGCGCGCTCTTCTCGCCGGGAAGAAGGATCTCCTCCACGCTCTTGAGCCTCGGAGAGTTCTTGATGTAGGTGATCAGCTCCGAGACGCGGCGCTTGAAGACCCCGGTCTCCATGAACGCTTCCGGAGACACGACGAGGATGAACTGCGAATGGTTCTCCCGCTTCGCCGTATCGAGGAAGACCGTGCTCACCTCGGCCGCGAACGGTCCGCCCGACAGGACCCCCGTCAGACACTCGATCGCGACCGCCAAGCCGGAGCCCTTATGGCCGCCGATCGGTAGAAGCGTCCCTTCGTTATACGCCTTCGACGGATCCGTCAAGGGGCCGCCCTCCGGCTCGCGCCGGATCGCGGCGTACGCCGGAAGCTCGCCTCCGGCCGCCGCCAACGTCAGCACCGTTCCCCACGTGATCGCCGACGTGCTCATGTCCAGGACGATCGGCGAATGGTCCACGGCCGGGATGCCGCAGGCGATCGTATTGTTGCCGATGGTCCAGTCATACCCTCCCGCGACCGCCATGCTCGTCTTGTTGTTGGAGAGCATGACCCCGATCATGTCCTCTTGCGCCGCACGCAGGACGTAGGCCGCGCTCATGCCGCAATGGCTGGAGCGCTTCGTCGCCACGACGGCGGCTCCTTCCTCCCTCGCCTTGCCAAGGGCAGCCTCCATCGCCCGCATGCACACGAGCTGTCCCATCCCCCCGTCCCCGTCGAAGACGGCGCACGGGCCTTTCTCCTCGACGATCCGCATCGCCGGGGCGGGGTTGAGCGCGCCGTCGCGCAGGCCTTCGGCGTTCTTGACAAGGAGTCTGATCCCGTGCGAATCGACCCCCCTCAGGTTTCCGAGCACGAGCACGTCCGCGGCGACGGCGGCGTCCTCGTCGCTCACCCCGAGCGCCTTGAGGACCTCTCCCGCCCAGGTCCGCAGCAGATCCGCGGAAAACACACGCATGGCCGGCATCGCATCGCCTTTCATGGAACCGAAGGAATGCGGGGAACTAGACGCAGGCCAGGATCTCGGAAAGCCATACGATCATCTCGGCCGAGATCGACACGGGAGGATCGACCTTCCCTCCGGGCCAGCTCCCTTCGTCGGACTGGACGGACATCAGATATTCGGCGACGCGGACGGCCGCGCAGCGATAGCGCTGCAGGCCCGTGACGCGAAAGAGATGCGCGGCGGCGCACCCGCACTTGCCGCTTCCCAAGGATCGGCAGCCGTTTTCTCCGCATCCTTCCCAGAGCTCGAGCAGTCTGCGCGCCGCGTCGAGATAACGCGCCTCGGGAAAACGCCCGTAGAGATGGGCGAGAAAGATGGCGGGAGTCCCGAAGAAGAAGTATAACTGTCCCCCTTGCGACGCGTCGAGAAAATAGAGCAGCCGGCTCTCCGGCGGAAAGTCCTTGATGGGGTTCCCTTCCGTGTCCGCGGCCGTGTAGAAAGACTTCCCGTCCGGGGGCTGCTTGCTCAGGAACTCGCAAAGGAAATCCCCGGCAAGGCGGGCTTCCGTGAGCCGTCCCGCGGCGAGCGACGCGAGCGCGCCCATCCCCGTGCACAGCATGTCGAACTGCCTCGGGCGCTTCTCGTCCAAACCCAGAGAGAGGAAGCCGCCCGCGCGCCCGTCCTGTTGCGACACGAGATAGTCCGCGAGTCCCTGCGCCTCCCCGTAGAAACCCCCTCGCAGGAAACCCAGCGTGATCCATGCCTGGGTGTAGGTGAGGAACTTGTCGTGAAAGGCGCCGAGGGACTGCTTTCCCCGAAGCCGCCCGTCGCCGCTTGGGAGGTTCT
>JAZDKG010000166.1:0-59348 GCA_043803205.1 Planctomycetota bacterium
GGAACCCGACCACCTCGTCCTCCGCGTTCGGGACGAACCCGATCGTCGGCTGACCCAGGGCCGACCGCACGTCCGAAGGGGTCCAGACGAGCCGCACGTCGCTCGCCTCCACCGCCACGCACAGCAGCCCCCCGAGGAACAGGCCCAGGAAGATCCCCATCGCGATGTTCGCCGGACGGTTGGGCTTCACCGGCTTCAAGGGCAGGCCCGCCGGAGAGATCACCGTGATGTCGTCCGCGATCGACCCGACCGAGATGTTGAGCCGTTTCGCACGGTCCGTAAGGTAGTCGAGCATCCTCCGGAGGTTGTCCTCCTCCTTCACGTGCAGCTCGAGCATGTTCATCTTCTCGTTCAGGTCCCGCACGACCACCGTCTGTCGCCCGAGGTCCCGCACGAGCTTCGCCTCGTGCGACAGCCCCCGCTCGAACATCGACTCCGCGAGCCGAAGCTGCGATTCCGCGTCCTGCGCTCCCAGCAGTCCCAGCTTTCTCTCCAGCTCGTCCTGCTTCGCCGAGAGCTGCTCCTTGAGTTGCAACACGATCGGCTCGCTCTCGTACTTCAGGGGCGTCCACTTGGTCCGGTAATCCTCCAGACGCACCCCGATCTCCAGGATCTCCCGTCGCAGTTGCCCCATATCCTCCCGCAGGGTGAGCATCGTGAAGGGCTCCTCCTGCGCGGGCGCCGACGCCGTCGCTTTCGGCGTCGTCACGCCATCCTCCTCCGCCGTCACTCCACCCTTCGTCCGCTGTCCCAGGAGCTCCAGCGCCTTCGAAAGCGTCTCCGTGTCCCCCCCAGCGTCCGCGTCGGGCACCTCGACCGGGGAGAGCTTGTTGAGCCTCCGCACCCCGTTGTATTCCGTCTCCGCCGTCAGCCGGTAGAGCCGCGCCTGCGTCGCCGCCCGCGTCAGCGCCTCCAACCTCTCGAAGGCGATCCGCATCTGCTGGTCGATGAGCCCCAGGTTGTTCTCCCTCTTGAACTGCGCGATGATCTTCGCCTTCGCCTCCAGCTCGTCGCGCAGCGCCTCGATCTGGTTGTTGAGCTCCCCCAGCCGCCTCCGGGAGGCCTCCCGCACGAGCGACTGGTTGAGCCGCATGTACTCGTCCACCAGCGCGTTCACGAAGTCCTTCACAAACTGCCGGTCCTCCCCCTCCGCGCTCACGTCGACAAGGTCTCCCCCGCCGCCCGTCACGATCAGCCGCCTCTGGAGCGTCGCGATCGCATCCTTGTCCTTGCCGTCCGCGAACTCGGGCAGGTTCTTGTACCCCAGCCGGTTCGCCGCGTTCTCCACCAGCGACCGGCTCGACATGATCTGGATCTGCGTCTCGAACCACTGCTGGGGCCTGGTGATCATCACGTCGTCCGTCTCCAGCCCCGTCGGCCGACTGTGCACCACCAGGAGCCGGCTCGTCGCCCGGTAGATCGGCGGGAGCCTCACCGTCACCACCGTCACCACCGTCGACACGACGACCGTTACCAGCAAGAGAAGCCAGAAGCGCTTGCGGAACACGCGCAGGTAGTCCCACGCGCTCAGTTCCCCCGTCGCCCCCGTCGTAGCCCCTTGTTCCTTTTGCATCGTGTTCTCCGAAAACCTGTGCCTGCCGGTGGCCGGCCTACGGCTGCGACTGCCGCTGCAGACGCTCCAGCAGCGCCTGCGCCTCGTCGCGGGACTGGAACTGTGCCCCCGAGGACAACGCCGCTTTCAACGTGTCCATCGCCTCATCGATCGCCCCCCGCTTCTCCAGCGCCAGCGCGAGGTGATAGCGGAAGACCTGCTTGCGCCCCTCCATCTGAATCACCTTGCGGAAGATCCTCTCCGCCTCCGCGGCGTCCCCGAGCCCTAGATGGATGTACCCCAGCGTGTCGAGGATGTACGGGTTCCCGGGCGCCCGTGCGCTCGCCCGCTTCGCGAGCGCCAGCGCCTCGGCGAGCTTCCCCTCCTCCCCGGCGAGGTTCCACGCTAGGTTGTTCGCCGCCACCACGTGGTCCGGATTGATCGCGAGGATCTTCCGGTACGCCTCGTTCGCCGCCTGCGTCTCGTTCCGCGTCCCGTGCGCCTGCGCCAGCCCCATTAGGAGCACCACCGAGGCCGGAAGCCGCTCCACGCCCTTCCGGAACGCCTCGACCGCCTTCCCCGTGTCCCCCTGTCGATCCTCGAACGCCGCCAACTGCACGTAGGCTAGCGGTTCGTCCGGGAAGCGTTCCACCACCTGCGCGTACGCGCCCCGGGCCTCGTCGATCTTCCGAGCCCGCTCCAGCACCCCCGCTGGCAGGAGCTGCGCGCCCATGTCCCCCGGGTGCGCCTCCGCGAAAGCCTTCGCCCGCGCGATTCCCTCCTGCGCCTTTCCCCCGTCGACCAGCGCCTGCGCTAACAGGCCCACCAGCGTCGCCGTGTCCGGATGCTTGGCCAGCCCCCGCTCGAGCGCCGCCGCCGCCCTGTCGTGCTCTTCGTTCTGCGACCGAAGCCGGGCCGCGAGCTCGTACGGCCACGTCGCCTCCGCGAACCGCGTCTCCGCGTCCGCCAAGCGGCTCTCCGCCGCCCCCGTCCTCTTCTTCTCGATGAGCATCTCGCACAGCTTTTGGAAAACCGGCTCCGTCCCAGGCCTGTCCTTTAGCACCGCTTCCGCGACCACTATCGCCTCATCCACCTTCCCGTTGCCCCGCAGCACGTCCAACTGCAGCGTTCGCGCCGGCTCGAACGTCCCGTCCAGCACGATCGCCCGCGCTAGCTCCGCTTCCGCCGCGATCGCGTCCCCCTGCACGAGGTAGCTCCGGGCCAGCTCATACCGCGCGTTGGCGCTGCTCGGGTCCAGTCTCGCCGTCTTCGCGTAGAATTCGCTCGCGTCCGCCGCCCGCCCCTGCGCCATCCGCAGATGTCCCATGTGCAGCGCCACCTGCGCGTCGGAGGGATGCTTCACGTTGAGCTGCTCGAGCACCTTCCCTGCCGCCTCCACCTCTCCCGCCGCCAGCGCCGTCAGCGCGTACGGCAACGCCACCCCCAGCGCGTCCTGCTTCTTCTGGTACGCCTGCCCCGCCAGCTCAAAGGCCCGTCGCGCGTTCCCGGCGCCCAAGCACAGCCGCGACGCCGCCACGAGGATCTCCGGCCGGTCGCCCGCCAATGCGACCACCTTCTCCAAGGCCTCCTGCGCCTTCGGCGCCTCCCCCAGCCGCTGATGAAGCCCGACCAGAATAAGTCCCATCTGCGGGTCCTCCCCCGAGCTTCGATACGCTTCCTCGACGCCCTGGAGCGCCCCCTGTCCGTTGCCTTGCGCGAACCGCGCGTCCGCAAGCAGCGCGACGTACGCCGTCTCCGTCGGCGCCTCCGTGCGCCACTGCTCCAGGAGCCCTTCCGCCTCCTTCGCCTTTCCCGCTATAACCAGCGCCTTCGCCAGCTCCACCCGGTAGCTCGCCACGTTCGGCCGAAGGTCGTACAGCCTCCGATAGCTCGCAAGCGCCTCCTCGTACTGCCCGAGCGCGGTCTGGCAGCGCGCCGCGATCCCGATCACACGGTCGTCGTTGGGCAGGTTCGAAAGCAGATCCTTCGCCAGCGCCAGCGCCCGGTGCCATTCCTTCTCCGCCTCGTACGCCCACGCCAGCAGCACTTGCGTCGCAACCCTCTTCGGGTGATCGGCAAGCAACTTGTCGAAGCTCCGGATCGCATCGGCCGTGCGTCCTTCCCGCAGATACGTCAGCCCCAGGAAGTGCTGCGCGTCCACGTCCCCCGGACGCTTCTTGAGGAAGCTCCCCAACTCCCTCTCCGCCAGCTCGTACTGCCCGCGCACGATCGCAATTCGGGCCGCCGCCAGTTGCCGAAAATCGTCGATCTCGCCCCCCGGCCCCAGCGAGTCCACGAACTTCTGCGCCTCCTCCACCTGCTCGTCGAGCATGTAAAGGTCGAACACGAGGTGGATCGACGCGATGTCCTTGGGATCGCGCGCCCACGCCAGCCTCGCGATCCGCACCGCGTCTTCCACCTTCCCGCGGTTCCGGTAGAAGCCCGCGATCGTTCGCAGCTGCCCCGGGCTGCTCGCGGGATCGTTGGCGAAGCCATCGAGCTTCCCGCCCGCGTTCGCCTGCGGATCGTCAAGGAAAAGCTGCCCGTGGTACAGCAGCAGTCTCAAGTCCCTCGGAAAGCGTCCCAACAGCCCGTCGAAGGCCGTGCGAGCCCCGTCCCGGTCGCCCTCGAAATACTGGATCTGCGCCTGAAGGATGAGGACCTCCATGTTGTCCCTATCCAGCTTGACGGCGGTCGCTAGGAGATCCTTCGCCTCGGCGCGCTTCCCCCGCCGCAGCATCACCGTCGCCAGCCCCGTCAGCGCCTGCACCCGCATGCCCTCCACGTCGCGGATGCTTTCGAACTGTCGCTCAGCCTCCTCGAGCTCGTCCTCCGACAGCAGCCCTGTCCCCAGGAGCAGCCGCACCCCGGCGTCTTCCCTGCGCACAAGGAACGACCGGCATCTCTCGATCGCTAGGTCGTTCTCACCCATCTCCAGAAGCCCCCGCGCCATCCCCTGCACAAGCGCCGGCCGGTCATTGAGACCGTCGCCGATCTGCTTGAACTGTTCGAGCGCCTTCCCCGGCTCCCGCAGACGCAGATACGTCATCGCGAGCATGTACCGCGCGAGCATGTGCCCCGGGTTCGCCGCCACCACGCCCTCGAACAGCTTCTGCGCCCTCTCCGCGTCCCCTTGCTCCAGGGACAGTCGTCCCTTGAGATACTGCAAAGCGGGGCTGCCGGGCACCATCTCCTCGAGTTTGTTGAGCCGCTCGCGCGCCCGGTCGTACTGCCGGCGCCCGAGATCGATCTCCGCTAGGCGCACCAGCGCCTCCGCCGTGAGCGCCGCATCCTTGCCCCCCACCCCGTCCAGCGTCTTCGCCGCCGCATCAACTTCCCCCTGCCGCACCTCCAGGTCCGCTAGCGCGATCCTCGCCCCGTCCTCCGCCGGAAACGTCGCGATCAGCTCCTCGAGGGCCTTGCGCGCTTCGTCCGCCTGCCCCAAGCGTTCCGTCGCCACCGCCGCTTCCAGCCGGATCGGGTATTCAGCGCCCTCCATTTGCCGCACGGCGCGGTAAAGCTGCAGCGCCTCCGCCGCCTGCTTCTGCATCTCTGCCACGCGCGCTACCCGAAGCACCAGCCGTCCCTGCTTCCCGAACCGCTTCTCCCCGTCATCAAGCACCTTCTGGGCCGCGGCGAAGTCCCGCGTCACCATATACACGTCCGCTAGGTCCAGCACCGTCTCCATGCGCTCGGGGTCGAGCCTCCTCGCCTTCTCAAGCGATTCCACCGCCGCTCCCCCGTCCCGTATGCTCATGAGGTAATGCGCCCGGTAGACGTGCCCGATCGCCCGATCGGGTGCGATCTTGAGAATGCTGTCCGTCGTGCTCCGCAGCTCCGAATACATCCCCATCCGATCCTGCAGCCTCGCCAAGGGCAGGAGCACCTCCTCCAGTGCCTCGGGCCGGATCACCCCCGCCCGCGCGTACTCCCCCGCCGCTTCCCGCATCTTGCCCAGTCGCTCCTCCACGCTCCCCAACAGCACCAGCGCCTCGAAGTTGTTCTTCTCCAGACGCAGCGCCTTCTTGCACTCGATCGCCGCCTCCTCGAGCATCCCGTTCTGCTCGTGCTCCCGCGCGCTTTCGAGATACCCCCGCACCCGCAGGTCCACGTTGCCCAGATAGAGCCACAGCGCCCCGCCTCCCAGCGCGATCGCCGCCGCTACCGTAAGGAAGATGATGAGGTTCCGTCGATGGATGCGTCTCTTGACCATGGCTTTCTTTCCCGACCTTTCTCTTAATCCTTGTGATCGGCGGGCAGAAGTCGTTCAAGCTCCTCCTGAATGCCCAGGACCACAGGCTCGAGGCGTTCCCGTTCGATCTCGTTCCCTTGCGTCAATCCCAGCGCGATCTGTACCTTGACGATCCCTCGTCGTCGCAGCGCCGGCCCCAGCAGCTTCCGCCATTTCGCCTCCTGGACGTCCGCCGCCGGCCGACCCCACTGCACGAACCAGTTCACCACCGCCTGATAATACCCCTCCTTCTCGAAGACGAGCACGTTAGCCGGAACGATGTTGTCTCCCCCCCCTCCCGCAAGGATCTTCTCCTCCCGAACCTGCGCCCACCCCGCCCCCGGATAGCACACCTGCGGCGAATGGTGCCGGGCGTCTCCCAACTCCCCGAAGTACCCGACGTAGAGCGAGAAGGCGTCCCCGTCCTCCGAGCGATATAGCCTCCGGATGTAGTCCTGCGCCCCCAGCACCTCCACCACCGAGGCCGAAAGCTCCACGTCCTGCCCCTCGTACTTGCCGATCATGTACGGGACGGCGCTCAACTTCGCTCCGAGCGGCTCCGGCGCAAGCTCCTCCAGGTGACGCGCCAGCCGCCATTGCGCCGCCGCCCCCGCCGCCAGCACGATCGCCAGCGCCCACAGCCGCACCGAGAGTCCTTCCCTCGTCCTACTCATCTTCATGCGCCTTCGCCCCCCTCGCCCGGCTCCTCCTCGACGATGAAGAGCGCCCGCAGCACCCGGTATTCGACAAGGAGCACGAAGAGCGCCAAAACGAATACCAGCCATCCGCTCAGCCCGTGGAAGAAACCCTCCGCCGCCTGGGGCGACACATACTGATACAAGAGCCCCGTCCCCGCGATCCGGAAAACGTTGGCGAGGATCGCGATCCCCAGGGTGCTCGCTACCAGCACCGCCCGCTCCCAGATCGGCTCCTCGCGCAGGAAATACACGAATGCAAGCGACGTCGCCGTGAGCCCAAGGATCGAGCGCAGCCCGCTGCACGCCTCCGCGATCGCAAGGCTCTTCCCCCCCGCGAACCGGATGACGTTCGCGTCCGCGTACACCGGCGCCCCCGCTAGGTCCAGCACCGCCGCCGAAGCCCTCGTCGCTAAAAGCTGCAGCTTGAAGGTCAACGCCTGATAGATCCCTCCCGGCAACGGGATCATGAGTGCAAGATATAGGATTGCGAAAGCGAAGAACCCGAGCGCCCTCCATCCCCCGAGCGCCAGCGCCGCCCCCCCCAGCACCACCAGCACGCTCAGCGCCTGAACGTAGAACACGCCCGCCGCGACCCCGACGAAATACCCCATGATTCCCGCCGCTGTCGCCGCCCATCCCAGCGCGGACGGACGAAGCATAAGCCGTGACAGCTCCTTTCGCCGCGAATACACAAACACCCCCGAGATCACAGGCACCAGGAACCCGTGCGAGTAGTTCCCGTCGTTCCACCACCACTTCGCCAGCCGCGCGAACACCGGCGCATATAGCGCCCCGAACGCCGCGATGCATGCGACCGCCGGGACCGCTATCCCCCACGCCCATCCGCCCCCTCCCCCCAATTCCTTTACGTCCGGCCCCGCCGCTGGCTCCTCTTGCATCTCTTCGTTCTCTTCTCTCTGGCCTCCCCTCTCAAGACGCTCCACCGCGAACGCCAGCTTCTCGGCGATTTCCTGTGCGCTCCCCGCAAGGATGGCCGCTAAGCCCTCGTGCCCGTACCGGAACGCTAGCCTCACCCACCCGTACGTCTCCTCCCCCACCCGCACCGGAAGCTCGTGCTCCGACTCGCAGTCCCGCGACTGCGCGACCGCGCCCGCCCCCTCCCCCTCCGTCGGTCGGATCGTCACTGCGGCGGCTCCGTTCCTCCCGACCGCCAGTTCCACTCTCGTGATCCCGAGCGCGCCCCCGCACGTCTCAAACGCCCGAGCGACCTCGGCGTAGGAGCGCGCGCCGTGCAGCGCCTCAAGAAGCCCTCCCAGCGCCGTTCGCCGTTTCCGCACCAGCCCCCGCAGACGAACAAGATCCCCGAGCCGCTGCGAAAAGATCGCCGCCTGACGCCCCCACAGCGCCCGCGCCGCCAACAGGATCCCCGCACCCAGCACCAGCAGCACCACCGCCGCCCATCCCGCCCGCAGGAAGTTCACGATGAGCGCCAGCGCCCCGAAGATCACGCACACCGCGTAGAGGAAGATCAGGATCTGCCTGCGGGAGTACCCCCACTCGCTCAGCCGGTGATGCACGTGCTCCCGATCCGCCCTCGATACGGGCAGCCCTACCGCCCAGCGCCTGGCCGCCGCGAACACCGTGTCCATCATCGGCAGCCCCAGCGGCAGCAGCGCCGCGACGAACGCGAACGCCGCGTGACTCTTGAGCGATCCCTTGACCGAGATCGCCCCGATCACGAACCCCAGAAAAAGGCTCCCGCTGTCCCCCCAGGAAGATCACCGCCGGCGGCCAGTTGAAGATCAGAAAGCCCAGGATGCTCCCGCACAGCGTCCCCGCCAGCACCACGATGATCCAGTTCTGGAGGATCGCCCCGAAAATGACCACCGTGAAGAGCGCAATGAAGCTCACCCCCGCCGCTAAGCCGTCCAGACCGTCGATCAGGTTCACCGCGTTCGCACACGCCACCAGCCACAGAACCGTCACGGGCGCGCTCAGCCAGTGGAGAGGAATCCCCACCAGACTGCGCACCCGCAGATCGGACACGAGCCACACCACCACAACGGCGGCGGTCACTTGCCCGAGGAGCTTCGTCCGCGCCCTCAGTCCCGCCACGTCGTCGATCACACCCAGCGCGAGGATGAGGACCGCCGCGATCCCCAACCCCGCGACGAACTCCCAGTTCGTCCCCGTATCCGTCAGCACCCCGAGATACCACGGATGGTAATACGCCTCCGCCACGAGCGCCGCCGCCAGCCCCGCGAAGATCGCTAGCCCTCCCAGCCTCGGCGTCGCCCGCGTGTGAACCTTCCGCACCCCGTCCGGCTCATCCACCGCCCCCACCCACACCGACAGCCTCCGCACCGGCCCCACCAGAAGCAGTGTAGGTACGAACCCGGCTAGGGCGCAAAAGAGGATGAGTCCCGCCGTGCTCACCTCGTCCCCCCTTGCGCGAGGAATGATAGGAACCGTTCCGCCATGGCCTCCCGCGAATACCGCGCCTCGACGAACGCCCGGCCGCCCGCCCCCAGCCGTCTCGCTAAACCCTTGTCACTTCGCAACTTCTGGATCGCCGCCACAAGTCCGTCCTCGTCCTCGCTCTCAAACAGAACCCCCGCCCCCGCCTCTTCGACGAGTCTCCGGGCCTCCCCCCTCACCCCCATTAGTATCGGCTTCCCGCATCCCATAATCTCGAAAATCTTGCTTGGGATCACCGTCTCGAACAGCTTCGCCCGCTTGAGGTGCACCAGACACGCGTCCGACGCGCGCAGGATCCCCGGGATCCTCTCCCTCGGCACCTCTCCCGTGAAGAGCACGTTCCGGAGCCCCATCCCCTCCTTCTCGCGCTCGATCCTCTCCCTTTCGGCCCCCTCTCCGACCACTATGAAAACGATCTCCGGCGCCTGGCGTAACTTCTCCGCCGCCCGCAAGATCACCTCCAGCCCGTGCGCGAGCCCGATCGTCCCGACGTACGAAACCACGAACCGCCCCGCTAGCCCCAGTCCCCTGCGCGTCTCCTCGTCCTCTCCCGGATGGAACGTTTCGAGGTCCACCCCGTTCGTGACGACCTCGATCTTCTCCTCCCCGATCCCGCTCTCCGAGAGGATCCGCCCCGAGCTCTCCGTCACCACCACGATCTTCCACGCCTCGCGATACAGAAACCTCTCCACCCGCTTGAGCATCCGGAACGCCGGCCCCTCCCGCATCGCCCCCACCGCTAGCAAGCTGTCCGGCCACAGGTCCCGCACCTCGAACACGAACTTCCCCCGCCCCAGTTTCGCCAGCGCCCAACCGGCGATCCCCACGAAGAACTGCGGGCTCGACGCGATGACCACGTCATGCTTCCGCACCGCCGTTAGGCCCGACACAATCGCGCTCGCCATGAACGTGAGATAGCTCGTCGTCCGCTTGACGAACCCCCGGTTCGCCGCCGGCCAGATCCACGTGCGCACCACCCGGATCCCGTCCCTCTCCTCGCGCAACAGCCTCTTCCTGCGGTACCGCCTCGGCACCACCCCCGTCGGATGGTGGGGCATCGCCGTGAGAACCGTCACGCGCGCCCCGCGTCGCGCCCACGCGCGCGACATCTCGTGCACGCGCGCCGCCGGCGCTCCCATCTCAGGAGGAAAATATTGCGACACGTACAGAATGCGCAAGCGCGCCTCCCTTGAGGGCAAACCTCCGGGCAGATCCCAAAGTCGCCCGGAGATCCCGCCCCATCATGCAAGCCCCGTCGCGCGCTCGCGCCTGCCGCCCCGCCTCGCGCCCCTTACCGGCCCAGACCTTGCTCGCCGTAGGTCTTGACCGTGCTCGTGGCCGAGCTGGTCTGCTCGATCCCCGTGAAGATCGCCGTCAGCGGGAACACCATGTCGTTCGTCTTGTAGCCGATCGCCGTGAAGACGGTCGGAGGCACATACACGATGTCCTGATCCTGCAGCATCGGGTTGTGCATCATGTCCCCCGCCTTCATGAGCCGTCTCAGGTTGCACGTGTACACCGCCGGCTGGTCATAGCTCGGGCGCGTCAGATGCACCTTCGCCTGATCCGCGCGCAGCGTCGGCCCGCCCGCCATCGCGATCGCGTCCATCAGCCGCAGCGGCCTGTCGTACGCCACGGGTCCCTGACGTCCCACCTCCCCCATGACGTACACCACCTGCGACGCGTAGCGAACCACCGTCACCGTCACGTCGGGCGTCGTCAACTGCTCCTTGTTGAGCTCCGTCAGTTCCGTGCCCGCCTCGGTCGTCGTCTTCCCGGCCACCGCCACCTCGCCCACGAGCGGCACCTCCACCTTCCCGTGCGGCCCCACCGTAAGCTGCCGGTTCAGCTCCGGGTTCATCCGATACTCGATGAGCACCGTGTCCCGCGGCCCGATGCGGTAGGTCTCGGGCATCTGCGGTCCCTGCGCAAGCTCGGCGAGTCCCGAATAGCTTGTGCATCCCGCGGCCACCGCCAATCCCAGAACCATCAAAATCCCAATCGCGCTTCGCATTCTCTCGTCTCCTCCCAAGCTCTTCCCGTCCTCCATCCCGCGGCTGCGTCGCCCTGACGCGCCGCGAACCCCCTCAGTCGTTGAACCCCGGGCGCGCGCCCGGGAAGATATGCGTCCTCAGCGGCGCAAGGTCAGGCGTCAGCGTCAGCCGCGGCGTCTCCAGGTAGACCGTGTGCGCCCGCAATCCCAAGTCCCCCGCACCCAGCGCGGGCGTCAATCCCCCCAGCTCCAAGCCCCGATACCGCCCCACGAGCGCCGTCGGCGCCACCGGGTTGGCGTAAAGCCCTCCCGACGTCGCCCCGTACTCCAGCCCCAGAACCTCCAGCGCCGGCAGCACGTCCGTCGCGGCGCGCCCCTGCTGAACATACCCGGGATAGTCCCATCTCCAAGACCTCTGGGCCGCCTCGCGCGTCCCTTGCTCAAGCTCCACCGCACGCGCCGCCCGCTCGAGCCGCATCGCCTCTTCGATCTCCCCCAAGCGCATCTCCAGCTCCAGCGCATTCCCTCCCAGCACCCCCCCTACCCCCGTATCCGGCACGGTCTTCGCGCCCTCCCCGATCGGCAGCGCCGCCGCTCCCTGCGGCATCAGCCCGACCGCCGTTCCCCCGGCCTCCTGCCCCGCCGTCTCCTGGGCGTACGCGCCCTGAGCCCACAGAAGACAACCGACAGCGACCAAGACGCAAGTGCCCCTCAAGACGACCTATCTCCTATCTCCGCAAAGGCCGATCCGCCTGACGAGCTCCAGAGACACTTCCCCCCGCTTACCATTTCCCTGCCGTCCGCAACTGCCGCGTAAACCATTTTACCCGCTCGATCCTCGCAAAGCAAGCCGAGCCGGCCGACAAACGCCTCCTCCCCCTTCCATTTTCTCCCTTGAACGCTCCTTCCTCCGACGACGCGGACGCACACCCCGCCGCGCGGGGCGGACGCCGCCACCCCATCTTCTTTATCGGCCCGCCCCTCCCCCAAAGACACTTTTTTCCCCCCCAGGATGGTGAGCAGGACCATCGCGTCCTCGAAGCGCGCCGTGAGCGTCCCGGTGGCGCACCCCCGCTTCGACAGGAACGCCCCCGACATCCATCCCTCCACCGGATTGCCCCCCCCTTCCACGACGGTGTATCCCCACGAGGCGTCGCATACGTGCATCGCCCCGAACCGCTTCGCCTTGACCACCACGCTCTTCTCTTCCCCCCCGGCGAAACCCACCTCGATCTTCCCCGCCTCGGGGGCGAAGTGGAAAAAGAACCGCGCGTCGTGCCTGCCCGTCCCCCGCAGCGTGTCGAAGAGGATGACCATCCCCTCCCGTGTGAGCATGATCTCCCTCGTATGCCGCACCGGCCCCCGGCGGTTCCCCCTCCCCTCGAGCGTCCCCCTCACGTACTGCACGAATCTCCCCGCCTCGAACTGCTCCGTCTGTGCGTGCGCCGTCGCCAGCCACTGAAAGCTCGTCCCGGGCTTCGCCTGGTCCTCGCCGTCCACCTCGACCGTGTTGTGACCGCGCACCCCCCGGAAGTAGTCGCGCCACTCGTACCCCGTGTCATACTGAAAGGTCCCAGCGTCCACGATCGCGCCCCTCCCCCGCAAATACGCCTCGATCGAAAGCGCGTCCGCATGTCCGTGCGCGCACCCCGGCTCGAGTCCCTGCGGGCCGGCGTCGAAAAACACTTCCGTGCGCGCCGACCGCAGCACCGTGAAGCCGCTCCTCGGGAAGTGCGCCGCCTCCCTCTTCGCCGCAACGACCGTCTCCGCGAAGAAGCGCCGCGCCTGGCCCCCGAAAAGCCACAGCGTCTCCTCGTCGGGCGACCCGCACCACCGCGCCCAGTCGTCCCTCTCAAACACCGCCGCCCCCGTCGAGACCACGCGCCTCGCGTCCCTCGCGGGGGCCTCCGAAAGCCTTCCCGCCCGCGCCTCGTCGTCGTCCCCGAAGGCCGGCAGCCTCCCGTCCTCCCGCGCCGCCCGGTAAAGGAAATCGCACATCCCCCCCACGATCCTGCGCATCTCCCCGCTCGGCGCGATCCCCGCCTCGGGGAGTCGCACGATCCCCCTCAATCCCAGCTCCGTCACGAACCGATGGTATCCCGTCGCCTGCTCCCGGCTCGCCCCGTCCTCGAACACCTGCCGCCCAAGCTCCCGCTCCAGCGCTTCCCACCCCAACGCCGCCCATTTCTCCCCTTGGCTCGTGCTCCGGAACGCGCACCCGCAGACCACCAGTCCCAGCGCCTCCCCGATCTGGTGGTTGCTGGGCGCTAGCTCAAACGTGTTGAGCGCTGATAGATACACCCCGCTTTGCCACACAAGCCGCCGCACCGTCGCTAGTCGCCTCTCGTCCCCCGCGAAAAACGCCGTCGCCTCCCACCACGCCAACGCGCGCATCGCCACCTCGAGCGCGTTCATCCAGTGCGCCCCCGAGAGAAACCCGTTCCTTATGATGAAGTCCTCTACGTGGACTCTCCATCCCTTGAGGAACCGCCTCTCCCCCGTCAGCGCATACGCCCGTCCGAGCACCGCAAGGTGCTGACACCTCCCCAGCTCCCACAGCAGCCGGATGTCCCCGTGCTTCTCGCCCCCCTTGAGCTTCATCCTCCCCGACCGCGTGACAGGCCGGCCCTCCCGTCCCGGAAGCGCGTGCCAGTTCGGCGCACCCCCGTACTCCAGCGTCACGGTGTCGAACGCCGGGATCTCCCCTTCGAGGATCCTCTCCCCCGTCCCCACGACCGCCTCGACCGACGGGCTCCCCAGAAGCGCCCGCCTCTCTTCCGGCCCCCCGGCAAGCCCCCCGAATGCCGGAAGCTCCATCTGCCTCGGCACGTTCACGGCTTCCCGAAGAAGCCTCCCCGCCCAGCGGATCGCCTTTCTCCTGGCGCGCACGCGCGCCAACACCTCGCCCGGCCCCATCCTCCAGGCTGTCCGCACCGTGCGCATCATGGCCTCTCGTCCCCGCTATCCAAGGCGGCGTCCCTTGCCCCCTTGACACCCGTCTCAATCGCCATCATACTCCCCACCTTCCGTCTCTTCATTATCGGCCTCCGGCCCCTCGCGACTGAACGTTCCATCCTTGCAGGGAAAGGCCTTCATCCTCATGCTCGAACTCAAGCCCGACCTGGAAGCCGTCCTCGACCGCTACGAAGCGTGGTGGAACTGCGAAGTCCTCGACCGTCCCCCCGTCTCCCTCACCTTCGCCAAGCCGGCGGCGGAAAAGCTCCCCCTCCCCCAGAAGCAGCACGCCTCCCTGCGCGACCGCTGGCTCGACATCGAGTTCCAGATCGAGTGTGCTAGCGCCTCCCTCTCCAACACCGTCCACTACGCCGACGCCCTCCCCATCGCCTGGCCCAACCTAGGCCCCGACGTCTTCGCGGCCTACTACGGCTGTCCGCTCGTCTTCGGCGAGACCACCTCCTGGAGCATGCCCATCCTCCCCGACTGGGGGCCCTCTTCCCTCGCCCGCCTCAAGCTCGATACCCGCGGCTTCTACTTTCGCAAGACCCTCGAGATGACCGACGCCTTCCTCGATGCCGCTCGCGGGCGCTTCCTCATCGCCTTCACCGACCTCCATCCCGGGGGCGACGCCGTCGCCGCCTTCCGCGACCCCCAGGAGCTCGCGATTGATCTCATCGAGCGCCCCGACGAGGTAAGGGCCCTCTGCCACCACGTCACCGACGATTTCCTCCCCCTCTACGACGTCCTCTACAAGCGCCTCGCCGCCTCCCAACCCGTCGCCGCGACCTGGATGGGTTGCGCCTCCCTCGGCAAACAGCACATCCCCTCCAACGACTTCTCCTGCATGATCTCCGAGCGCATGTTCCAGGACCTCTTCCTCCCCGCGATCGTCCGCGAGTGCCGCCACATGCGTCGCAGCATCTACCACCTCGACGGCCCGGGAGCGCTGCGTCACCTTGACGCCCTGCTTGCCGTCCCGGAGATCCAGGCCATTCAGTGGGTCGCGGGCGAAGGACACGAGGACTGGAAGCTCTGGATCGACGTCTACCGCCGCATCCAGCGGGCGCGCAAGGCCCTCGTCCTCGTTCTCCCGGCAAACGAGCTCTCGCTCCTCTTCGAGACCCTCCGCCCCGAAGGCGTCTGGCTCATCGTCCAGGAATTCGGAAACACCCCCCAGGAAGCCGACTCCGTCCTCGCCGCCGTCTCCCGCTGGCGCTGAGGCTAGAACCGGTCCGACCCGTAGAGCTCCCTCTCGAGCTCGTCCCCCACCACCCCCAGCTCGCTCACCGTGAACAGGATCTCCTCGCGGTCCGCCGTCGCTAGGCGCAGCGTCTCCCGCAGGACCGCCTTGTCCTCCATCGCCGCGATCGCCCCGAACCGGACGGTCGTCGCGTTGAGCCGCAGCGCCCGCTCACACTCCAGGTCCGCCAAGTTCCCCAGGAGCGTCCCGAATACCGCGCACCTCCCGACCTTTCCACCCAGATCATCCACCTTGATCCGGATAAGCTGCGTCCTCCCCTCCCCCACGCCGACCTCGATAGTGCGGCTCCCGTCCTCCTCCTCTTCCACGCTTCTTGCGATCGACTTCACAACGCCCCAGAATTCTTCTTCGCGCATCGCCTCTCTCCCAACTTGTGTCCGACTCACTCCCGTCCCGCGTCTGCGGGATCTTCCTTCTCCGCCAGCCTCCCCTGGCGATCCAGGTACGTCTGGAGGAAAAGCGTCGCCGCCACCGCGTCGATCTTCCGCGCCCGCTTCGCCCGCGAGAGGTCCCGCGATAGAAGCGTTCGCTCCGCCCGCACCGTCGACAGCCTCTCGTCGAACGTCTCCACCGGCACACCCGCGCGGCGGCGCAGCCCGTCCGCGAACGCTTGCGCTCTCTTGGCCGCGATCCCTTCCTCCCCCGACAAGGTGATCGGCAGCCCCACCACGATTCGTCCCGCGCCCTCGGCCCGCGCTAGCTCGGCGATCCGCGCCAGCGCCGCCGCCTCGTCCCTCTCTTCCACCACCCCGCCCGGAAACGCTAGCTTCCCTTCGGGGTCGCTCAGCGCGTAGCCCACCCGCTTCGTCCCGTAGTCGATCCCCATCACGCGCATCACAGCGCCCCCTCCTCCCCCAGCTTCGCCAGCATCTCTACAAGTTCTTTCGTCCGCTGCGCCTCCGTCGCCTTCATCACGAGCGTCGCGTCCTTCGTCGCCACGATGACGAGGTCCTCGACCCCGATCGTCGCCACGAGTTGCCCCTCGTCCGCGAACACCACGCAGTCCGACGTCGCGATCCCCGCGTGCTTCCCCACGACCGCGTTTCCCTTCGCGTCCCGCGCTAGGAGCTCCCGCAGGCTCGTCCACGACCCCACGTCGCTCCACTGGTACTCCGTCTCCACCATGAGCACCTCGCGCGCGTTCTCCATCACGGCGTAGTCGATCGACTTCTTCGGGAGCGTCTCGTAAATGCGCCGAAGCTCTTTCGCCGCCTCGGGCGACCGCAGCGCCTCCCCGAGCGCCTCGACCGCCTCCCGCAGACGCGGGACCTGTCTCTCGAACTCCGCTAGGATCGCCGAAAGCCTCCACACGAAAATCCCGCTGTTCCAGTAGTGGTCCCCCTCCGCTAGGAACCGCTGCGCCGTCGCCGCGTCCGGCTTCTCTTTGAACGCCTTCACCGCGCGCACCCGTGCCCCCCCGTCTTCGCGCACGACCTCCCCCGCCGCGATGTAGCCGTATCCCGTCGCAGGATGCGTCGGCAGCACACCGAAGGTGACTAGCGCCCCGTCCCGCGCCGCCGCAAACCCCGCCTCCGCCGCCCGCGCGAACGCCTTCGTCGGCCGGATCACGTGGTCCGCCGGCATGACGAGCATCACCGCCTCATCGCTCCGTTCCACGATCGCCGCGCACGCAAGCGCGATGCAGGGCGCCGTGTCCCGTCCCATCGGCTCTTCAAGCACGTTCCTTGCCGGAATGCGCCCCCCGATCGCTATGCGCGTCGGCTCCGCCTGCTCCCGCGTCGTCACGACGAGCACCCGCTCCGCCGGCGCCAGCGCCAGCGCCCTCTCCAGCGCCTCCTCGACCATCGTCCTGCCCGTAAAGATCGTCAGAATCTGCTTGGGCAACGCCCTCCGGCTCTTCGGCCAGAACCGCGTCCCCGACCCCCCTGCCATGATGACGACGTAGCGCTCAGCCGCCTCGTTCACGAGATCACCTTCTTTCCCCGCGACATCTCCAGCGCCTGGATTTCCGCCAGCCTCTTCTCGTGCCCCTTGCGTCCCATGAGCGCGTACGCCGCGATCTTCCCCGCCTCCACGCCCGGCTGGTTGAACGCGTCCACGTCGTAGAGTTCCCCGGACATCGCCGTCGCCGTCTCGAAGAAAAAGAAGAGCGCCCCGACCGTCTCCGCCGACACCCGCGCGATGTGGATCGTCCCGTTGGGACGTCCCGCTTCCGCTAACGCCAGCGCCGTGCCCCGGCGCTCCGCGTCGAGAAGTTGCCGCATCGTGTTCCCCGCTAGATACTCAAGCGCTGGACACCCGCTGTACGGGACCTCGCACGCTAGGTCTTCCGTCTCCTCGTCGACCGCTAGAAACGTCACGACCTTGTCCTTCGGCCCCTCGACGAAAAGCTGCACCTGCGAATGCTGATCCGTCGCCCCCACCGCCCCCACGGGCGTCGGCCCCACGTGCACGATCCTCCCGGCCCGGTCCTCCTTCTTTCCCAGGCTCTCCGCCCAGAGCTGCACGTACCAGTCGGCGAATCGCACCAAGGCGTCGCTGTATGGCATCATTACCGAGATCGGCTTCCCCTTGCGCGTCGCTAGAAGATACTGGCTCGCCGCGAAGAAATACGCCGGGTTCTCCGTAACCTCCTTCAAGCCCGTCCTCTCCCGCATCCGGCGCGCCCCGGCTAACAGTCCCGCCACGTCCGCCCCCGCTAGCGCCGCCGGAAAAAGTCCCACCGCCGAGAGAACGCTATACCGCCCCCCCACGTTCCCCGGCACGTCGAAGGTCGTGAACCCCTCCTCCCGAGCGATCCGCCGCAGGTCCCCCTTCTCGCCGTCCGTGATCGCCACGATCCTTTCCGCGTACCTTTTCCCCAGCGCGTCCTTGAGCCGCTTCGCCGCGATCCCGAACTGCGCCATCGTCTCCGCCGTCGAGCCCGACTTCGTCACCACCACCCACAGCGACCGCTCGAGATCCACCGTCTCGAACGTCGCGGCAAGCGTCCGCGGATCGATGTTGTCGAGCACAAAGAGCCTCGGATGGCCCCCTCGCGCCTTCTCCTCCACGTTGTGGTACGGATTGAGAAGCGCCTGCGCCGCCGCGCTCGTTCCCAGCGCGCTCCCCCCGATCCCGAGGACCACCACGTCGCGCACCTTCCCCGTAAGCCTCTGCGCCTCACGCAGGATCCCCTCCACCTTCCCGTCCGGCAGATCGTAGAACCCGAGTTCCCCTCGAGCCCGCTTGGCCGCGAGCCTGTTATGTCCCTCCCGCACGGCCTCGGCGAGTCCTTCGATCTCTTCCATCGTGATCCCGTGCTCAACGCTCCCCACCGACTCCGATAGAAGGTTCGTATAATCGAACCGGACAGGTCCGTCCCCTTTCACGTTTCCTCCTTCAGTTCTTTCCCGCCTTGATCCCGTGGGTCTCCAGTGTCCCCAGCGTAAGAAGGCCCCACTCCTGTGTCAAGGAACCCGCCGACGCACCCCCGTCTGCCCACGCCTCTCCGCGCAATCGTTTTCCACGTCTCCGTGCCTTAGTCCTATTCCCCGATGCTGTATCGTACCTGTCCCGCCCGGTTTGCTAAAGGCCCCAAAAAAATGGTTGTATCTGTTGACAACACTATGATATAATGTAACATTGCAGGAGAGAGAAGCCTGTGGCCCGCAAGCCTGCTGGAAGGTGCTAGTGTGATTTCGTCACCCCTTTTTCCGCCGGAGAAAGAACATGCCGTACGTAGATGACATCCTGGATGCCCGTCAAGCCGCCAAGTACCTGAAGATCAATGAGCAGACCATCCGACGCCTCGCCCGCGAAAAGGAGCTCCCTTCCTTCAAGGTCGGAGGCGTCTGGCGCTTCAAGCGCAGCTCCGTCGATAGCTGGGCCGAATCCCAGATCGCCGCTCGCGAGCGCAAGCGCATCCTCCTCGTCGACGACGACAAGACCTTCTGCGATCTCATCAAACACCTCCTCGAGCAGGAGGGCTTCATCATCGACCTCGCCCCCTCGGGCTCGCAAGCCCTCACCGCGATGCGCCACAACCTGCCCCATGCGGTCCTCCTCGACCTCAAGCTCCCGGGCATGGACGGCGCGCAGGTCCTTCGGCAGATCCGCGAGCACTGGGGGAACCTCCCCGTCGTCATCCTCACCGCCTACCCCGACAGCGATCTCGTGAACGACGCCCTCAAATACTCTCCGATCACGCTCCTGTCGAAGACCGCCTCGAACGAGCAGATCATTGACGCGGCGAAGCTCGCCAGTGGCGAGCTCCGCCCCGCCGCTAGGTAGCCTCGCCGCTCGTCGACGCGACCGGGAACTCTCCGATCCGCTGTGGACCGTCCGTCCAGGCTGTCCGCATCTTCTCTAGTCTAGAACCCGCCTGTGATAGAATGGCGCCGGCGCCTCTCCCGGGCGCGGCCCATGAGGAGGAAGGTCCTATGCTTGTAGCGGCCTCCTGTCTCTCCATCCTCTTCCTGTTCCTGTCGGTCATCCTCGTGTTTCGACTCGCCCGTCTTACGCCCACGCGCCTCCCGTGGATCCTCCTGGCGCTGGCGATCCTCCTCACCCTCGTCTGTCGCTCCTTCGCCCTGCATCGTCACATCGTGTCCTCTCCTTCCGGATCCCTCCTCCTTCCGGAGCTTGTCGGCCTCGGGGCATCGACCGTCCTCCTCGCGGCCCTCCTGATGCTCTTCTCTTCGCTGCGTTCCGCGGCCCTCTCTCAGGAGCGCGCGCGCCTCGCGGAGCGCCAGCTTCGCGTCATCGCAGACTCCCTCCCCGTCTGCGTCTCCTACGTGGACGCCTCCCAGCGCTACCGCTTCGCCAACAAGACCTACGCCCTTTGGTTTGGCGGCAACGCCGACGACTTCGTGGGGAAAGCCGTCGTCGAGGTCGTCGGCCCCGCAGCGTACGAGGTTGCCCGTCCCAACATCCTTGCTGCCCTCTCCGGCAAGACCGTCTCCTTCGAAGGCTTCCTCCCCCCCACCGTACCTTCCTCCCGATACGTCTCCGGAACCCTCATCCCCGATGCCGACGGCGCACGCAACGTCCGTGGCTACGTCTGTCTCCTCGCCGACCTCTCCGACCGCCGCCGCGCGGAGGAAGCCCTCGCCGAAAGCGAACGCCGCCTCTCCACCCTCCTTACGAACCTACCCGGCATGGCCTACCGCTGTCGCAACGATCGCGACTGGACCATGGAGTTCGTCAGCGACGGCGCCCTCGAGCTCACGGGCTATCCGCCCTCCGGGCTAGTTGCCAACCGCGTCACCTCCTACGGACGCCTCATCCATCCGGACGACGCCGAAGACGTCTGGTCCCAAGTCCAGCGCGCCCTCCGCTCGCATCGTCCCTTCCGCCTCATCTACCGTATCCTCCCTCGGGACGGCTCCGTCAAGTGGGTCTGGGAACAGGGCCGAGGCGTCTTCTCCCCCGATCGGGACCTCCTCGCCCTCGAGGGCTTCATCACCGACGTCACGGAGCGCAAGCTTCTCGAACACGATCTCCTCGACGCCCGCCTCGACCTCGAGCGTAAGGTCGAAGACCGCACCGCCGACCTCGCCGCCGCCAACGACTTGCTGCGCATCGAGATCGCCGAGCGCCGACGCGCCGATGAGGCCCGCGACGCGAGCCAAGCCCTCTACCGCCTCCTCGCCGAGAATGTCTCCGACGTCATCTGGACGACCGACCTGGACCTCCGCCTCACTTACGCCAGCCCCTCTGTCGCCCTGCAGCGGGGCTTCACCCCCGAGGAGACCGTCGGCCGCCGCATTGACGAAGTGCTCACCCCGGCCTCCGCCGCCCTCGCCTACCAAGCTTTCACGAAGAACCTCGCTCTCGAGCGGTCCGAAGGTCCGGATCCCCTCCGCTCCGAAACCGTCGAGGTCGAGATCGTCCGCAAGGACGGCTCCACCGTCTGGGCGGAAGTCCACATCTCTTTCTTGCGTGATCCCCAAGGCCGCCCCACCGGTCTCCTCGGCGTCTCCCGCGACGTCACCGCCCGCAGACGCGCCCAGCAAGCCCTTCGCCGCTACGCCGATCGCCTCGAAGCCCGCCACGAGATCGACGAAGGGATCCTCGCCGGCAAACCGATTGAGGCGATCGCCCGCGACGCCTTGCGCCGGATCCGTCCCTTCCTCCCCTCCCCCCGCGCCGTCGTCCTCCTTTTCGACGAGGAAGCTCGAAAAGCTTCCGTCCTCGCCCTCGATACCAGCCTTCCCACCTCGTTCGGCGTCGGCTTTGTCTATCCCATCGACACCTTCCAGAACCTCGATTCAATGCGCGCCGCCGAGGTCCGCTTCGTCCCCGATATCGGCGACCTCCCCGACTCCTCCGGGCACCTCGCCCGCCTGCGCGCGGAGGGCCTGAGCTCTTACATCGTCGCGCCCCTGGTTGCGCAGGGACATCTCATCGGCGCCATCAACCTCGCCGTCGAATCCCCCTCTTCCCTCACCGACGAAACCCGCGAGGTCCTCTCCGAGATCCCCCGGACCCTTGCCGTCGCCATCCGCCACGCCCGCCTCGACGAGCAGGTCCGCGGCCACGCGCGGGAGCTCGAAACGCGCGTCCGCGAGCGCACCGCCGACCTTGAAGCCTTCTCCTACAGCGTCTCCCATGACCTGCGCGCCCCCGTCCGCTCCATCGACGGCTTCGCCCAGCTCCTCCTCCGCGACCACGCGGACGCCCTCGATGAACCCGCTCGCGGCCACCTCGACGCCATCCGCCGAAGCGCCCGCTGGATGACCCGGCTCATCGACGACCTCCTGCGCTTTTCCCGCGCCGGCCGCGTCGACCTGCGCCTATCAAGCGTCGACATGGATTCCCTGGCGAAGGCGGCCCTCTCCGAGCTCGCCGCGCTCGAGCCCGCCCGCCGTGTCGAGGTCTCCCTCTCCAGCCTCCCCCCCGCCGTCGCCGACCCCTCCCTCGTCGGCCAGGTCCTCGCCAACCTCCTCTCCAACGCCTTCAAGTTCACCCGCGCGCGCCCTTCCGCCCGCATCGAGGTCGGGGCGCAAGTCCCGCAGGCGCCGGACGACGAGGTCGTCTACTACGTCTCCGACAACGGCATCGGCTTCGACATGCAGTACAAGGACAAGCTCTTCAGCGTCTTCAGCCGACTCCATTCCGACGCCGAGTTCGAGGGCACCGGCGTGGGACTGGCGATCGTCGAGCGCATCATTCGCCGCCATGGCGGCCGCGTATGGGCCGACTCCCGCCCCGGCGAAGGCGCCACCTTCTTCTTCACCCTTCCCGCGCCCCGCACGCAGCCCCCCGCCGACTCGCCCTGACCTCCCGTTTTCCCCCGAGTCCGCCCGCCTTCCTGTCGATATACCGTCCGGATCCGTTGCGCCTTCCAGGGATGCCCCATGACCGAGATGCCCCCGGGCGACCCCTTCGTCGAAAACGTGCTCGCCCACGTCTCCCCCGACGTCGCCTCCACCCTTACCCGCGCACAGTGGGACGGCTTGCGCGATGCGCTCGAGCGCTCCCGCTCCCGGTCCCGTCATGCGATCGACCTCCGCTTCGTGATCCCCCTCTACTTCCTCCGCGTCTATTTCGTCCTCATCCTCGGGAAGGACCGCAGACGCGCCGTGCGCGGCATCCTCGTCGAGCGCCGCCGCCGCGCCACCCGTGCCGCCATTGCCCTCGTCCTCGCTTTCCTTTTCGTCTTCCTTGCTGGCCTCCTCTTCCTGTCCCTCTACGTCCTCAAGTCCGCCGCCGGCATCAACATCTTCCCCCGCTTCCACCTCTCAGACTGGCTCCCGGGCTTCCGCTGACCCGGATCGTCCGCACAGTCCGTCTTTGTCTGCTCCCCTTTGCGACCTTGCATCCTTTGCCCTCTTTGCGTGAGACTCTTCTCTCTCCCCCCCGCCCGCGTATACTCAGGCCCGCCCTTCCCCGAGGAGCTGATCCGTGCCCCTGGAACGCCGCCTCCGAATCCTTCACCTCCTCGTCACCGCACAGTTCATCGCGGGCGCCGCCATCATCCTCTTCTGGAGCTTCCACCAGACCGGCCTGCACGGCTGGGCCATTCTCTCCCTGAGCGTCCCCGGCCTCGTCCTCGTCCTCCTCGCCGCTCTCATCTACGGTTTCGCCGTCGCCCGCGGAGTCGTCGGCGAGCGCATCCCGGACGAACACCCCCTCACGGGCTTCGCCCCCTACCGCCTTTTCTACCTCGTCACCCCCATCCTGGGCGGCTTGGCCGGCGCCGCCTTCTACTCCTTCACCGAAGGCGCCACCGTTGCCGTCCGCGGCGCCGCCCTTGGAACCATCCTCCCCGCCTGCACGATCTGGCTCGTCCTTGACCCCCTCCTCGGCATCATCGAATCCGCTCTTCCCTCCACGCGACGCCTGCGCGCCGCCCGCCTCGCTCGCGAACGCGACCTGCGCGCCGCCCGCGCCCAGGAGAACGAACGCATCCTCGCAAAAGTCCGCGCCGACTACCGCGCCCATATCGAGGCCCTCCGCCCCCTCCTCCTCGACCGCGCCGATCGCCTCTCCCTCCTCCTCCGCGATCCCTCCCCCCCGCAACTGCGCCGCCGCAGAGCCGACGAAGCGGCCCGCCTCGGCTTCGAGACCTGGCAGACCGGCGGAACCGACCTCATGAGAGAGCTGGCGGCCCTCACCCTCTCACGACTCGATTCCCCCCGACGCCCCGAGCTCGCCGCCACCCTCGACTACCTCTGGGACGGCGTCGGCGACTGGCGCGAAGGATCCCTCTATGTGGAGCCCTTCAGGGTAAAGCCTTCAGCCTGAAGCCTCTCCCCGCCTCCGTCAGCCCCCCTTGAGGCCCTTGAGCAGCGCCTCCGCCTCCTCCCGCTCCGCTCCCACAATGCCCCCCGCAACGGGTGGCCTTGCGAGACTCTCCTCCAAAAGGGAAACCGCCTCGTCCTGCTCCCTGAGCCCCGCGAGCACCCTCGCTAGGTGGAACTTCGCGGAAGCGGCCGAACCTCCCGCCGCTAGGCTCATCTGCACCGCTGTCTCCAGCTCCTTCTTCGCCTCCGGAAGCCTCCCCATCCGGTAGTAGATCACCCCGCGCGTGTCCACGAGGTCCGGGAATCCCTGGGCGCTCTCCCGTCCCCGATCCGCTAGCGCCAGAGCCTCGTCATACTCCTTCTTCTCCTCGCACAGGAGCCAGGCTAGGTTGTTGAGCGCGATCGGATTGGCCGCTGCCTTCGTCAGCACCTCACGGTACAGGCCCTCCGCCTCGTCCGTCCTCCCGACGATCTGCGCCACCGTGGCCAGCGCGAGCTTCGCCCCCGCGTCCTCGGGTCTCGCTAGGGCCGTCGCCTTCGCCAGCTCATACGCTAGTTCCGTCGCCGCGCGTCCCTTGTCCCGCTCGACCGCTTCCGCGCTCGCCTTCAGCGCCTCCCCCGCCCGCACCGCGACTTGGCTCGATAGCATCATCGTCATCGCGTCCTCCGGGTGCGCCTTTCGCCACGCCTCGATCTCCCCGCGCGCTTCCTCCACCCTCCCGTCCTTGAGCAGCATCCGCATCACCGCCAAGACCGGCCTGGCGTCGTCGGGCGAGCTCGCCGCCGCTCCCCGCGTGATAGCCAGCGCCTTCTCTCCTTGCCCGGCCCCCTCATACGCATCCGCAAGCGCCAAGTCCACCGCTAAGCGCTCCGCCCCCTCGAACACCCCCTGCATCTCCTCGAGCTGCCCGATGGCCTTTCTTGCGTCCCCGGAGCTCCGGTACGCGCTTGCCAGCGCCAGCCCCGCCGCAAGGTCCTTCCGGTTCCCCTCCCACAGCTCCCGAAGCGTCGTCGCCGCGATCGCCGGCCACCGCACTTTCTCCGCGTCCGCCTTGAGAAACATCAGCCCCCGCCTCTGCCCCTCGCTCGGCCCCGCCGCCAGCCCCTTCGACACCGCGTCCAGCGCCGCGTCGGGCAGCCCCTCCAGAAGCGACGTCTGCGCCAACATCATCCACGCGTCCACCCGCCCGGGGTGCGCCTGCGTCACCCGCTCGAGAACCCGGCGCGCCTCCGCGCGTCCCGCCGCCGTCCTTTGCCCCAGGAGGTTCCGCGCCTTGACGAGCGCCAGCTCCGCGTCCTCCGGGTGCGCCCGGAGCGCCGCCTCGATCACCTCAGGCGCCTTCCGGCGCACGTCCGCGTCCGCGCTCATGGAATAAAGCCCCGCCGCCCGGATCGCCGCCGCCGGCGCATTCGGCTCCGCCCGCAGCGCCTTCTCGATCGCCATCGTCGCCCCAATGCGGTCGTTTCTCCCCCCCAGGAAGTCCGAGAGCGTGATCCAGCTCTGCGCCTTGTCGGGCGCCAGCTTCGTGACCTCCTCGTAGTCCTGCTGCGCCGCGTCGAGTTTCCCCGCCGCCGCTAGCGCCCGCGCCCGGAAGAGGTGCGCCTGCACCTCTCCCGCCGCCGCGGAACGACCGCGGGACTCCCACCAGCTTGTCGCACGCGGCGAGCCCCTCCTCCGTCTTCCCCTCCCGGAACAGGAGCTGCGCCTTCGTCATGAGCACCGCCGGCTCCTTCTCGTCCAGCTTCCCAAGGATCGCCCGCGCTTCGTCGAGCTTGTCCTGCCGCATCTTGAGGCTCGCAAGCACGATCCGCAGTCCCGCGTTCCCGGGCTCCTGCGCGATCATCTCCTCCAGGGTCGCCGACGCGTCCTCTAATCTCCCCTGTCGCAGTTGCTGCCCGAGCACGAGCCCCGAGAGCGCTCCTCCCTCCCCCCGTCCGCCCGCTTCCCCAAGGAGTTGCTCCGCCTCATCGAGCTCGTTCGCCCGTTGAAGCGCGCTCACGAGGCGCACGAGCGCCTGTCCCGAGCTCCCGTCCCGCTCATACGCCTGCCGGTACGCCTCGATCGCAAGCCGTCCCCGTCCCCCCTTCTCGTGCGCCGCCCCCAGGAGGAGCAGGCTCTCCACATCGCGCCCGTCTTTCTGCACGTTCGCCTTGAGAAGCTCCACGATCTTCGACGTGTGCTTCTCCCAGTCCTTGGACGCTAGCCACAGCCGCGCCTGCTCCCGCCGCCACCTCGGCCCCTCTCCTCCCTCGATCCGCTTCACCTCCTCCACGGTCTTCTGCGCCTCCGGGTCGTCCGGCGAATCGAACAACCCAAGCAACGCGATCCGCGCCTGGAGGTCGTCCGGACGCCCCCGGATCACCGCGCGCAGCCTCTCCCGGGCCTTCCCCCGCTCCCCGCGCTGCGCCAAGAACCGGGCGAGCGTGACCTCAAGGTCCCGTCGCGCGTCACCCCGCGACTGCGGGACCGCCTCGATCCCCTTCGCGATCACCGCCTCCGCCTCGTCGGGCTTCTTCTCCTGGACCAGCATCTCCGCAAGCTGCAGCACCGCCCCCGGCTCCCCCGGATGCTCCGATAGGATCTCCCCCATCCGCGCGAACGCCTTCTCCTTTTCCCCCTTCTTCCACCGCACGCTCACCTCAAGCAGCTCTGCCTGAAGCTTCGCCTCAGGCGACCCCTGGAGCGCCCGGGCCAGTTCCCCCGCCTGCTTCACGTCCCCCCTCGCCCCCGCGACCTGTACTTCCAAAAGAGCTAGACGCATGTCGTCCGGATAGCGCTCCCGCAGCTTCCGGATTTCTCCCGCGATCCCCCCAAACCGCTCTTTCCCCTCTTCGCCGGCGCGCAGCGCTAGGTTCGCCCGCACGTAGAGGTCCGTCGTAACCGCATCCCGATTCTCCGGCTCCAGGCGCACCGCCTCCCGCGAGTGCTCCAGCGCCTCCTCCCATGCCCGCGCGTTCCCCAGCGCCTTCGCCAGCGCGATCCGCGCCGCCGGCACGTTCGGCCACGACTCCACCGTCCCCCTCAGCTCCCGGATCGCCCCCTCGCGGTCCCCGATCCCCTCGTAGGCTCGCGCAAGCGCTAGCCGCACCGTCGGCGCCGCCCCCGGCTGCTGCGCCGCCTCCCGCAGGCTTCTTGCCGCCTTGGCCGCTTCCCCTCGCGCTAGTGCGATCAGTCCCTCCAAGACCGTGATGCTCGCCGCCTTCGGATCCACCTCCTTGATCTTTGCTAGACACGCCTCCGCCTCCCCGTCGTTCCGCGCGTAAAGGAAAAGCTCCGCCGCCGGGGCTAAGAAGAGATAGTCCTCCTTCCCCAGCGCCGCCAGCCCCCGCCTGGCGACTTCCTCCGCCTCCTCGGGCGACTCCTTCGCCCGCGCCAGCCTCGCCCACGTCAGCCACAGCGAGAGACTCGCCGGATCCTGTTCGTCGGCGCGCTCGAGTTCCTCCTCGGCCTCCGCGAGCTTCCCCGCGTCCATGAGCCGCCCGGCAAGCGTCACCCGCATCGCCGCCGAGGAAAGGTCGCACTCCCTCGCCTTCTCGAGTTGCCGCACCCCCCCCTCCCGAGCCTGCGCCGTCGCGCCCCATCGCATGAGATACGTCCCGAGCGCGATATGCGCCTCCGCCGACCCCGGGTTCTTCTCGACGGCTGTCCCCAGTTGCTCGAGGGGCGATCCCGGCACCTCCTCGGGCCGCTCCCGCATCAGTTGCGCTAAGATCACATACGCCCCGACCTCCTCCGGGTGCGCCTCGATCACCTTCCGCACCTCCCCGGCCGCATCCCGGAACTTCCTCTGCCCCGCAAGCGCCATCGCCAATAGCTCCCGTCCCCCGCCTGCTGGATCATCCCCTTGCCCCAGATAACGCGTCAGGATCATCTCCGCCTCCGCGGGCATCCCTACCTGCACGTAGATCCGCGACGCCCGCATCGACGCCTCCCGATTCGTCTCCTCCAGTCGCAGAACCTGCCGGTACGCCCCCACAGCCTGCTCCACGTTTCCCCGATGCTGCGGCTGAACGTGAAGTTGAGCGTCCGCATACTTCAGCCACGCCTCCACGTCCGAGCGGTGCACGGCGCAGTACCGTCCAAGCTCCTGCGCTGCCGTGACCCACTCCTTCGCCTCGTACGCGGCGAGCCCCCGGTCCAGCGCCCCCGCCGCCAAATACCGCCTCCTCCACTTGTGCAGCGCGAAAAGCGTCCCGCCCAGCACCCCCGCCGCCAGCAACAGCACCAGCGCCAGTTGCCAATTGAACTTCAGCCGATGCGGCGACTTCTTCCTCGAGCCTGGCATCTTGCTCCCTTTCTTCTAGTCCGCGTCCCCGCGACGGCGCCGCGGGCTCCTCAGCCGTCCCCGCCGGCCTCTTTCACGGCAAACCCCTTACGGCGAACCCGTCCGCGACGTCGCCCCTCCCCCTTTCCCCTGCAAACAGCGCCGCGAACCCCGCCGCCAGCACCTGTGCCGTCGCCAGAGCGATTCGGGCGTCGAGCCCAAATGACAGCTCCCGCACGTATTTCGTGTCGTAGTAGATCCACTCCTGGAAATCCATCCCCTCCTTCCTCCTGCGCGACACCTGCCACAGCCCCGTGATCCCCGGCCGCACCGAAAGCCTCGCCTCCCGCCACCGCGGACAAAGCTGGTTCTCCCGCTCCGGCGACGGCCTCGGCCCCACGATGCTCATCTGTCCCGCGACCACGTTCAGAAACTGCGGGATCTCGTCCAGGTTCGTCGCGCGCAGGAACGCCCCCACCAGCGTCGTCCGCGGATCGCGCGCGATCTTGAACTGCGGGCCGTCCACTTCGCTCATCCCCCGAAGCTCCCCCTGCATCGACGCCGCGTCCGTCACCATCGTCCGGAACTTGACGCACGGGAACTCCCGCCCGTGTCTCCCCTGCCGCCGCTCCCGGTAGAACACGGGCCCCCTCGAGCTCGCCTTGATCGCGATCGCAACGACCGCCAAGAGGGGCGCCAAGACCAGGAGCGCCGCCGTCGCCCCCGCGATGTCCAGCGCCCGCTTCCCCAGTCGCCCGTACGACAGCGCCGGCCACCGCCGGAACGACCCCGCCTCCTCCTCGACCCAGCCGACTCGAGCCGCTTCCACGGTCCCGTCCTTCCTCACGACGGCCTCCCGCACGACCCTCCCCGCCTCGACCGTCGCCCCCGGCAACACGATGCTCCCCCGCACCACGCATCCGCGGCCGATCCGCGCCCCCTGCCCCACGAACGCCGGCCCGATCACGACCGCCCCCTCCTCGATCCTCGCCCCATTCTCGACGATTGCGGCTCCTTCGATTCGCGCCCCCTCGGCGATCCGCGCCCCTCGCGCAACATTCGACTCGGTCCCCTCCGATAGATTCACGAAATGCAGACGCAGCCCTTCCGCGCTTGCTAGGTCCTTCGACCGCCCGCCGACCGCTATCGCCCGCACCGCGAGCCCCGCCTCCTTGCACCGCTCCAGGAGATCCCGGAAGCTCTCCCCGCCCGCGCGTGCAACCTTCTCGAGCGCCCGGCGCGAAAGGATCACCGCGTGCGGCCAGTCCTCCCCCGCCTCCCACGGCTCGATCCTGTCGCGATACGACCGCTGGAACCCCAGCACCGTCCCGTCCTCCGCCACGCGCAGCCTCTCGCGGTATCCGGCCTGCTCCTGCGCGACCTTCACAAGGACCACCCCCGCGTCCGACTGCGCCAGCGCCCTCTGGACCGTCCCCGCCTCGATCTCGATGGCGAACCTGCCGTTGAGGATCGCCGCCCACTTCCCCTTCCCCGCGACCTCCTCGAGGATCCGTCCCGCGCCCCTCCCTTTCCCGAAGCTCTCCACCCGTGGTGCCCGGCTCCCCCCCTTCCACGAGGCCGGCGCCGCCAACGCCTTCACCCTGAAGGGCACACCCTTGCGCCGCGACCCCATCCATCCCCGCGACGCCGCCAGCGCAAGAAGCTCCCCCGCCGGCCCGCCCGTCTCCTCTTCCGGCATGATGATGACTGCGTTCATCGCGCCCGCCTATGCCCCTTCCTTCCCCTTCTGCTCCCCTTCCTCCCTCTCTTCCCCTCCCCGCCTGAAGAGGAGACCCCCGTCCCCTTCGCCGCCTTCCCGCGCGGGCGGCTCCTCCGTCCACCCCCGTCCGTAACGATGGTAATACTTCTGATAGCTGTCGCGGCTGCGCACGTCCGTCAGCACCACCCCCGAGATCTTCACCCCCACCTGTTCCATCCGCACGCGCGCCTCCGCGAGGTCCCGCGCGCTCGTCTTCTCGCTCCTGGCCACCAGCACCACCGTATCCGCCAAGCGCGCCCACAGCTTCGCGTCCGGCAATCCCAGGATCGCCGGCGTGTCGATCACGATCTCGTCATACTGCTCCCGAAGCTGCGTGATCATCTCCGGCAGCTTCTCCCCCGCTAGGAGCTCCGTCTGATAGTGTCCGCTCCGGTTGCTCGGCAGCACCTCCAGCGTCGTGACCATCGTCCGCTGCAGCGCATCCTTCAGCTCGCATTCCCCTGCGAGCACCTGAGGCAGCCCCCGCGAGCTGTCCAGTCGCAGATACCTCCCCACGTCGGGCTTGCGCATGTCCCCGTCCACCAGGAGCACCCGCTTCCCCGTCATCGCGATGCTCGTCGCTAGGTTGATCGCGAATGTCGTCTTCCCGTCGCTCCCCTGCGGGCTTCCGATCGCCATCACGTGCCCCCGCTTCTTCCCCGCGCTCAGCATCAGGTTCACCCGGATCGTCCGGTAGTCGTCCTCCAGCGCCGCCCGGTGCTCCTCCTCCTCCCCGACCTGCCTGAACTTCGGCGTCGTCCCCAGCACCCGCAGCCCGCGCTGCGCCTCCACGTCCGACGGCCTCTCGATCCGCCGGTTCATCTGGTTCGCCAACACCACGAACACCCCGCCGAACAGCGCCGCCCCGATAGCCAGCACTACGCTGTACTTCGACCGCTTGTCCCGCGACGGCTCCCTCGGCGCCTCCGCCTCATACGCCACCCGAACCCGCGCCGGCCGCTGCCGTTCCACCCGCAGCACCTGGATCCGCTGCGCCAAGGTCTGGTGCAGGTCCCGCGTGAGCGCGATTTCGTCCTCCAGCTTCTTGATCGCCAAGCCCTTGCGCCCCAGCGTCACCGCATCCTCGTTCTGCTGCTCGAGCAGGTTCCGGATGTGCTCCTCCTGACTTTGCAGCATCCGCAGCCTCTCCTCGACCGCCGCCCGCGTCTGCTCCCTCTTGACGAGCGCCTCCTCCTCCATGAACGCGTCGAACTCCCTCCCCGCCTTCTCGCGGCTTTCGTCGAGCTTGCGGCGGATCGTCGAGAGCGACTCGCGCATCCGCACCAGCTCCGGCACGTCCTCCGACTGCCACCGCAGCGCCACGAGATCGTAGCTCTGCTCGATCTCCACGATCCGGTTCATGAGCGCGCTCACGAGCGGGTCCGCGTTGATGTACTCCCTCCGCAGCCGCGCCACTCCCGCCTCCCGTGTCGTCGGACGGCTCTCCGCCGGTCGGCTCTCCGCGGGCTGGCTCCCAGCAGGCCGGCTCTCCGCCGGTCGCTCTGCCGTCTCCTCCTCGAACATCGCCAGTTGCGCCTCGATCGCGATCCGCGCCGTCTCCACCTGCGTCAATTGCTCCTGGAGTCCCTGCACCCGCGCCAACATCACGTCTTGGCGCCCCTGGTAGTCCGAGCTCCCGAACTCCTGCGCTAGCTGGTGCATCGTCTCGTAGAGCCCCCGCAGCTTCTCCGACGCCGAGTCCCGCTCCCGTTCCAGCGTCCGCAGCTTCTCATCCTCGCTCGTCGCCTCCGTCCCTCCCTCGATCCGCATGTACACCCGCACCGCCGCGTTCACGATCTCCGCCGCCGCCTTCGGGTCCTCCGCCGTCATCGACACAAGCAGAAGCTGCGACCCCCGCTGCTCAGCGGCCCTCATCCTTTCCCGCAGCTCATCCAGCGGGTTCTCCGCCTTCTTCAGATACTCGAGATTGCGCACCACCGGCTCCTCGAGCAGCGGATACAGCACTCGCGTGCTCATGATGAGGGCCGCCTGCGTGTTCATGAAGTTCGAGTAGAACGGCACCGGCCCCGCTTCGTCCTCGAACACGATCCGCGGGATCACCGGCGCGATCTCGATCGCGCTCGTCGCCGTATAGAGCGGCTTCACCAGAAACCAGATCATGGGCAGCCCGACCGCGCACACGAGCAGCGCCACGAGCGCCGCTAGCTTCCACTTCCGCGCGAGGACTTGCACGATCTCCATGCCGCCCTCCGCGCCTTCCGTCCCTTCCCCCAGGTACGAGACGTCCACGCGCTGAATATCCCGCCCCGGAGCGCCTGCAGGCGGCATCATGCTCTCATCCATCTCTCTCGCTTCTCCTCATGGGTCCTTTTCCCCCGCCCCCCTCTGTCGGGACGAAGAGCCGCTTCGTCACCCAGAGCTCCCCCGCTAAAATCGCCAGCGCCACCGGCACCATCGCGATCCCCCCGACGTCGTGGAAGAACTCGTTCGTCGCCTCCCCGTACCCCCTCGTGAACGCGATCGCCGTCACCGTCAACCTCAGCGTATTGCACAAGATCGCGATCGGCACACTCGACACCAGCAGCAGCGCCTTCTCCCAGAAGCTCCTCCTCACCAGCATCGCCACGAGGCCCGACACCACTAGAAACGCCGTCAGCATCCGCAGTCCGCTGCACGCCTCCGCCACCGCCACCGTGGACGTCCCCACGTGGATCACGTTCCCCTCCCGCACCGCTAGCCATCCCAGAAGCTCCAGGCACCATACCGCGCTTGCCGTCGCCCAGCTCTGCAGCGGCAGCGACACCGCTAGATACAAACGGTTCGGCCAGGGAAGCATCAACAGAAGATAGGCGAGCACCCAGACGTGCCGCCGCACCACCTCCGTCCCGAAGAAAAGAAGCGCCAGCCCCCAGATCACCACCACGAGCGAAAGTCTCTCCGCCGACGCGAAGTCCAAAATCATCCCCGCTATCAGCATCGCGAACCCCAGAACCACGATCGCCGCCCCCCAGTAGCATGGTCTCGCTGCCACCCCGGCGAGTTCCTTTCGCCGCGTCAGCGCGACATACGCCGCTAAGAAGGGCACAAGTACCCCGCTCGAGTAGTTGTCGTTCTTCATCCACACCTTCCAGAGATTCAACCATACGCCGCTGTACGACCACGCTAAAGCGATCCCCACCGCGCCGAGCGCAAGCCCGTATCCCCAAGCCCCCCTTCTCATCGCGTCCCCTCGCCCCGCGGTCGTCTCCGTCGCTTCGCTCTTCACCTGCCCCGGGATCGCTTCCTCCGTCCCGCTCGCCGCAGACCTTCGGTTCGCGACGCTTCGCCCGATGATCTTTTCCCCTGCTGCGACCCGCGCCCCCTCTGCCAAGAGCGATCGCGACACGAAGGCCCCCGGCCCGACTGAGGCGCCGTCCCAGAGAACGCTTCCCTCCACCACCGCGTCCTGCGCCACCAGCGCTCCTCTTCCCACCACGGCCGGGCCGACGATCACCGCCCCCGCTCCCACCTTCGCTCCCGATAGCACCGCCGCCGGCCCCGCGATCCGCGCCGTCGCGTCCACCTCCGCGTCGCCGTCCACGAACACCGCCCCCTCCGCCGGCCCCCCCGGCTTCTCCGCCTGCGGCGGGCTGCGCCGATCCACTAGGCCCCTCTCGATCGTTCGTTGTGCCACCCGCAAATACGCTCCAAGGTCCCTGCCCCTGGCGACTTCCCCCGGAAGCTCCGCCGCCCGCACCGTCTTCCCCGCCCGCAGGAGCGCCGGTATAAGCTGCTCCTTGATGTCCTGGTAGCCTCCGTCGGCGACGAAGTCCAGCGCCCTTCTCGTGCAAACGTATACCCCCGCCGGCACCCTCTCCCCCGTGTCGTTCATGCCTCCGCCATCTGTAAACACCGTCATGTCCGCCGCTGTGCGCCGGTGCTCCGAAAGCATCCCCGCCACGTCCGCGAGGTGCGCAAGCCCGCACTCCAGAATCAGCACCTCGCTCGCCCCGTCCCCACGGACGGCATCCTTCACGCACCCCGCCGACCCCCTCGGCATCCGGTCGCGCAGGAAGGTGACCTCCATCCCCATCCCGGCGGGCTCTTCGCAAGCTGCGTCCGCCAAGAGTTCCCCCCCCTCCCCCTCATCCCCCCCAATGCACACAACCGCCCGCTTCACCCCGACCCGCGCGAGCTCCTCGAGCTGGTATCCCGCTAAGGGACGGTCTATCATCCTCCACAGTCCCCTCGGGATCTCCGTCTCGACCGGACATCGCCCGAAATCCCTCACCCCAGCCAAGATGACCACCGTCGTCGTTTCCACGAATCTCCCGTACCTGCCTCTATTCCGCCGCGCGAGAACTGCTCATGCTAGAACCGTATCATACCACATCTTCACCCGTCTTGCCCCCCCTTGGTCCTCTCGACCGCGTCCAGAAACTCCTTCACCCTCGCGACCACGGGCCCCCGCCTCGCCGTTCGAGGCCTCGGCACAAGGCGCGCAAGCTCCCCCATCTTCCCCGCGACTTCCCTCTCGTCCCTCGCTAGTATCACGTGTCCCAGGGACGCGAACGCGAGCGCGATCCCGACCTGATGATCGTTCACGCTCTCCCCGTGCCGCGCTAGGCGAGGCATCACCAGTAGCGGCTTCCCCGCCTCCAGCGCCGCTAAGATCGTCCCCGTCCCCGCGTGGCCCACGACCATCTTGGCCCGCCGCACGCGCTCGAGGAACTCCTCCCGCTCGAGCGTCTCCGCCCACCCCATGTTTCGCGGGCGATATCCCCCGACCCCCACCTGCGCGAATGCCTCCCCGGCCGCCCCCTCCCCGAGCGCCTCGTCCACCGCCCGCACTAGCCTGTCGAACGGAAACTGCGTTCCCACCGTCACGAAGATCATAGAAGCTCCCCCCGGTACTCCGCCCCCCTGCATCTCTCGGCGACCCCGGGCCACTGCACGAGGAAGAGATCCGCGAAGGGCCTCGCGATCCGCCCCGACAGCGACGCCTGCTCCACGTTGGCGATGCTGTCCACCCACGCGAGCTTCGCGCCCGTAGCCTTCCCGATGAGCCCCGCAAGGCACCCGCACGCCGCCCCCAGGCTCAACACCGCGTCGGGCCGCTCCCGCAGCATCGCCCCCGCGCATCTCCAGAGCGCCCTCAGCATCCGCAGCGGCTGCCGCCGGTTCGCTTCCCCCAGCACGTACACCCGGCTGCCGTACCGCCCCGCAAGCTCCTCCGCCACCATCTCCCCCGTCGTGATGAAGAAGTGCTCGTGCCCCTTCCACGCCTCCTCGAGCAGCAGAAGCTCGCTCATGTGACCCCCCGCCGATGCCACCAGCGCGATCTTCATCTTCTCCTCTCTACACGATTCCCAGCGATGCTAAGGGGCTCTAACAGAACCAGGCGCGAGTCGCGTTGCGACCGCGACGGCGTCGGGTGCAAGGCGCGACGAGGAGGCATATCAAAGGAGAGATATGGCGACGAGGAGCAACGCAGCAGCCGATGCCGTCCCGCTGCAACCCGAAGGGACGTCCCCAGTTCCGCGTCATGTTCCGAATTCTTCCTTCTCAAGGCGTCGCGGCCGTGTCTGGTTCTGCTAGAGCCCCTAACGCCAGCTCCGCCCGGCTCTCCCACGAATACCCCCGCACGCGTTCCCGCCTGCGCGCGATGCGCTCGGGACCGTCCTCCGCCGCCGCTTGCCGGATCGCCGCCGCGAACCCCTCCGCCCCGCGCGCGGCATACACGACGTCCCGGTAGTATTCTAGCTCGCTGAAGGGCGTCGACACCACCGGCTTCCCCAGCGCTAAATACTCCTTGAGCTTCACCGGGTTGCACGAGTCGATCCAGCGGTTGCTCCGCCAAGGCATGATCGCTACGTCGAAGCGCTTTCCATACTGCGCGATTTCCTCATACGGGCGCCTGCCGATCATCGTCACGTTCTCTCTGCTCGCGAGCCCCTTCACGTCCGTCGTGCTCGTCCCCACGAACACGAAATGGAACTCCCCTAAGATACCTGCGAGCGTCTCGAGCATCTCCACGTCCACGATGTGCGCGTCGATGTCCCCGTAGTACCCCGCGATAGGCCCCTTGATCCCCGCTATCTCCCTCGGGACGACGCCCGACTCCTCCGCCTCCGCGAACCGCTCGAAGTCCACCCCGTGGTCGAGGAAGACCGCCCGCCGGCACTCGCTCGTCTCCTCCTCCATCATTCGATGGTTGACGTAGAACGTGGCGTCCGCCGCCTCCTTGAGCCGCCGGTCGTACGCGCGGATCTGCTCCGCGTCCGTCCCGGGGTACTCTTCATACCGGTCCGTCCGCTGGTACGCTAAGGCCCTCCTCTCCATGGCGAGCGCCGCGTCGCACGCCGCCGGACAAGCGACCCATATGATCGGCCGCGCCATCCCCAGCCGCCGCCCCGCCGCTGCCACCTGTTCCCGAACGAGCCTCGCGTTCGCCTCTCGCGCCCCCGCGACGTGATGCACCGGGAGCGCTAGGGGGCTATAGACGTGAAAGTTCTCCCCAGCCCGCACTAGGCCCCTCCCGATGCTCCGCGCCTTGCGCGCAAGCCTCTTCCAGAACATCCCCCCCTCGCCCACGTTGAATTTGCGCATCACGATCGAGTTGACGTACAGCACCGGCATCCTCTCCGCTAGGTGCTTCATGATCTGGATGTCGAAGTGCCCCCGGTTGTGGTACCACCAGTCCTCCCCTCCGAAGCACACCACCCCGGGGCCGCCTGCGACCGAGCTCTTCCGCTCCAGCGTCACGTCCGCCACGCCTCCGGCATGTTCTTGCGCACCTCGATCTCCCCGAACGGCTTGCTCGTCCTCGCCCCCGCCCGCTTCACCCACGCCGCCATCCTTCTCACCCCCTCCGCTAGGCCCGTCTCCGCGCGCTCCCCGAAGACCCGCTCCAGCAGACTATGATCGCTGAACGCGTGGACGACCTCCTTCCGCGCCGGGAGGTGCCGCACCTTGTGCTCCGCCCCCATCGCCCTTGCCACGATCTCCGAAAGCTCGTTCACCGACACCACCGCGTCCGCCCCCACGTTGAACACGCGGTTGCGCGCCTCCGCGACCTCGGGCGCCCGCGCCAATACCGGCGCCACGTCCCCGATGTACGTGAACGCCCGCGTCTGACTCCCGTCCCCGAAGATCGTCATCGGCTCCCCCTTGAGGATCTGGTTCATGAAGATCCCCACCACGTTGCGGTACCGGTCCCCGATGTTCTGGTTCTCCCCGTACACGTTGTGCGGACGAAAGATCACGTAGTCCAGCCCGAACATCTTCCGCGACGCGGCCAGCTCCAGCTCAACCGCGTACTTCGAGATCCCATACGGGTCCTCCGGCCTCGGCGTCATCTCCTCGCGCATCGGTAGCTGCCCCTCCCCGTACACCGCGATCGACGATGTGAACACGAAACACTCCGCCCCGTGGTTCACCGCCCCGTTGATCAGGTTCACCGACCCGATCAGGTTGTTCGTGTGGTTGAACCGCTTGATGAAATGGCTCAGCCCCTCCGCCGCGTACGCCGCAAGGTGATAGACGTGCTCGAAGCCGTTCTCCCGGAAGAGCCTCTCCACGAGCTCCGCGTCCGTCACCGACCCCTCCACGAACGTCGCCCCCTTCGGCACGTTCTCTCGGAACCCGCCGCTCAGGTCGTCCACCACCGTCACCTGTCGTCCCATCGCGACAAGCTCACGCGCAACGTGACTCCCCATGAACCCCGCCCCGCCCGTGACCAACACCTTCTCGGACACTTCTTCGTCCTTTCCTCTCATCCGTCCCCGCCCCGCGACTGCGGGGCCGTCCTACGTCGGCTTCTCCCCCTGCTCGACAAGCCCTAACTGCCATCCCAGGATTCGCGCGATCATCGCCGTCTTTTCCCGCGCTCGCCGCCACCGGCCGAGCGTCACGGCCGCCGCCGCCCCCCCCAGCGCTAGCCTCAGCGCAAGGCTCGCCGCGAGGATTGCCCCCGACGCCCACGTTAGCCCCCGACCCCGATGCTTGAGAAAGAACCTCCGCCGGCTCTTCTCGAACTGGATCCGAAACCATGTCTCCTGCTTCACCGTCGTCGCCCCCCCGAGATGCACGATCTCGGCGTCGGGCACATACAGCACCCTGTACCCCGCCCGCCGGATGCGCTCGCACAGGTCCGTCTCCTCGAAATAAATGAAATACTCCTCGTCGAAAGCCCCGATCCGCTCCAGGAGCTCCCTGCGCGCGAGAATACAGCACCCGCTCACCACGTCCGGCTCGAACGGCCCCTCATACATCGCGTCCCGGTACCCGTTCAGCCCCACCGCCCTCTCGTATCCGGGGATGCGGTGCAGCATCAACCCCACCGCCGCGAAATCCAGTACCCTCGGCGACCGGAAACACGACCTCTGCAGGCGCCCGTCCCGCCCCACCACCCGCGGCCCCGCCGCTCCGCAGCGCTCATCCGAATCCGCGCGCTCCACCATCCGCTCAAGCGCCCCCTCCCGGATCAAGGTGTCCGGATTGAGGAAAAGCACGTACCGGCCCCGCGCCTCGCGGAAACCCGCATTGTTCCCCCCTGCGTACCCGAGGTTCCGTCCGGGCGCTAGCGCCCGCGCCGCCGGATACGCCTCGCGCGCGGCTTGCGCGCTCCCGTCGCGTGACCCGTTGTCCACCACAATCACTTCGAGTTCCAGCTTTGGCCGCGCCTCCCGGATCGACTCTAGACACGGCACAACCACCTCCCGGTCGTTGAAGCACACCACCACGATCGACAGGTCCACTCCCCTTTCCGCCGTCATGGGACGCCCCCCTTCGCCGCCGCGGCGGCCGTCTCCCCTTTCTCTACGCTCGCCCGCACGATCCCCGGCATCGACCCCGTCGCTCCCAGAAAGAGGAAGAACAGGCTGTATGCCTGTCCCTCCCAGCACGCCGACATCATGCTCGCCGCCGCCCCCGCTAACATCGCCCCCAGGCACCACACCACCCAGCGGTCCGATTCGCTCGCCGCGGATCGGTACGCCCTCCTCACCCGCGAGAACGCCCCCACAAACACCGCAAGCAACGGCACAAGCCCCAGAAGCCCGAACCGCATCAGCTCGTAGACGTAGTGGTTCGTGATGTCCTGGTGCTTCCAGTGCGAGATCCCCGCCACCGCCACCTGCCCCCCCGCCCGCAATCCGTACCCCATGAGCCAGTGCCCCTCCATCCCCCCGGAGAACGTCTCCTCCACGAGCTCGATCCGATAGTACGCCGTCGCCGGGTTGAACGAGCAGAAGCTCGCCGCGACCTCGTACCAGTGCCGGTTGCTCCCGATCTCCGCCGCTAGGAGCCCTGCTCCCAAGACCGCTAGCCCCGCCTTCCAGTAGCGCCGGTACCGATACACCGCGATGACGGGCGCTGAGATCGCCGCCGCTAGCAGCGGCCCGCTTGAAAGCGACGACCCCAGGCCAACCATCGTCCCCGCTAGGCCCGCCCCGATCTTCCATCGCTTCCCCGCCGTCACCGTCTTCCACAGCCCCGCCCCGCACGCCCCCACGCACGCGAAGAAGAACCCGAACACGATCGGCGAAAAGAAGTTCGCCCGCGCCCGCCAGAGCCCCCATCGCACCGTCTGCCCCTCCACCGCCTGGATCGCCCCCCCCTCCATCTCCCCCGCCCTCACCAGGTTCCCCCACGGGTTGCTCCCCGTCACCGACTGGATCACCCCCAGTACCGCGATCGGCGCCGCGATCACCAGGAGCCCCTTGAGCACGAATGCGTAGTCCTGTCGCGACACGATCGCTAGTCGCCCCACGAAATACACTAAGCCCGTGTCAAAGAGCGCCCCCGCCCGGTTCTGAAGCAATACCTCCGTGGGGCTCGTCATCAGTCCCGACACGATCTCCGCCGCCGCGAAAACGACCACCAGCGTGTCCAGCCACGCCCATCGGAACCGCTTCGTCAGCCGCCCGTCCACGACGCAGCGCATGAGCAGCCCCAGGATGATGATCCTCGGCGCCGTCAGATTGATCCCCAGCACCGGCGCAGGCTGCCACGCCGCGTACCAGCACAGCACCCCCAGGTACACCATGAGCCCCCGAGTCGGCCGAAGCATCATCACGGCCGCTAAGCCCACGATCCCCAGTCCCAGCGTCACGCCATACACGCACGCACCTCGACGATTCTCCCGCTACCGCCAGAACGCGCTCCGCCACCTCGCCCCGCCTCTGTCCGCTAGCGACAGGAACCCCGCTAATGCAAACGCCCCCGCCTCGAACGGAAGCCGCACGAGCCCCTCGACCCGCGCCCGCGCGGGCGTCGCCGCCTCCGCGCCAAACACGTTCGCCAAGCGTCGCTTCGCCTGGCCCGCCGCCCCCCTGAGCACATCCATGTACCCGATGCGCTTGTATTCCTTGTGGAAAAGCTCCCATTCCCTCCACGCGTGCCGCAGCACCCCCTCCCGGTGCCAGTGGTATACCCTCGCCGTCGGCGCGTATACCACGACGTGTCCCCTCCTCACGATCTCCATTGCCCACGCGCGGTCCTCGCCGCCCCCGATCTCCTCGTCAAATCGGATCGCTTCCCACACCGCCCTGCGGATCGCCGCGCACGCGTTCGAGATCGGCATCGCTTTCTCCACCGCCCATTGTCCCGTGCCCTCCCGCGTCAGGCGAAGCGGCGCGCTAGGAAACTGCCTCCCCAGTCTCACCCACTCGTCCACCGGCGCATCCGCCCTGGCGAGCTGCCTTCCATACACCGCCGCCACGGCATCGTCAGCGAACGGCGCCAACATCTCCTCAAACCACCCCTCGTCCGCTGGATGCGCGTCCGCTGAAAGGATCACCACAAGCTCCCCCGTCGCCGCCGCGATCCCCCGGTTGAGCGCCCGCCCCCACGTGAACTCCTCGCGCCCGATGCGCACCACCTTCGCCCCGAGCTCCCGCGCGACACGTCCCGACCCGTCCTCCGACTCGTTATCCACCACCACAATCTCAACTTCTTCCCCCACCCGCTGCCTCCGCACGGCTTCAAGGCACTGCCTCAGCCTCCCCCTCTCGTTCCTCACTCTGATCACCACCGAAATCACTGCTCCCCCTTTCCGTGTCTCCGTGTCTTCGTGGTGAACAGTCCCCTGATCCTCCGCTTGAGAACCGCCGCGTTCTCCGCGCAATACAATCCGAACGCCCGCCTCCACAGCCGGTAGTACCACGCCCCCTCCTCCGTCGGCCGTCCCGAAATACGCCTCGCCGCAAGCGTCGTCCACGCCGACGTCGCTCGGCAGTCCTCCCAATGTATCCTCGAAAACTCGTCATACCTCCGCGCGATCGCCCGGCGGTACTCGGCCCTTAGTCTCCCCTGCCCCTCGAGCATCCGCTGGATCTTCCGGATGCTGCGCACCCTCGACCGCAGGTACCGCGCTAGCCGGCGCGTGCTCAGCCTCGGCGCCTCGTGCAGATGATAGTCCACCCACGCCCCCGGCGCATATACGAACCGCACGCCCGCCACCAAGGCGCGCATCGCGTAGTCCGGGTCCGTCCCCACGATCAAGCTCTCGTCCCACGCCCCCACGGTTTCCAGCGCCTCCCTCGGCCACAGGTAGCTGTGCGCTGGACAATACCAGCCCCGCAGCGCCATCGCTAAGATGTCCTCATCCTCCCCCACCGCCTCCGTCTGCTGTTCCTCCGTTTCCAGCACGGTCCCGTCCGGCCCGTATCGCACGTATCGCCACGGCCCGTACACCACGCACCCCGGGTGCGCGAGCGCGACCTCCACCTGCCTCTCGATCTTCTCCCGATCCATCAGGTCATCGCAGTCGAAATACTGGATAAACTCTCCTCGGCTCAGCCTCGTCAATCGGTTCCGCGCCGCGCTCAACCCCCCGTGCGCCTCCTCTTCCACCCGAACCCGATCCCCAAACGACTTGGCTATCTCCAAGCTCCTGTCCGTCGACCCGTCGTCGACCAGGATCACTTCCTTGTTCGCGTACGTCTGCGCTAACGCGCACTCAATGGACTCCCGCATCCAACGCTCCGCGTTCCAGCACGGCATGACTACGCTCACAAGCGGCTTCTTATCCCTCCCGTCCATCAACTCTCCCCTCCCCCGCCCACGGAAATCCCCAGGAACCGCTTCACCGCTCTCGCCAGCTCCCCATAGCGCTGGGCGGCATGCATCCCCCCTGCTGCATACGCGGCGCCATACAGCGGCCACACCTCGCGCAGCGTCTCCTTGAATGCCGGATCGACCGCCCGTGCGAATGCCTCGAATTCCCTCCAGCCCCGATCAGACCGGGACCACATCCATTGCGCCACTCGAAAGCTCTCAAGGCTCGCCACCCTTCGCCGTTCCCGGGTCATCGCGCACTGCTGCACAAGGAACCGCGCCGCGTCCCGGATGTTCTTTCCCCTCGCGCGTATCCCCTGCGCCTCCCGACTCCACCACACGCTCTCGGGGTTCACCCGGCGCACCACCGTCAGCGCCGCACCGCAATACATCACCTTCGCCCCCATCTTAAGCATCCGGAACATAAGCTCGTATTCCTGCCCTACGCGTTGCTCCGGTTCCCACCGCCCCGCTGCCTCGACCGCGCTCCTCCTCCACAGGTTCGAACAGGTGTTCCCAAGTCCTCTCGATAGGAGATCCGCCCACGGATCCCGCGTCCGCGCGCCCATGTCGACCACCCGGCCCTCCCTCAGGCACGGCGAGACCACAAGGTCCGGCTCAACACGTTCGACCACCCGCATCTGCTCCTCGATCTTCGTCGGCAACAGATAATCGTCCGCATCTAGAAACTGGATCCACTCCCCCGCGCTCATCTCCAGCAACCGATTCCGCGCAGGGTTCGACCCGCGGTTCGGACCCGTCCCCCAGCGGATCAAATCCCCGAACGACCGTACCACCTCGAGACTCCCGTCCGTCGATCCGTCGTCGAGGACGATCACCTCCTTGTTCCCATACGTCTGCCCCATCGCCGACCGGATCGCTTCCCCCACCCATCGCTCCGCGTTGTAGCATGGGATCAGGATCGAAACCAAACACCCGGCGCTTCCTTCTCGGTTCCCGCTACGCAAACTTCTTCCTCATAATCTCCTCGACGATGCCGGCGAGTCTCGCATTCTGTTTCTCCAAATTGAACTTCTCCGTCACCCGCCTGCGCCCCGCCAGCCCCATTCGCGCCCGCTTCGCCGGAGCGCGCGCAAGCTCGATCATCCTCTTCACCAGTCCCTCCACGTCGCCGTCGTCCGCGAGATACCCCGTCTCCCCGTCGAGCACGCTCTCCGGGATCCCTCCCGTCCTCGTCGCAATCACAGGCACCCCCGCCGACATCGCCTCCTGAACCGCGATAGGCTGCCCCTCCTCCTGCCCCGTTTCCAGCCGCCGACTCGGATGCACATACACATGCGACGCCCCCAGCTCCCGAAAAACTTGCTCGTTCCCAATGTATCCGAGAAACACAACCCTCTCCGAAATGCCAAGCTGCCGCGCAAGCTCTTCCAGCATCCGCCGACACCGCCCGTCCCCTGCAATCGCCAGCTTACAAGACGGCACAGCATGCAGCACACCCGCAAAGGCGCGCAGCAATACATCGTGCCCCTTCACTGGCACGAGGCCCCCCACGCTCAGGAACCGCACCTCCCCCTCCCTCCCCACAGGCGCAGCTTCCGGCGAAACAGGAACCCCGAAGGAAAATACCTCTGCCCGGTCTGCTGGACACCCTAGCGCCAGCCCCCTATACCTCAAGAACTCCGACACGAAATAGCACTTCTCCGCATGCTGAAAAGCCTCCCGGATACGTCTCGTCTTCGGCGATTTCGGCCAGCGATAAGCATAGTTCAGAGGAGATCCACACAGGAACATGACATATGGGACCCTTGCTTTCCTAAGCACCCCGCACACCCTTCCCGCCGCGAACGCAAAATACGTGATGAACACTCTGGGCCGATAACGCCGAATGAGCCGCTCAAGCATCCATTCCGCCTCGACCACGTCCGTCCACTGGAGCCGCTTTGGAAGAAGCCCCAGACCCGTATTCATCCCCCGAAAGACCAGACTCCGTGACCGCAAGAGATGCACCGGCTCATACGGGAACAGGTCGGGATTGCGCCTCTCCATCACCGCTAGGAACGGGCGGTATCGCGACAGAGCCTGCACATGCCGTCGCAGGAATTCCTCCGGGTACGCCCCGTACACCTCCGTGATGATCCCGATCTCGTGCACGCCCTCATTCCCCATCGGCGCCATCCCACGACTCCATCCAGCCCTGTTCTCCCCCTCTCTCACCAGCCGCCTCGCCCCCCTGCCGCGCCCCCCCGCCCAGCGCTCTTCCTATCCACTCCCGGATCGCCTTCCGGTCATCGCGCCCCAAGGCGCCCAACCATAGAACCGCCGCCGCAAGCGCGATGGCGCCGCATCCGGCCGCCGCGCCCGCCGCTGGATTTACACCCAGCACGTGCCTCTCGATGCCTATGAGGGCTCCCGCTAGTCCAGCCCCCGTGGTCCCCGGCAACACCACCGCCCTCCACCAGTAATCACGGAAACCGATCTCTGCGAATCCGCTCACGTACCAGGGCTGCACGGTCAACTTGACTACCGCGTTCGGAACGACTACCCCCGCCGCCACCCCAACGATCCCATACCGCATCCCCAAGAACACCGCTAGCCCGAACGCCGTCACCGCCTCCAAGACCTGCTGAACCGCGAAATACCTGTGTCGCCCCATCGCATACAGGCTCCCCACCCCCGGACTCGTCGCGACGTCCAGAAGGAACCCCCCCGCTAGCACGCGCGCGACGAGCGCGCTCCTCTCGAACCCCGGTCCCAGCCACAGGTGCACAAGCGTCCCCGCTAGCCCCACGACGATCCCCGCAAACAGCGCCACCATACCGCTCGTGATCCTGCTCACCCGCAGAAAAAACCGCCGGTACCCTTCCGCGTCCTCCTGCCCGTGCAGAATGTTGAGGCGCGGCCATGTCACCCGCCCGATGTCCGACGCCGCCTGCCGGAAAAACCGGAACACCGTCGCCCCCAGAGCGTAGAGCCCCGCCTGCTCCAGCCCCGAGTACCGCGTCACGATCGCTACGTCCATCCTGCTCCGCAGCATGTCCGCTAACATCGCTAGGAACGTCGCCGCGCTGAACCCCGCAAGCGCTCGAAACACCCCCGGCGTGAAACGCCGCGGCGAAATGTGAAGCCCAGGCAGCCGCCTCCGTGACCGCGCGACCTGCACCCCGGCCGTCAGCACCGTCGCGCACAGACCCACTACCGCAAGCCCCACCACCCCCCACCCCGACAGCACGGCGGCCAATCCCCCCAATGATCGCAGTACCGACGACCCCGCCGCGATCCCGCTCATCACCACAAAATCCTCCGTCGCGAGAAGCGTCGCCCCATAGACGCTTGTCATCATCGTCACCGCCACGCTCGCCGCGCACAAAACCACAAGCCATCGAAACGTCCCCGCGAACTCGGGCGCGATCCGCAAGACCGACAGCGCAGGTCCCATCACGACAAACGCGGCGCACACAACTAGGATCGCCCCTCCCGCTAGCATGCACTGCCCCGTAGACGCGACCCGGCAAAGCTCCTCCTCGTCCCCCCTCCCCAGCGTCCTCCCCATGAATCGCGCCACTGTGTAACTAAGACCGAAGTCGAAAAGTCCGTAAAACCCCACGAACGTTGCGGCCAGCCCCCACAGCCCATACGACTCCTTCCCGAGCGTCCTCACGATGACGGGTGTCACCAGAAGCCCGAGGACGACTGTCACCCCCATCGCGAACCATCGGCTCAGGGTCCCCTTGACCAGACGCCCTCCCCGCGCTTCCCTTCCTCTCCCTCTTTCCGCGCGGTCACTCAAAGGGCGTTCCCCTGTCCTCCTTGTGCGTCCCGTTTCTCCACCCCACGACTCGTGCGGGATTGCCGACCACGATCGCCCAGTCAGGCACCTCCTTTGCGACCACCGCTCCGGCTCCCACCACCACCCCGCATCCCAATCTTACCCCCGGCAAGAGGATCGCCCTCGCCCCGATCCACACATCGTCTCCGATCGTCACCGGCTCCTCGGCTTGGTAGCGCTGCGCCCGCATCGGGATGTCCGTGCGTGTGAAACAGTGATTCCGCGTGATGACCATCACCTCCGGCCCCATCATCACGTCCTTCCCGATCGTCACCCTTCCCATGATGCGGGCGTTGATCCCGATTCCGGAATTGTCTCCGATCTCGACCTTATCCCCGCTCCCGAAATCCGCCCGGGACTCGACGTTGACGTTCTTGCCGCAACGCTTAAACAAACGGCGACACAGCTCGTACCTCACCCGCTTCCACAGCCCCCCAAGTGGGCTGCACGAAACCGGTAACCATTTCGCAAACCACCGGTAAAACCACAAACACAACGCGCGGGTCATCACGTCGCCTCTCCAATCACACCCCCCCCACAGCCGCCACCGCCACCGTCAGCAACGCGATCCGCTGCCTCACGATCCGGCTCCCCGGGAAAAGTTTCCACATCTCCCCCGCCCCCATCAGTATATCGGCTTGCCCCCCCTCCCGCTTCCCTTTTCCCCCCGCCCCTCCCCCTGGAGCCTGCCCGCCGTAGCCTTGGCGCAGGCGCCTCACTCGCCGTTGATCATTCCCCCTTCTCCTCTTCAAGAGCGCCTTTCAACCGTCGGCAGTCAATCACCAGAAACAGTCCACTCCGAAAAACCACCGCCCCCGAGAGATCCCGTGACAGCACGAAGGATCCCTCTCCAACCCCCTCTAGCCTCTCCCGCAATGCGGAATCGATCGGCTCAAAAAGCTGGTACAGCGCCCCTCCATACTCGAAGTGCTCCCGATTGACCAACAGGTAGTCGATTCCCTCCGACGACACGAATTCCAGCAGGTCCTTCGGGTCCGTGGCGAAATACCCACGATGCAGCGCCTCGAAGCGCCGCTTGATCTCCGCATAGTAACGATCGTACAGCGAATGCGCCGACTCATACGTGACGTACGCCTTCCGCGCGGAAAAGCTCATCACGTTATCCAGTTCATAGGGATCGCCTGCGATGAGCGCGTCCTTCCTCGTCCCCCGAAAGAACTCGTAAAGCCCGGCTCTGTCGCGGCAGTCGATGCAGCCCAAATCCCTTACTGTGAGGTCTGCCCCCGTCCCATACGCCACCATTCGAGACAGGAGAAGCGCAAACACCCCCAACAGCCGGAAGTCCACCATGCCTGGCTTCCCCCTCCAAACCGGCAGGCGCGCTATCCCCAGGCAACACATCGTCCCGACCAGCACGGGCCATGCAAAGATCACCATGCGCGACGGATGAAAGAGACGATAGCCAAGGCACTGCGCTGCCACGTACACCACCGCTGACGCCGCGCCGAAAAGCCCCATCCTCCCCACCGCTCCCCCCGCGCCCGCCGCTAGGAGACTCGTCACGGACACAACGACCCAGAACAAAGGCACCGGATGAAATGCTTCGCTGAACGCGAGTATCCCCTCATTCAAGGGTCGGCCAACCGCCCGGAACGCAACCGGGATCTGCCGGACAAGAATCCGGTCCAAACGCTCAAAGGGCAAATGCCCCGCCCATCGCCCCTTCGGTCCGAACTCCGGCATGCTGCGCGCCTTCTCCAGACTCACCACGTGCCCGACAAAGTCAGGTTTCACTACCGAAGGCAGAAGGACAAGCAGGCAAACGATCGCGACCAGTCCCAGTCTCCACATGCGTCGAACGGTCTCCGACCGCTCGAGTCGAGCTGCATCCGCCAAGACCGAGAGACCATACCCTGCAAAACAGACGGCGAACGCCGGCGGGTAGAATCCCGCGCCGACCACAAGCGTGACCAGCGCCCCAAGGTCGTTGCCCGCTAGGAGGTAGTACAGGAACGCTAAGACCACAGGTAAGGCGAAACTCCTCGGCAAGCCCCCTGCCAATGCCTCGCACATCGGACTCCCTAGGAAAAGGAGTCCAAGCATCGCCCCCGCCTCAGGATAGCCCCCGAGACGCCCCAGTTTCACACAATAGAGGACAACGACCCCGTACAGCCCGATCCATACCACCTTAGACGCGACGAACGGCGAAAGAAAGAACGTCATGAGATAGTACAGAGCTCTGTGCCCGATAGGTTCGTACGCCAGCATGTAGTCCCGGATCAGGCTCCCCTCCAGTACCCCCTTGTGGTGGAACGACAGGTACGGCATGTTGTGCGCGCGTTCGTCGTTCTGGATCACGAGGGGACTCGTGACCGCCTCGTGACACCTTGCGAAAAACAGGAGTAGAAACAGCGCCAGCACCACCCACGCGAAATAACGCAGGGGGACGCCCCCAACCGGCTCCCCCCTCCTCGGCCCCGTTCCCCACTCCATCCGCTGCCACCAGTTTCTCATCGTGCTGAAAGCCATGTCGCAAAGCCCTCCTTCTCCGCCCGCCCCCCCTCCCGCTTCCCTTTTCCCCCCCCTACTCCGGCAGCCCCAGCTCGCTGAGGATCCGTCCAAGTTCCTCCCGGCACGCTGCGATGTCCGCCGGCAGCGTGTCCCTCCCCTGCGCCTGAATGAGGCGCGCTCGCAACGCGCTGTGCCGCGTGGCGAAAGTCTCCAACGATTCCACGAAACCCTCCCTGCCCTTTCTCGGACTGTTCCACCGCTCCATGTACACCTCGTCCACCGCACGCGCAAAATCGGGACGCATGACCGCGAGCTCCCATCGGCAAGCGTCATATGTCTGATCCCCGGCAAGCGCCCCAGCCAGCGCCGCCTGCGCCTCCCTGATCCTTCCACCGGCGAGCGCCGCCTCCACCTCCCCCAAGTCCATCCCCCATCGCCGCGCGATGAGAAGGTCCGGCTTCATCACCCGCGCCGCCTCCCGCTCGCGGTTCCCGACAATCTCCGCCCTCACCTTCTCCACCTCGTCGGCCGCCCCCGCCACGAGGAACCGCGCGTCCCCCGGCGCAAGCCGCTCCACCGCATACCGGTTCGCGCCCGCCGGCCGAAGCCTCTCAAGCGTGTCCGCGTCCATCACGACCGCGCCGCCCCAGTCCGCAAGCGTCACCTCCCCGCGCCGCTCTTCCTGCACGCTCTCGTTCACCACGATGACGCACCGCACCTCCCGCTCGCGTCCCCGCAGGACCGCCGCCGACAGCCCGTGCCCCGTGTCCCCCATCCACCCCGCCTTCTCCGTCCGCACGCTCACCCCCGCGTCCTCCTCCACCTCGCACCCCAGAAGCAGCGGCCCGAACGACGCTAAGCGCCCTCCCAGGACCTTCGCGTCCTCCATGAAAGGCGCAGGCGTCCCCAGCCGGTCGAACATGTGCTCGGAAACGTTCCCCGACGGCACGAAGAACGTGATCCCCTTCACCCCCTCCGCTATCGCCAAGTGGTACATCAGCCGGAACTCCGCCCTCGTCGGACACAATCGCATCCGCACCGGCAGACCCTCGTCCTCCCGACGCAGCCCGAACGCCTGCCCGATGAACCACAGCGGCCGGTCCACCGTCTGCCGATATGCGCGCAGCACCCGCCGAACTTCCCACGCGTCTCGCCCGTTGTCCTTCCGGATCGGATAGTGGTCCGGCTGCACCACCGTCACGTACGGCTCATACACCGCCGCCCGGCTGGGCAGGTTGAACGACGACACCACTAATCGCCCCGCGTCGTTCTCCTCGAACATCTGCTTGATCGCGACAAACGGCCACAGGCGGTCCGCCGTCGGCTCGTCGTCGTGAACCCATGCCGCTAATCCCTCCACCCCCGCCAACCCCGCCGCCAGCCGCTTCACCATTCTCTCCGTCGCCTCGAGCCCGTTCTCGTTGAACCGCCTCGCAAGGAAGTCCACGTCCCGCCCCAGCATGAGCCCCGCGTCGCGCGCCGCCGCGCAGTGCTCCTTCGTCCGCTCGATGAAAAGGTCCGCCGCCCCGTCGTCGAGCGCGATCTCCTTCATCCGCTGGTCCCACCGTCCCTGGATCGCTTTCCCCGTCGCCTCGAAATAGACGTCCTCATACGCGTCCCGCGCGTCCCGGCACAGGAAGTTCATGTGATGCCTCACCAGGTCGCCGTAGAACCCCTCGATCCCGCCCCATGCGAAATCGCCCACCGTCGGATTGATATACGCGCTCGTCCACGGACCATACGTGAACGTCCTTCCCATCCACGCGGGAGCCGCCGGCAAGCGGTATCGCTTGAGCCGCTCCGCCCGCGCCGCCTCCCCCTTCGCCTCCTCTTCCGTGAAGCCCCGCACCCGGATGTAGTCGAACGCGATCGCGCTGTCCCGCTCGTTGTCCTGCTGCATGATCGACACGCCCAGCAGCTTCACAGGCGTGCTCTTCTGCGGATGCGCCCCGTCCTCGTTGCATCGGAACCGCTCGATGACCCATTCCCCTGTCGAGTTCTGCCTCGGGCTGAACGAATCATGGCTGACCTTCCCCTCCAGCGTCTCATACACCACGCCGAAGTACCACCACAGCGCCGACCGGATCCCCTTCCACCGCAACTCAATGATCGGATGCTTCACGAGATCCACGGGCGCAAATGGCGCAAAGCCGCTCGTATCGTGGTAGACCCCCTTCCCCCAGCCGTAGATCGCGAACGCCCGCGCATTGGCCCTGGGCCAATTCGAGCGCACCACGAGCTCCCCGTCCTCCACCTTCGCCTCGGCCACGTCGGGCCATTCGGCGCGGTTCTCGCACTGGATCCGCACGATCGCGATCCGCTCGACCGCCGCCGCGCTGTCGAAAGTCTCTTCCCACCCGATTCCCCCGCCCTCCTCTGCGCTCCCCGCCCCCGCAAACGCAAGAACCGCCGCCGCGCACAACACCCATTTCATCCGCCGCCTCCTCTTCCCTCTACAGCCTACACCCTGCAGCCTGCAGCCTCCTCCAATCCCCCTCTCCCCTGCCCCTTCCGATTCGTCATTCGTCATTCGTGCTTCGTCATTCTCCCCTCACCCCTCCCCCTACAGCCCGCAGCCTACGGCCTCATCCCCGGCTGCTCCGCGCCCTCAAATGATCGCGTGCTCCTCCTTCCAGCGCAGGCCCAGATTGAGAATCCGCTGGACCACCTTCCCGTAAGGCAATCCTGCATGCTCGGCTGATTCCGCAAAGTCCTCCCCGTAGGCAACGTCCGGATTTGCGTTCGCCTCCAGCAAATACGCCGTCCCGTCCTCCGCCAACCGGAAGTCCAATCGCGCGTACCCGCTCAGATTGAGCACGCGATAGATCCTCCGGCTGATCTGCCCTAAGCGCGACGCAAGCGGCTCAGGCAGGTCCTTCGCTGCCCGCGTCGTCACCCCGTGCTTCTTCTGGTAGGCCCGGTCCCACTTCACCTTCCGGGTCGCCAAGAGTTCCGCATCCTGCGCCTTGTGCTCGACGATCAGCTCCCACGGCGGAAAAACCTCGAGCCTCGTGTTCCCCATCACGCCGACGTAGAACTCCCGACCCGCGATGAACTGCTCCACGATGGCGTGCGACTCCAGCCTGTCGTGGACGAAGTCCACGCGCTCCGCCAAGCTCTCGTCATCGTAGACAATGGACTGACCGCTGATCCCCAGTGACGCGTCCTCCGTCAGCGACTTTACGATAAGGGGGAATTCCAGGCGTCTCGATCGCTTCACCTTCCTGTCCCGCCGACACACCGTGAACCTCGGCACGTGGATCCTGTGATACCTGAGCAGCTTCTTCGTCATCGCCTTGTCCCGGGAAATCAACAGCCCCATCGGATTGCATCCCGTATACGCTAAACCCAGAAGCTCGAAATAGGCTACCATGTTGTAATCGTAGGGGATCACCGTATACACGTCCTGCAAGAGATTGAATGCGATGTCGGGCTTCCACTCCCTGAAGACCTCGTCGATGACCTCCAGGTTTCGGACGACCCCCAGCGTCTTCACCTCGTGCCCCAGCTCGCGCAGCGTCACCTGCACGTCGTACTCCGTTCTCCACTCCTCCTCCGTGTAATCCTTCCCCTTGTAGTCTTCCGGTGGTACCAGGTCCTTGTCGACAACCAGGAGCACGCGAAGTTTCTTCACAGGTCGATCCACCTCCGCTCGCGGTAGACGTAGTTCATGATGCTGACCGTCAGCATGATGACCGCGTCCATCTTGGTCTGCCCCGGCGCCCCCACGGTTCGGAGCTTCAACTCCCGACACCGCCCGATCGCGTCCCGAAACACCTGGTCGAGCGCGTACGCGCTGTACCCCGTCCAGCGCGATACCGTTCGGCGGACCTCGGGACGAATCCTTCGGAGAAACGACGCCGCCGTCGCCTTCCCGCGATGCTCAGGGGCGTCCGAGAAGAGCCTGCGCAAGTCGCCGTCGAGGAAGTCGGGATGGTCCGTCCCGTAGCGCTCCTGCTTCTCCGCATAATACTTCCGAAGCGTCTTCCGGATCCGGCTCAGCGGATCGACGTGCTCCCGCGACCTAACCCTCGGCTTCCGTCCGGCGATCTCTCCCATCAGCTCATCCACGTACCGCAGCTTCCGCATCGCCGGCCAGCCCCGATACGCCTTCCGCCAGTTCGCCCGCGGACTCAGCCACACCGCAAACGTCTCGGCGAAGTCCTCATCGGGATGAGCTTGCGCATACCAGTAGTCCAGGTGCTGCACGTAGCTCCGGCTGAACGGCCTCGGCTGATACATCTCGGGATAGGGTTCCGACGTCTTCCCGAAAAGCGACTGCCACTTGCGTCGCAGATACAGCCGGTACGCGCAATCGATCGCGTGACCGACCTCGTGACGCAGGATCTTGAGACACTCCGCCCGGTCCGCCCCCTCCGCCTCTAACATCTGGCTGCGCTCTAAGCGCATGAGCCTCGGATGACATAGGTAAAACGGCACCGCGCACCCGGGAATCCCGTGAGGCGTAAACCAGTCCTCCGAAACCCAGAAGCGCGGCCTGAACCCGATCCCCCGCCTCGCCAGCTCCTCCAGGACCTGCTCGATCCGATCCTCGAGCGTCGATCCCTCGATCTTCACCCCCAGATCGCACAGCCGCACGTCAAGCAGCTCCTTCTTGGGCAGCTTCGCCCAGAAGGGCTTACCCCCCCGACTGCTCCCCCGCCGCCGTCCCCTCGCCGCTCTCGTCTTCGCTCGTCTCATGACTCCGTTCTCTGGCCTTTCCTTCCGTACCCGTGACAATCGCCGGCCTTGCCTGGACCCCCTCACTATATCCGGTTTCCCCCGCTCCTCCGCCCCTTTTCTCCCCTCCCTCTTCCCTTCTCCTCCCTCCTCCCTTTTCAATTCCGCATTCGCCCTCCCCCTCGTCCCTCCTGTCCCCATGCCGTCCGCTAATCCCTGATAGCTTGCCGCTTTCGTCGTGTCCGTCTTGACTTGAAAAGCCTCCAGCGGCAGATTACCATTGCCCCCCAAGGCCATTAAGCGCGGGGAGAACCAGTCGCGCCATGGGGAAACACCCGATGAGAAAAAAGGAAGTTGAGACGAGGCAAGTAGACAGGACCTCGCCCTCCAGTGCAGATTGAACACCATCATAGACCGCCGGGGAGGAGTTGAAATCATGGACAGAGCCATCGTTGTCCGCTTGCGCTCCAGCTTCGAGGACATGCTTCAGAAAGACCCGAGCTCGGGCGTGGAGTTTTGGTGCGCTCGCGATCTCCAGATGCTCCTCGGCTACGCCCGATGGGAGAACTTCGCCAAGGTTGTTGACAAGGCTATAACCGCTTGCCAGAACTCGGGTTACGACCCCCGTGACCATTTTCGTGGACTCACGAAAATGGTTGCGGTCGGCTCCGGCGCCCAACGCCAGGTCGAAGACATCGCCCTCACCCGCTACGCCTGTTACCTCATCGCACAGAACGGTGATCCCTCGAAGGATCCCATCGCCTTCGCCCAGACCTACTTCGCCCTCCAGACCCGCAAGCAGGAAATCATCGAAAAGCGTCTCGCGGAGGCTGAGCGGATCAGCGCCCGCAGGAAACTGACGCATTCGGAGAAGGAACTGTCCGGCGTCATCTTCGACCGCCTCCGCGATAACGAGAGCTTCGCCCGCATCAGGAGCAAAGGCGATAACGCCCTCTTCGGCGGTCGCACGACCCAGGACATGAAGGACAAGCTCGGTGTCCCCGGCCCGCCGCGCGCTCGCCGACTACCTTCCCACCATCACCATCAAGGCCAAGGACTTCGCAAACGAGATTACGAACTTCAACGTCAAGCAGAACGACATGCGCACGGAGCTCGGCATCACCGGCGAGCATGTCAAGAACAACCAGGAAGTCCGTAGGCTCCTCATCGACCGAGGGATTGTTCCAGAGGCGCTCCCGCCCGCCGAAGACGCCAAGAAAGTGGAGCGCCGACTGACCTCCGAACGAAAGAAACTGCCCAGGCAGGTGAAGCGCCTCGAAGACCGAACGAACCCCCGAACTTGATGCAATTCCGCTTCGACCCCAACCAGGAATTCCAGGTCAAGGCCATCGAGGCGGTTTGCGACCTCTTCGAGGGTCAGGCGCGGCTTGAACAACCTTCCGTACGCTTCAAGGCGGGCACGCTGATCCCTGATAGCTCCCCTCCCCGCCACATGCCCCCTTCCCCCCTACTCCGGCGGACTGCACCTCAAACACCGCCCATACCCCATCGCCTTCGCCTCCGAGAGCCGCATGGGAATGGGATCTTCCGTCAACGCCGGGCAACCAGCTATGTGGTATTTCTTCCCACTGCGGGTGACAAAGACAGTGGGGTCCTCCTCCGCGGGCGCACGAACATTCGCAGGCGCTCCCTTGTCGCCTGACGCACTGTAAACCTGCGCATGTTGGCGGTGCTCGGCGTAATTGCGCCAATACTGCTCAAAGACTTCCGGGAACCCCTTCAGGATGATCAGGTTCTCGGCGTTCGAAAACTCCGCGCTGATCGTGAAGTTGTACGAGCCCGTGATGATCGTGTGATCATCAACGAGGATAATCTTGTTGTGGAAGATTCCGTGCGCGGAATCGATTCGAATAGGTATACCCGCCAAAGAGAGCGACTTCGCCGTCGCCAAGGTCGTCTCATCGTCCGTGGCGTCCAGGATGATCTCAACCTCCACCTTCCTGCGCATGGCTCTGCGCAGTGCGTTCGCGATGAGGGGGTTCGTGAAGGTATAGGCCTCGACGATAATCCGTCGCTCCGCCGCCCCGATCTCCCGTAGGATCGCCGCCTGACATCCCCCGTTCGGCGAAAAATGCGCTTCCACTTCCCCCGCCCGCGCGCCAACACACGCGACCAAACCCAGCAGGACTGCGCTTACAACCTTCATGCTCCTTCCCCCTTACACGACAGACGCACCTTCGCCTTGGCCCTTCCCCCGATTGGAAAAACACAACTTCCGCCGTTCCCTTCCCGTTGTTCCCAACCACACTCCGCGCACAGTCCCAAATCAAGCGGCCGTGTGCCCTGTTCCTTCGGAGGGTTCACCCTGAAGGGACACGCTTCTCGTGCCCCGTCTCCTGAGCAACTTCGTCGTCCCGGACAGCTCTTACGGGATTTCGGGGGACACCATATTTGCTCCCCCGAGCGCAATACCCTCGCCAGCGCCCGCTCGATCTTCCGCACGAACACCGGAGCCCCCAGCGGCCGCCCCGTCCGCTCATGCCATCCTGTCCATGCTCCCCACCTATCCCGAACCATCCCAGCGAGTCAATCGAACATGGTGTCCCCCGAACTCCCCGGAACTCCGGAACTCATTGCCGTCTCTCCCGAAAGAAACAACCCGGCACGGGGAGAACTCACCTGCCGCCGGACAACTCGATAATTCGCCTGGCAATCTCCGCGCGCAGTTCGTCAAGATCCCCTGAAGGGTCGATCGTGGCGACCCATTCTTCGATCTCACGGGCTAGCGGCGCGCGTTCGCCGTCCTTCTTCGCTTCCCCGATTTTCTCCAGCAGCGTCGCTAGGTACCGAAGGTCGTCAACACCCTCGCGGTAACCTTCCCACTGGAGCGTGTCGACGACGCCCGTTGATGTCGCGTACGCCATCACGTGGTCGCGGTAGTTGTGCCGCTCGCCAATGCTGTCAAAGTCGTTCCACATGTGTTCTCCGAAACCGTGCTGGTAGGCATAGTCCATCGCCCCGTCATACCCCGCCTTCCAGAGCAGTAGGCCGCAGTTGCGCCGGTACGTCAACGGCTCCTCAATGCCGCACTGCGGATTGGCGTAGTTGTAGATTCGCAGGCCCGCCTCATGCATCGCCGACGCAAGTTGCGCGTTGGGCGTTTCCGCTACTACCAAGGCGTCCACCACACCTTTCACCGCGTCCCATATGTCCTCGCGCAGCGCACCCGTCGTGTCCGTCAGAACGTTGCACGCAAGATATACCTTCGCCCCTATCTCGCGCTCGAACGCCCACGCCCCAACCTGCTGCCGGACCCGCTCGACGCTGGGTTCGTCCGGACCGTAGTTGTAGAACTCCATGTAGCCGAAGGACCGCGTCAGTCCCATCATGGCTTCCAACACCCGCCGGGTGTTCTCTCCTACGTCCTTTGGGCCCACCCCCAAAGCGCAGAAGAAGAAACGATCCGTGCGCACTCCAACCTGCTTGCGTATCTCCAGGGCGCGTTTCATCAGCTCCATGTCGCCGGGCGATTGGTAGCACAGGGGCGCGTCCACGCCGTGCGCCATCATGTCTCCCAGTTCCGCTTCATACTGGACCTCGGTTTTCATGTTGCACTCGATGACAGGCTTCTCCGATCCCGATAACTGTCCGCGGTAGTAGATCGACTGTTCAACCGCACTCGGTGCTAACCGGAAGGGGTACACTTCGAGACGAATCGGCAAAACGGCTTCTTGCGAACCTTCGCACCGCACGGTCATGATGCCCTGGTAGATGCCCGCTGGCGCGTCTGCGCCAACGCGTACCGTCACCCAGAACTGTCTTGCCTCACCGGCGCCCATATCAACGGGCCGTAACGAGTCGGCGTCGCAAATCACCAGATCCTGCGTCAGTGATTCGTTCTCCATCGTAACGTTCTCATATCGTTCCTCCCCCGTCTTGGGATCGGTTACCCGCAGGAGATTCTGCCTCTCTCGGAGGTCCACGCGCACCAGTTCGTCGTCGTTGACGAGCAGCTCGGGCAGAAGCACCTTGCCCCGCGCATACGAAACCCCGCCCGTCAACTTCCACGATTGTCCGAAGGACTGGTACCAGCACTTGACCAGTTTGACGTCTATTGACGACGCGTCGATTACGCCCTTTGAGGACTCTAGTTGCGAGGACGTGACGGTCAATCCCGCCACATCGCGCCACGGCAGAACCACAAACGACGCCGACTCGTATTCCCCCGGGCATGCCGCAAGCGCAAGCTCCTTCGCAACGCCCCTCCCCGACAAGAGTGATCTCGGAAGGATTCGGTCATTTGTAATCGCCGGCGCTGAAAGCAGCACGAACGCCGCTTCCCTCTTCGCCCTGATCAAAGCGTCCGCCGCATTCGCAAGGACATTCGCGTCGCCCAGGGCCGCCGCTGCCTTGCTTTCGAACCTCTCGCGCATATCAAGAACCTCTCGCGGTTTCATCGCCTCCCCTTCAGCGAGAAGCTGCTTGAGCATTTCCTCTGCACGCGCAAGACGCTGCGAAAGGTCCGCCGCCTCCTCTCGCCCCAACGTCCTCAAAGGCTCAAGAAATCCGGGGATCTTGTCCGCGGTGTTCGACAGGTCCTTGCGCCAGCCCTCGGTGATCTTGCTTGCCTGTGTTGCAACTGCCGCGGCTAGCACCACGGCCGCATCCCCGGGCTCTTCCACGAAGTAGATGTTTCCGAATCGCGCAGGATCGTGAAAGTTCGTCTCCAGGAACGCCCACGTGCTGTTTTCGCCGAGACGCTTCTCCGTCCGCGTGAAGTTGACCTTCCACGGCGTTTCCTTCATGGGACGACAATCCAGATCCCCAAACGGTATCTTCATCTCCACGGTCCACGCATTTTCCTCGCGCGCCGTCCGCGCCTGCCACGCACCGTCCCATTGGTCCACCTCAGTTAACCCAACGTCGTCCCCCTGCGTGCCAAGGCTGTTTACAAGCAGGTGGTAGTACTTCGGGCTCACGATCGCAATTCCGTGGAACGGGCTGTCGGGGGGAATGAGGAACAGTTCGACACAGTCGTCACCCCAGAGTCCCTTGGAGTCGCGTTCGGTCTTCTCCGCCTTGATCGATGATAAATCTGATTCGAAGCACCGATACCCCACGTACAAGTTGTCCGTGTCAAAGAGCAGGTAGACCTTCGTCTCTTGCGAGGGCCTTGGTCGGCTCATCGTCACCAGGTTGGTGAAGTTGTCCGCAATGCCTGCGCCCTGCCAGCACGTATCATCCAGCTTCCCGTCGATGACGGGTGCTGTTTGCGTGCGGACGCAACCCACCGAGTGTGTAGGATGCAGGAAGGTCCCCTCCGCGAGCGGTGGGTTCTCATGTGCCAGATTCGCGTCGTCGATGCTGAGCGTCACTTCCGCCGCGTGGAGTTGCACGATGCACCAGAGTCTCACATACCGCCCGCTCTCATCAATCGTCGTCCTTACCGAGCACCGCTTCCATTCTGTCGTAAGATCAATCCACTCGCGCCTCACCATTTCCAGCGTCTTCTCGCCCTGACCGGGCGGCTCACCTAACGCGGAAAGCGCGATACTTGCGCGTCCCGGCTTATCCGCGCGCAGCCACACTGAAAACAAGTACTGCTCTCCCGACGCTAGTAACTGCCAGCAGGTCTGACTGACGTACGCCCACTCCAGTTCCGGGCCGAACGAAAGCTGCGCCGCCCGTTCCCCGGTGTGCGCCGGCCACCCCATCACCAGAGACACATTTCCCTCCTTGCCCGGCAGCGGATACTTCGCCAAGTTCCAGTCCGCCGGCAATCCCTTGGCGTCGACTTCTTCGAAGGAGGAGTTCTTGAGGAGATCCGGCTGGACCCCCTCGCCACTACCGCAAAGCACTGCGAGCGCTACAACCCAGCCCCCTGACAGCGCGAACCCTCTTTTCATCATTTGAATTCTCCAGTGTCTCTCGGCAGGGACTTCTCAATCGCCACTTGGCGCTTTCGCCATTGACTCTTGTTGGCTTCCCCGACCTTTGTACGAACTGTCATCTGGCGTCTACGGTCCCGATGACCCTCTTATTGAGAGTTCCGGGCACCCCATATCTAATCCCTTGGCCAAAGAAAACGTGTCAGGATGATTTCTCTGCATCCGACTCCCAAAGCCCCCCCGCCTCGCGCTCAATCCCCGCCCGCGCTTTCTACCTTCATCCGCGTTTCTCCGCGTTTGCTCTCTTCTTCCCTCATCTGTGTAATCTGCGAAATCTGTGGATAAACCTCTCCCTCCCCCGTCCTGTTTTCCTTTGCGTCCTGGCGCCATTGGGGCCATTAGGGACACCATATTTAACTCCCTCCGCCTCGTCCGGCCCTGCCCTTCGGCTTGGATCCGTGCCTCCCCGGCCGCAACACCCTCGCCAGCGCCCGCTCGATCTTCCGCACGAACACCGGAGCCCCCAGCGGCCGCCCCGTCCGCTCATGCCATCCTGTCCATGCTCCCCACCTATCCCGAACCATCCCAGCGAGTCAATTGAATATGGTGTCCCTAATGACGCTTCCTTAAGCAAAATGGGTCTGAGGCAGACGCAGGATGTGGGCCCTTGCGGTGAGACTTGTCGCCAGGGCTGGTGCTCAGTAGGCGCCG
>JAZDKG010000167.1:0-7459 GCA_043803205.1 Planctomycetota bacterium
AGGCGCGCGGATTCCCCTCGTCGGCCTTGACGGCGGAGTTGAAGCTCGCGACGGCGTTGCGGTAATCGCGGGCGCGGCGATAGACCTCGCCCATGCCGCAGTAGACCCGCGAAGCGACCTTGGTCTCCGGCTCGAAGGTGAGCGCCTTGCGATAGCTTGCCAAGGCCCTGCCCTCCTGGCCGTCGCGGGCGAGGAAGAAATCTCCGAGGGCGAGATAGTCCGCGGCCGTCTTCGGCTCCGTCACGGGAAGGGGCTCGACCCGGGACGCGACGGGCCGCGAGACGGGGGCGGGGGAGGTCGCGCAGCCAGGGAGGACCAGAGAGAGAAGGAGGTAGAACGCGAGCGTCCTCACCATGAGCCCCTTTGTTCAGAAGCCTTCATCGAGGCCCACAGTAACAGGAGGCGGCATCGGCGTCAAGGAGACCCGTCGGAAGCAGGGAAGCGGGCCGCAGCGGGTCTTGCGCACATCACTCGCCGTAGAACCACGCAACGGGCAGGACGCGGACCTTGGTGAAGACCCGGCCGAGCGGGTCCAAGTTGCAGCCGTAGTCATAGCTGATGACGGCTGCATCGTTCGTGAAGCTGCACGACGGGTAGGCGCATCGCAAGGGCCCGGGGGCTCGGTGATAGCGAACGAGGTCCTCCGGTTGCTTGTAGTCGGGCTCGTGGTCCATCTTGCGCCAGTCCCAGTTGACGGGTTCCTGGATGCGCGTGGCGTCGTCGAGCGACTCGAGGTTCTTGAAATGCTCCCAAGTCTTACCTTCGTCCCTGGAGACGGCGCAGGACAGCCGATGCCGTCGCAAGGTCTTCTTCACTTCCTCGACGGAGGCCTGGTTCCAGATGATGAGCAAGTCCCCCGTCTTCGGGATCCGGCGGATGCAGGCGGGTGCGTAGGCGGCCGCGAGCGGCGTAGGCTCGGGATCGGACCACGCGAGTCCGCCGTCGGAAGAAAAGGACTGGAAGAGGCGCCCAAGGGGCGTGCGGCCTATCATCATGACGCGACCGTCCTTGAGCTCCACCACCCCGGGCTCTTCGAAGGAGATCTCCCCGCCGTCATGATGGACGCGGATGTCGCCTTTGGAGCGCTGCCACGTATTGCCCTCGTCGTCGGAGACGAAGGCGAAGCTGCGTTCGGTCCAGTCCCCATTCCAAGCGCAAGCGGGCACGATGATGCGGCCGTTCTTGAGGACGGCCGGCGCCCCGTTTCTCACCAGGGTTTCGTTACCCTCCTTGGGGGCGATGGGGCGCGGCTCGGACCAAGTTTTCCCTTCGTCGCGCGAGATACAGAACATGTTCGGGGGTTGGGTTCCGTGCCCGGAGACGAGTCCGATGGCTCCAGACTTCAGCCTCAGCAAACTCCAGCAACTCGTCATCTGCACTTGGCCTGTGACTTGGAAGGTGAACGGTTTGCCCCAGGTTCTGCCGCCGTCTTGCGAAATCGTGCCTTTCGGCATGCCTGAGCCGAACACAACCAGGATGCTCCCATCCGCGAGGGCGATTGTGTCCGATTCTCCATCAGGGGCCACGACATCCTGAAACAACGGGTTTTCCCCCGGGCGCTTCGTGGCGATCAAGCTGAGAGTGAGATCGTCGACATAGAGTTTCGTGTTAGGCTGGTAAAGCTGGACAATGGTCCGGAGGGCCGTAGCGTCCCCGAAAGGAGGAATGCAGGTATCGAGTTCCACCTGGTACTCTTTCCAAGTGGTGTCCACAGCGAATGCTTTGCGAACGTTGAGGAGATGAGCTCCATTCGTCTGGGAAAAAATGACGAGTTCGACGCGGTCGATGGGCTGGTCGGAGCGCAGCCAAGCGGAGAGGCGGAGGACGGCGCCAGCGTTGAAAGGGCGCCGGACGTACTGGTCGGCGAGCACGAAGCCGTCCTTCTCTGCGGGGGATCGCTCGAGAACGGCTACTTTACCGCCATCTCTTCCGCCCTGCGCGGTCAGGAACGTCGATGGCCCGCGCTCCCACTTGACCCAACCGGGCGGCGACGAGCCGGGCGAGCCGTCCTCGAAGGAACCGTTCTGGAGCAGATTGACCGGGGCGGGGGTCTGGGCGTCCGCCCCGCCGGCGATCAAGCCTATGACCAGCAGCGCAACGGCGATTCTTTCTTTCATGGGGGGCCTCCTATTTTTTCCCCGCGGAGAAGCGGAAGCCGGCGGCTCTGCCGGCCTGAGTACACACGACGCGGCCGAACCGGACGCCGGTTCTTTGCGCTTGCTCCACTTGAGCTTCGGAGACGGCGTCGCAGACATTCTCCTCGCCCGGGCGGGGGAGGAAGACGTGGTTCGAGATGGAATGCGCATCCAGCAGGAGGTAGCGCACAAGGAAGCTGCGGCCCTTCCGGCCCAGGTCCTCAAGGGGGCGCTCGATCCGACAGGACTCCCCCGGGAGGAGGAAACAATCAGTGCGCATGAACTCACCGGTCTGAGGCGAATCGTCCAAGACGAGGCAGCGCCTTCCGCGCTGGTAGAGGAAGCGTCCGGTGACCCTCTCGGGCTCGAAGAGGACCTCCTCCGGGTCAAGGGCCGACAGCTTGAGGAGGGAGACGGGCCGGTCCGCGAGGTTGCGCACGGTGAAGGTGGTGGGAAAGGTCTTTTCGCCGCCGGTTTTCTGCTGCTCGACCTCGACGGAGACCTCGCGCGAGGCGAAAGACCTTCGAGGGGCGGCCGCGCCCGCAGCCTTCGGGGACGCACCTCCTCCGGCGCATCCCAGGAGACAGGCGGCCCACGCAAGATGGAGGGCGACCGGGAGGCCGGGGCGGGGGCGCCCCGGGGCGCTACTCGGCGATTTCGAAGCGTCGTTTTTCCTCATTCCAGCGGAGGGCCTCCACGTTCTTTTCGTACCAGGCGCGCCAGCGGCCGGCGGCCGCCCGGCGCTCGTCCTCGTCATCCGTGGGAACGTACCCGAAGACCTGATCGGTACCCCTGCGCAGGAGCTGCGCCGCCAGCCGACGCACTTCGACGTCCGAGTCGAGGAGCGCATCGATCATAAGAACGAGGATGCGCGGATCGTGGCCGAGCGTTGTGAGGCACCGGAGCGCCTGAAGGCGGATGTCGCGATTCGGATCGTCGGCGAGAAGGCCGCGGAGGAGATCAAGCTGTCCGGAGTCCATGAGCGCCACGACGGCGTAGACGGCGTCCACGCGCGTGAAGACATCGTCGCTCTTGAGGAGCTCCCGCAGCGCGGGGAGGGCTTCGGTGCGTCCGTTCTCCCGGAGAAGGCGCATCGCCCAGCCCCGGACCATCCGATCGGTGTCCTGGAGTTTCCGGACGGCGAGGTCGTAGACGGCGTCCTTGCCGTACGTTTGGAGATGCCAGAGGGCGGTCGAGCGCACGATCGGATCGGGGTCGTCCTTGGCGAGGGCGACGAGGGGGTCGTATCCCCGTTGATCGCCGATGCGCGCGATCGCCGAGGCGCTCCAGTAGCGCACGCGGGGCACGGGGCTGCGAAGTCCCGCGAGAAGCGCGTCGGCGGCCGGCGAACCGATCTCGACCAGGCGATCGTGCGATCTCTGGCCCGCGAAGTCATCCTTGGCCATGTCCGCCATGAGGCGGGCGATCTCCGCATCATCGGCGCCCAGCGCGAGGGCACCGACAAAGAGGAGCGCGGCGCACAGGAAGGGGACGGTCCGCTTCGTCCAGCCCTTGCGCCCATCGCGAGCTTTCCTGATCCCGTTCATGCTCTAGGCCCGCCTCCCTCCAAGATCCGGCCGCTCCAGGAGTCCCAGGGTCTCCCGGGCGGAATCCCGAAGCTCCCGGGGAAGCGCGGCCGAGGCTGTTCTGAGCGCCTCGTCCGCGTCTTGCTTTCCCAACACCTCCGCGCACGATTCCCGAAGCCGACTCAACTTCTCGAGCAGCGACGCGAGGGGAGCGCCCGCGGTTTGCGTTTCCCCCTCGGCCGCGTCGATCTCGCGCGCAAGGGCATGCCGGGCGACCCCGCCCGCCGCCAGTTCCACGTCCGCAAGGAGCCGGCGGGACAACGTGTCAAATATCACGCGATCCCTCTCCGTCCCCAGCGCGGCGCGGACGTCTAGCGGGTTCGCGGCGGGGGCGGTGTCCCGCGCGCTGATCGCCGAGACGATCGCGATGACGAAGAGACACTGGGGCAAAGCCACGAGCAGGAATCCGGCAGGGCGCGAGAGCTCGCAGAAACCCGCGAGCGCAAGGCGATTGTTTTCGAGGACCCACAGGTTCAGGTAGGTCATGCGCTGCAAGGCGAAGGTCAGGCACGCCGCGCAGAAGAGGCCAGCGGGCATCGAGTTCCGGGTAGGGACGAAGAAGACGAAGAGGATGCCGGCGCACACGAACGCGGCCCAGGGGACCGCGGCGTAGGTGAGAAGGCCGAGGAGCACTCCCAGCCGGAGGCCGCTCACGCCGGCCGCCCGGGCGAGGGTCGACCACAGCGCCGCGATGTCACTCCCCCCCGCCCAAAGCGCTCCGCCGGCGCGTTGCGCGGACAGGCCGGCTTCGCCAGCGAGCGACCACGCGCACAGCGCCAAGGCGGCGGCTCCGCCCACGACCGCGGCGAGGAAAGGCTGCCAGACGCGCACGCGCAGATGAAGGTAGAACGCCCCAAGAAGCGCCGTCAGAAGGGCCAAGTTGGCGAACGTGCCGAGGAGATATGCCCCCGCGGGTCCGAGGGCACCCAAGGTGGCGACGTCCGCGAGGAAGAGGAGGATAAGGAAGGCGAGGAGCCGTCGCGAGCTCATCGCCAGCACGATCCGCTTCCCATCGAGGGCTAGCAGGCGCGCCGCCCCGAGGAGAGCAACGACCGATGCCAGGATGAGGAAGAGCGGGAGCTGAGGGCGCGTGGAGCGCGACAGCGCGGCCGCCGCCATGAGGGCGGCGCCGAGGAGCACAAGAGGGAGACGCTCGACGTCGGCGATCTTCCTGTGCGACGAGGCGCACTCCCTCTCCCCCGGCGTCACGTCGTGCTGGAAAGGCCGTTCAGCCTCTTCCATCCGATAGGTCCTTACGAACGTGGGGCATTGTAGTACCGCACGAGAGTCGAGTCAACGACGGCGAGGTTGCGTCGGCGGCGGGCCGTCCGCTTCGTCCGCCTTTCCTTGACACGACCGAGGGACGGCCGGAGAATGCCTTGACACCTTGAGGCTGCGAGGGGCCCATGCCCGGCAAGATCGAGATCCGGATCGAGAAGTTGCACAAGGCGTTCAACGGACAGGAGGTCCTGCGGGGAGTGGACCTGGACATCCGCGAGGGGGAGGTTCTGTGCATCGTGGGCGGCTCGGGGTGCGGGAAGACGGTGCTCATCAACCACATCGAGAGGATTCTGACGCCCGACCGCGGGAGGGTCCTGGTGCGGGACGACGCGGCCGTCCCCGAGAGGCTGTCCGAGCGGCAGAAAGCCGCGGTCGCGAAGCGCGGGGCGCTGATCGAGGGCGGGGTTTTCTGGGACGTTGCGAAGCTCTCCGAGGAGGAGATGAACCGTTTCCGATTGCGATGGTCGATCGTGTTCCAGAGGAACGCGCTCTTCTCCGGCACGGTCTACGAAAACGTGGCGCTCTGGTTCCGGGAGCACACGAGCAGAAATGAAGCGGAGATTCGGGAGATCGTGCGCCGGTCGCTCGATGCGGTGTCCTTCGACTTCGAGGTCGTGGCGGAGAAGCACCGGGACGAGCTCTCCGGGGGGATGGCCAAGCGGGTGGCGCTCGCGCGCGCCATCGCGACGGAGCCGGACATCATCTTCTACGACGAGCCGACCACGGGGCTGGACCCCGCCAACGCCGGCGAGATCCAGGAGCTCATCTGGCGCATGCACTACCGGAAGCGCGATCGGGCGGGATCGAACAGCACCGTGGTCGTGACGCACGACAAGGACATCCTGCGCCGGTTCCGTCCCCGGATCGCGATGATCCACGAGGGAACGATCCTCTTTGACGGCCCGTATGAGGAGTTCGAGAAGTGCGACTCTCCCGTCATCCGGCCGTACTTCGAGACCATGGAGATCCTGCACCGGCGACGGACGTTTTAGCCCCTAGCGCGCAGGAGCGACCCGCCCCCCCAGACCACCCCCCACAGGGCCGCGAGAACGACGGCGAACAGCATGAATCCCACGACGAGGAGCTTGAGCGCCCCCCAGACGCTCACGGACAGGACGCGGCTGGCGACCCACAACGCGGCCCAGACGAGCGCGCCTATCACGACGAGAAGGACGACGGCGGCGGGGAAGCCTGTAGGCGACAGCCGCAAGCCCGCCACGCAGTACCACGCGAAGAGGGGACTGAAATAGAGAAAGGCGTCCGTGACGGCGGCGGCGACGAGGATCTCGATACGCGTCACGCGCTCGAGGACGAAACGTCCGGCGACGTGCAGGCACAGGGCCTGCAGGACGAGGAGGCCCACGAGAGTCGCGAGGCCGAGATGGAAGTGCGCGAGGCTGCGGGGAGGGGCCGCCTCTTCGGGCACCTCGATGAGGTTCCCCTCCACGACGAGGCTCTGGAGCTTTTCGACGGGCGGCGGCGGTTGGGATTGGCCGGGCAAGCCCCCGCCGGTCACTCCCGCAACCGGCGGCGCGCCGAGGGACGGGCGCTCGGAGGGTGCCGGCGCGGGGACCGCCGGTCCCGGCGAAGGCGCGCGGAGGTCGACGGCGGGCGGGGGCACTTCGTCGACGGGGATAAGGAGCACCCTTCCGACCTGGAGCCTTTGGGCGTCCCGATCGCGGATCCCGTTGGCCGCCGCGATGCGCTGCCAGGCGCCGGCGTCGCCGTAGTATTTCCGGGCGATCTCGTAGAGCGTATCGCCCTCGCGCACGGTGTAGCGCACCTCGGCGCCCCACGCGCTCACGACGGCGATCAGCATCAGCGCCGCCGCCAGTCCAAGGGCTTTTCTCATCTCGCGTCCCCTCACTGTGGTCGAACAAGCTCCCGGAGCGTCTTCTCGTACGTCCGGTAGGCCTCCGCGCCGAAGAGGACGAACCGGACCGTTTCAATCTCTCCGTGGTCCCGAAGATACTCGATGACGGTCGAAAGCGCCACCTTCGCGGCTTCGGGCATGGGGTACCGGTAGGCGCCCGTGGAGAGCGAAGGAAAGGCGACGCTCGCTAGATTGTTGGCGCTGGCGACCTCGAGGCTTCTGCGGTAGGCGCTTGCCAGGAGCTCCGGGTCGCGGGGACTGCCGGTGTAGATGGGGCCGACGGCGTGGATCACCTTCTTGGCGGGCAGATCGCCCGCGCCCGTGAGGACGGCGTCGCCGGTGGGGCAGCCTCCGATCCGGCGGCATTCCTCCATGATGGACGGGCCGCCGGCGCGATGGATGGCGCCGTCGACTCCGCCGCCCCCGCGCAGTCCCGAGTTGGCGGCGTTGACGATCGCGTCGACCTCCTCTCGGGTGACGTCGCCTTCCACCAACTCCAGCACGGCCTTTCCGACGATGGTCTTCAAGGAGTTGGTCCTCCCTACTGATTCATCAAGACGTCGAGCATGGCGAGCATGTTCTCG
>JAZDKG010000168.1:0-34495 GCA_043803205.1 Planctomycetota bacterium
AGCGGGGCGTTCGCGCAGTATGTCGCGGTGCCGGCGCCGATCGTGGAGCAGAATCTCTTAGCCATCCCGGAGGGAGTGAGCTTTCCGCTAGCGGCGATGGTGGAGCCGTTAGCGTGCGTGGCGCACGGGATGGAGGTGACGAACATCGCGCTGGGGGACACGGTGGCGGTTATCGGGGCGGGGCCGATCGGGCTCATGTTCGTGCAGTTGGCGGCGCTGCGGGGGGCGCGGGTGATCGCGGTGGATATCAAGGAGGAGAGGCTAGCGGCGGCGCGGGCGTGCGGGGCAAGGGAGACAGTGGCGGCGCCGGGCGATGACGCGGTGGAAGCGGTGCGGGGGCTCACGGACGGGAAGCGGGGGGTTGACGTCGCCATCGAGGCGGTGGGGCTGCCGGGGCTGTGGGAGAAGGCCGTCCGGATGGTGCGAAAGGGGGGCACGGTGAACCTTTTCGGGGGATGCGCGGGGGGGACGCAGATCACGATCGACACGTCGCTCATCCACTATTCGGAGGTCACGATCCGGGGGGCGTTCCACCACAACCCGAGGACGGTGTCGCAGGCGATGGAGCTCATTGCCATGGGGGCGCTCCAGGAGAAGGTATTCATCACGAGGGAGATCCCGCTGGTCAAGATAGAGGAGGTGCTGCGCGCGCTGGTGGAGCAGGAAGGGATTAAGAGCGCGGTGATTCCCTGAAGCTATCAGCAGTCAGCGGTCAGCTTAAGAAGGGGAGGCAGAAGCCGTGAAAGACTTCAGGAGACTGAAGGTCTGGGAGAAGGCGCACTCAATAGCGCTGGAGGTGTATAAACGCACGAAAACGTTTCCAAAGGAGGAAGTGTACGGTCTCACGAGCCAGATGCGGCGTGCAGGGGCTTCAATTGCGACGAATATCGCTGAGGGTTGCGGCAGGCATGGAGACGGGGAGTTTGGGCGGTCGCTTACGATCGCAGTAGGCTCGGCTAGCGAGCTTGAATACCAGCTACTCTTGGCGCATGATCTCGGACTGATTCGGCCAGGGGATTATACAAGGATGTCGGAAGACGTTACGGAGGTCAAGAGGATGTTGACGGGTCTCATCCGCAAGCTGAGGGCTGATAGCTGAGAGCTTGCGGCTCATTGCTGACAGCGTGCCGTAAAGGACGGAGAACTGATGAGAGCTCTGGTGCGATATGGGACGGGGGAGGAAGAGGTGAGGATCGAGGAGACGCCTGAGCCGGTGTGCGGGCCGGGGGAGGTCAAGATCCGGGTGCGTGCGGCGGGCGTGTGCGGGACGGACCTGCACGGGCATCCGAGTCTGTCGCCGCCTGTGATCTTGGGGCATGAGATCGCGGGGGAGATCGTGGAGGTGGGGAAGGACGTGAAGCGGCGGAAGGTGGGGGAGCGCGTCACGAGCGAGACGACGGCGGAGATCTGCGGGGAGTGCCGATTCTGCAAGACGGAAAACTACAACGTGTGCCGACGGCGAAAGGGGATCGCCACGAAGGCGCCCGGCGGTTTCGCGGAGTATTTCGCGATCCGGGAGGGGAGCGTGCACGCGCTCCCGAACGGGATCGGGTACGACGAGGGGGCGCTGACGGAGCCCCTAGCGTGCGCGGTACACGCGGCGGCGGAGCAGGGGGGGGTGAGGAAAGGGGAGCTTGTCGCAGTGGTGGGGCCGGGGCCGCTGGGGCTTCTCGTAACGCAGGTGGCAAAGGCGAAAGGCGCGAGGGTGATCCTGGCGGGGACGGCAGCGGACGCGCAGAGACTGGCGCTGGGACGCAAACTCGGCGCGGACCGGATCGTGTTCGTGGAGAAGGAGAAGGTCGAGGAGCTAGCGCGGTCGATGAGCGACGGGTACGGCGCAGACCTAGCGATCGAGTGCTCGGGGACGGCAGGGGGGGTGAAGGGAGCCTTGGCGAGCGTGCGGACGATGGGGAGGTACGTGCAGGGAGGGATCCTGCATCGGACGGTGGAACTCGACCTGGATGAGATCTTCTTCGGGAGGGAGATCACGATGTACGGCTCGCACACGCAGAAGCCGTCGTCGTGGAGGGAGGCGCTGCAGCTTTTGGGAGAGGGGAAGATCGACCTCGGAGCGCTCATCACGGACCGAATGCGTCTTTCGGAATGGAAGGAGGCGTTCCGGAGGATGCTCGCGAAGGAGGCGATCAAGGTGATCCTGCACCCCGAGGGATGAGGGGAAGATAGCCACGAAGGCTCGAAGGCACGAAGGGGACACAAAGAAGGCAATGATGCGAATGCTACGGATAGGGCGGACGTTCGGGGCGGCTTTGGTCGGGGTCTGGCTGTGCGCAGCGGGATGGGGGGCGAAAATGGAAATCCTGCCCGAGCAGGGGGGGGCGGGACGGGCGGACATCTGCCGGCAGGGGGAGTATGAGATCTCGTGGCAGCCGTTGGGGTGGAGCGTGCGGATCGGGGGGAAGCCCGTGATGGCGCGAGAGGATTTCCGGGTCTGGGAGGAGGGCAGGGTGGACGCGATCCTGGACAAGAGCGAGCCGAGGAGGATGCAGGCGAGCGCGCAGGGGGGGCGATCGTGAGCCGCCTGCAGTTCAATACGAAGTTAGCGCTGGTGGGAGAAATGCGGCGGGAGGTCTTGGTGGGGGCGAACGGGGTGACGATGTGGTGGACGTGGACGCCATTCGGGACGAAGGGGGGACGGGGGGAGGTGACGGTAGAGCTGCCGTGGGGCGGCGACGGGGACGTGGAGCTGGTGGACGCGGATGGGGAGAGGACGACGGTGGGACGGACAGGGGGAGAGGTGCCCGAGATGCTGCGGGAAGGCGTGAGCAGCCCGGGACTCGTGCTTGACCAGGGGGAGTTCGTATCCCGGTGGCGGTGGAAGGGGGGCGCGGACACGATGAGGGTGCGGCAAGTCGGGGAGAAGGGGGCGGAGATGGTGCTTGCGTTCGGGTACCGGGCGGGGCAACAGGTGAGGCTACAGGTCAAGCTTGGGTACGAGCGACCCATAGAGGTGGAAGGGGGCGGATGGAAACTGACGCTCCGGGGACACCGGCTCCACATCGGACGAAAAGACATGGAGTTGATCGCAGGGGATTTTGCGCGGATCGCGGGGGGGAGCGGCGATCTTGTTGCGCTGCCGACGCCCAGAGAGATCGAGAAGACAAAGGGGGAGAAGGGGGCGCGCCTGGAGATCCAGACGGCGTCGAAGGAGGCGGGGTGGCTGCGCAGGCGGGTGTCGGCAGGGGGGTTGGGCGTTTCCATCCAATACGGCGGCGCGCTCTTAGCTAAGGGGGCGACGTGCGAGGTGGGGGTTGTCATGGGGAAGAGTTTAGCGGAGGGGACGTGGGAGATCCTCAAGATGGACGGGACGGTCGAGAAGTTAGCGGGGGTGGCCGAGGGGTGGGAAAGCCCGGTCCTCGGCAAGGCGTCGGTCCGGTCGGGGGACCAAAGGATCGAATTTGTGTTCGCGCGGGAGGGGACGTCGTCGTTCGAGTGGCGCTTAGCGCGCGCCGGGGCAGGACGGATGGAACTCAAGACGCGCTTCGATGCTCAGAGGGGATTGGCGGGCGAGCTTTTCATCCGCGTGACCTCGACCGAGGAATAGGCTGATGCCAGACGACACGACGCTGCGGCTGGACCTCGTGATCAATCTCGTGCTCATGATCGGGACGGCGGCGTTCTTCCTTGGGTTTCCGGCCCTCTTCGCGCCATGGCCGCCGAGACATTTCTCGGACGTGGTGGCGCTCGTGGTGGCGGGCGAGGTGTATGGCTTAGCGAACGCGATCTGGTCGAAGGCGCAGGGAAGCCGGGCGGGCCCGCTCGGACCGCGGATATTCGCCGGCGTATACGGGAGCTACGCGGGCGGGTTCGTCATCCTGATCCTGACCTACGCGGTGCAGGTGCTTGTCCTGGGCGATCCCAAGGGGTCAAGCGACTTCCTTGCCGCGAGGCTGCTTCTCTTCGGACCGCCCGTCGGAGCGATCGCGTCGGCGATCGTGGTATGGGTATACGACAGCAGGCCGATCGAAGGGACGTGAGGGCGAGGTCCTTGGAAGGAATGCGTCGGGGGCAAGCTTCCCCACTGCCAAGAATCTTGACTTGACTACGCCGCAAGAGCCGATATGCTTCAGTAGCCATGCAAGAGCGGTCAAGAAAGAAAAAGCGAGCCGACGTAAACGCCCTGGCCAAGAGCATCGTGGCGCAGGCTACGGGGCAAGAGCGGCCAATCGAGAAAAGCCTGATCGCCAAGGCCGTGCGTGAAGGCAAGAATCCGGCGGCTGTCGCGCTGGGGCGGCTTGGTGGCCTCGTGGGTGGCAAGGCAAGAGCCGAGAAGCTATCTGCCCAAAAGCGCAGGGAGATTGCGCGGAAGGCAGCCATGAAGCGGTGGGGAACTCGCGATAAGATGTAGTGCGGTGCGTGCGTGGTTGGGTTTCTTCGGGAGGTAAGGAAATGGCTGGCGAGCAAGGGTCAGGGGCGGAAGGATATATCTACGACAAAGAGGGCATGGATCAGTCCTTTGCCAATTTCATGATGCTTTCTGTCAATCCAGAGGAGGCCGTGCTGGAGTTTGGCTTCCGCAAGACCGCAGAACCCATGAAGGTAAAGTTGCTACACAGGATCATTGTTACTACGGCGCATCTGCGGCGAATGCACAAAGTCATAGCCGATCAGCTTGCCGAGCTGGAGAGGCTTGTAAGGGTGGCAGAGGCAAAGGAGTCCGAGAAGCGTGGCAGCTCATCCTAGCTTGTGTGAACTTGCTGTTGCATGTGGCATGGAATGGCCAAGCATAGTCGCCAGTACGGGCGAGGGCCTTTGGCTGGGCGTCCAGCGCCCCTTTGCGACATCGAGCGGCACGACTGGCGTGGAGATGGCGGAGGACATGGGCTACATGCCGTGTGTAAGAGACAAGAGTAATCGCCTTGTTCCGATCTTTCACGTTTTCGCGGTCATGGAGGAAACCTCCGACTTTGCCGAGATGTGCGACAGTCTTGCCGAACTGTCGGCGGGGGCAGTGGAGGAGGCGATCCGTTACATCTCAGACAGATTGCAGGGGAATACTGCGGGCCTGGACATAGAGAATCTGATTGAAGAACATGGTTATGGCCATGTCCTGTTTGGCAAGATCCGCGAGTTGATTGCTCAGGCAAGGCCGGACATTGCGCCCTTCCTGCAACTTTCTACTACCGGGTGTACGTCGTCGGTAGAAAGCGGAGCCCTTTTGGTCGAAGCCGAGGACGCAGACGATTCATGGGCTGCACGTTAGCGATTGCGCAGACGGCAGAAGACGACCTTGAACCCATCGCGGGGTCCCAAGAAGCGAAAATCATAGAGAAGCTGCGCAAGATGGCGCGCCAGGACCCTACGGCGCTCTATCGCAATCCTTACCATGCGAGGCGTTGCAACAAGCATTTCTGGAAAGTGAAGTACGGTCGCCACAGGTGTTACCTGCTCGGATACCACACGGCCTGCTCCTTTACCCTGCATACAACCATATCTTATAAGAGCGACCAGGGTGATCCCGGTGGCCGCCTGTTGGAGCAAAGGCTGGCAAGGCCATAGTGGGGGCCTCGCCAAAGAATCTTGATTTTCCCCCTTGCCTTTGCTTGACCGCTCAAGTATACTTGGTCAGTATGAACGTGCTGGCCAAGGAAAAACGTGTTGCGGTCATTGCGGCGCTGGCCGAAGGAAACTCCATCCGCTCGACCGTGCGCATGACGGGGGTTGCCAAGAACACCGTTGCCAAGCTCCTGAATGACGTAGGCGAGGCTTCTGAGGCTTACCAGGACGCGACGCTGCACAATCTTCCCTGCAAGCGCGTCCAGCTTGACGAGATATGGTCTTTCTGCTACGCCAAGGAAAAGAACGTCCCCGAAGCGCACAAGGGGCAGTTTGGCTACGGCGACATTTGGACCTGGACGGCGATTGACGCGGATACGAAGCTGGCGATCTCTTGGCTTGTCGGGCGTAGAGACGCGCCCACGGCTTACGACTTCCTCAAGGACTTGGCCTCCCGCCTTGCCAACCGCGTCCAGTTGACCTCAGACGGCCATACGGCGTATCTTGATGCCGTGTATGGCGCCTTCGGCCACCACGTAGACTATGGCCAGCTTGTGAAGCTCTTTGGCCCGACCGCTCCCAAAGACCCGCACAGGCCCGCTACAGCCCCGCGCAAGTGGTATCCTGCACGGCCAAGCCCATCATCGGCAACCCCGATCTCGCGCATATCTCCACTTCCTACACCGAACGCCAAAACCTCACGATGCGAATGGGAATGCGCCGGTTCACGAGACTAACGAACGGCTTCTCCAAGAAGGTCGAGCAGCTCGAAAACTCGCTCTCGCTCTACTTCATGCACTACAACTTCTGCCGCGTCCATATGACGCTAAAGACGACCCCGGCAATGGCTTCAGGCATAGCCGAGCACGTCTGGAAAATCGGGGAACTGCTCGCGCTCCTCGATAAGCCGGATTCAAACTGACCCACTACCCTCCTGTTACACATAATGATTATTATCAGACGTAGGACTTTAGGACGCTCCTGGGGCCGAATTCCCGGGTTTGGGCCGGGAAGTCAGGGCTGAGCGGGTCTGGGCGCGTTTGGGGTTTTCTTCATGAGACGGGCCAGTTCGGAGCGGGCTCGAATGGCGACGGCATCAGAAGGATCTCGAATGACGCCTTGGAGGAGGACGGTGGCGTCGTCCGGATCGGCGAGGGAAACATAGGCGCTCAGGGCATCCGCACGGACGCGGTCGTCGGGATCGCTAGCGAGGGACCGGCGCAGAGGTTCCAGGGCGGCGGGGTCGGAAGCGTCACGGAGGGCATGGACCGCTTCGAGGCGGACGGTCGGGGAGTCGTCCTCGAGGGCCTTGAGGTAGGCGGGGAGGGCGCGGGGGCGAGCGAGGGCGGAAAGGGCTGAGACGAGGGATTGCCTGAGGAGCGGGGCGGGTTCAACGGACAGGCGGTCTGTGAAGAGCTGGATGATTCCGGAGCGGACGGGCGGGGAAGCCTTGCGGGCGTCAGAGGCGAGGGATTGGAGGGCATTAAGACGCACGGAGGGGTCGGGATCGGAGACGAGGGCGGTCTTGTCGCGGAGAGACAGGCCTCGGAGGGACGGGGCGCGCGGAGTCGAGGAAGCGCAGGAGGCGAGGAGACAGGCAAGGAAAATCGGCAGGAGGATGCGATGCACGGGCTGCTCCAGAGAATTCGGCTTGCAGTACCCCCTTAGCGGGCGAAGTCGGCGGGCGGGACGTGGAAGACCTTGTGGATCCGGGCGCCCATGAAGCGGGAGCCGATTGATGCGAAGCGTTCGGGATTGTCGGAGGCGAGGAAGTAACAGCGGCCGGCAGTTGAAGGGGAAGGTTGCGCGGAGAGGAGTTGGGCGACCTCCTGGGCGGTTTCCTGGGAGGCGTCGACGACGGCGACGGAGTCGCCCATGAACGCGCCGATGGCGTCGCGCAGGAGGGGATAGTGGGTACAGCCGAGGAGGAGGGTATCGGCGGGGGTGCCACGGAGGGGAGCGAGGTATTCGGCGACGAGGGAACGGACGATGGGGTCGGCGGCGGTCCTGCCTTCCTCGACCACGGGGACAAAGAGGGGGCAGGACCGGACGTAGACGTGGACATCGGGGGCGAGGCGGGCCAAGGCGCGCTCGTAGGCGCCCGAGGAGATGGTGGTTTCGGTGCCGATGACGGCGACGTGGCGATTGCGGCTAGCGGCGACGGCGGCGCGTGCGCCTGGCTCGACGACGCCCAGGACGGGAATGTGAAGCTCCAGGCGCAGGGCATCGACGGCGACGGCGCTAGCGGTGTTGCAGGCGACCACAAGGATGCGAGGGCGAAAGCGAAGGAGAAAGGCGGCGTTCTCACGGGCGAAGCGAAGGATCGTGTCGCCACTCTTGGTGCCGTAGGGGACGCGGGCGGTGTCGCCGAAGTAGATGAGGTTCTCGTCGGGGAGGATGGCGCGGATGGCGCGGGCGACGGTCAACCCCCCTACTCCGGAGTCGAAGATGGCTATGGCGCCGGCGTAGGGAAGCTCGCTGAGATTCATGAAGACAACCTACAAGAGAGACGCGGAATGAGAAGGCATTATAAGGGAGGGCCGCCGAGGGTCAAGGGATGGTTGGCAAGAGGGGGCTAAGAGAAGAAAAACGTGTAACTGACAAGCACGACGCGAGACGGCGGGGTATAATATGGACAGGAAAGGGAGAGAGGGGCAAGGCCGGCGGAGGCGAAGGAGGGCGCGAGGTGGGGCTGAACGGCGGCAGGAGGCGCAGCGGTGGGGTCGAGGGGAAAGGTCGAGGACGTGATACGACAGGCGCGCATGGGGGGGGCGCCCGCGGGGCGTGCGTCGTAAGGTGTTGATGCTAATCATGTTGTGCTTATAGTGTTCGAGGCGATGGTGAGGGTGGTCGTCTACAATTGAAGTGGAGAGCGGGGTGCGACCGCTGAGACTGGTGGATTGAGTCTGTGTTGAGTGACAGTCCCTGGAAAGGAGAGTGAGCCATGATCCAAGTGGGGAAGAGCGGGGAAGTCACGTTCATCTGCACGGACGCGGGCGTCGCCAAGAAGGTTTACGTGACGGGAGATTTCAACGGCTGGGATCCGACGGCGACGCGGATGACAAGGGTGAAAGACGGCACGTTCCGAGTGAGGCAAGTATTGGCTGCGGGGACGCACGAGTACAAGTTCGTGGTGGATGGGGAATGGCGCCACGACCCGGAGGCGGAGGGCCAAGTGACGAACCCGCACGGGACGATCAACAGCGTGTTTCAGGTGCTTTGAGAGCGTCAGGACCGGCTGAGGGTCAAGAGGGCGGAAGGGGAAAGGCTATTCGAAGCTCACATCCGCGTCGCGCTGGATGACGATGTGTTTTCGCCAGCGGGCGTCATCGGGGTCGGGGAAATCGGTGCGGTGGTGGGTACCACGGGTTTCCTCGCGGGTATGGGCGGCAAGAGTCATGAGGCGCGCGAGGGTGAGCATGTTGCGGAGCTCGAGGCCACGGGGGTCGGGGAGATCGCGGTCGAGGACGTAGCTAGCCCAGAACTCGAGGCGTTCGCGGGCGGCTTGGAGACCGTCGTAGTTGCGCTCGATTCCGACGTTGCGCCACATGGTGGCCTTGAGGGCGTTGGCGACGTCGGAGAGGTTGATCGATTCCGCCTTCGGGTGGGGCGGTTCCACGCGGAGCTTGAGGGGAGAGGGGGTGGTTTCGTGCGCGACAAGGGCGGCGGTGCGGCCTGCGGAGCGGCCGAGGACGAGGCCTTCGAGGAGGCTGTTGGAGGCGAGGCGGTTTGCGCCGTGAAGGCCGGAGCAGGCGGCCTCGCCGGCGGCCAGAAGGCCCGGCAGGGTCGAGCGTCCATCGAGGTCGACGCGGACCCCCCCTATCATATAGTGGGCGCTGGGACGGACGGGGATGAGGTCCTCGGTGGGATCGAGGTCGAAGGCGGCCAAGGTTTCGAGGATGAAGGGGAAGCGACGGCGGATGGTGTCGGCGCCGAGGTGTCGCATGTCGAGGTAGACGTTGGTGTCGCCGGTGTGGTGCATCTGTCGGAGGATGGAGCGGGAGACGATGTCACGGGGGGCGAGCTCGGCGTCGGGATGGTAGTTGGGCATGAAGTGGACGCCGAAGCGGTCGCGCAGGAGGGCGCCTTCGCCGCGGACGGCCTCGCTGATGAGGGTCCGGGCGGCGCCGGCGATGTAGAGGGTGGTGGGGTGGAACTGCATGAACTCCATGTCGGCGAGCTGGGCGCCGGCGCGGTAGGCGGCGGCGATCCCGTCGCCGGTAGTGACGGAGGGGTTGGTGGTTTCGCGGTAGATCTGGCCGGCGCCGCCTGAGGCGAGGACGACAGCGGAGGCTTCGATGAGGCGGAGGTTCCCGTCGGGATAGCGGGCAAGGGCGCCGACGCAGCGGTGGTCGCTGGTGATGAGATCGACGAGGAAGACGCGCTCCGCGAAGGAGACGTTGGGGAGGGTGCGGGCACGGGCGAGGAGGGCGCGCTCGACCTCACGGCCGGTGGTATCGCCGTGGGCGTGGACGATCCTGGGACGCGAGTGTCCGCCTTCGCGGCCGAAGAGGAGGACGCCGTTCTCGCAGTCGAAGCGTGCGCCCCAGGAGATGAGCTCCTGCACACGATCGGGGCCGGTACCGACGACATGTTCGACCACGGCTTCGGCGCAGAGGCCGGCGCCCGCAGCCAAGGTATCATGGATGTGTTCGGCGCGGTCATCCCGGGGGTCGAGGACGACGGCGATCCCTCCCTGGGCGTATTCGGTGTTGCACTCGGTGAGGACGTCCTTGCTGATGACGAGGACGTTGAGCCCGGAGGCGGCCTCGATGGCGGCGCGCAGGCCGGCGACGCCGCTCCCGATCACGAGGACCTCGGTGCGGACGCGGGGGAGCTTGCGAGGGTCGAAGGGGAGAAGGTACCGAGGGGAGCGCTGAAGACGCTTCATGGGGACGATCCTTGCGCTTCGACAGGAAGCATCAGTGTATCGGGGCGGGCGAGGTTTGTCCAAGGGGGCGAGGGGCAAAGTTTCGGTTGACAGGACAGGGGAGAGGAACATAATCGAGCGGTTTGCGGCTGCGGGGGAAACCTGTAAACCAGGCATGTTGAAGGGAGAACAAGAGATGTATAGCGCGGCGAAATCATCACGGGCGGTCGGGGCGACGAACCGCCTCAAGGACGACATCAGCCCGTTCTCGGGGCTGTGCGTCACGTGCGTGGAGACGTGCACGGGGCTGTGCGAGGTGGGGATGAGCGCGATCCGGGGGTCGGAGGTGATCTACCCGATCCCGTTCGGAAACGTGACGGCGGCGTCGCAGAAGGACTATCCGGTGCACTGGGGGGATTTTTCGATTTTGGGGACGGCGGCCGGCGCCAAGGGGGTGAAGGCGGACAGCGACGCGGCGATCTTCCCGAACGTGGACCTCGAGATCGAGCTGGGGGCGGGGAAGGGGAAGCCCGGCATCCGATGCAAGCTTCCGATCACGATCCCGGGCTTGGGCTCGACGGACATCGCGCGGAAGAACTGGCCGGCGTTGGCGGCGGGGGCGGCGCTGTCGGGGGTGCTGCTCACGGTCGGGGAGAACGTAGTGGGGATGGACCGGGAGGCGAAGATCGTCAAGGGGCGCGTGACGGAGAGCCCGGCGCTGCGGTCGCGCGTAGAGCACTACCGGAGGTGGCAGCAAGGGGGCGCGGGGACGCTCGTGGTCCAAGAGAACGTGGAGGACAACCGCCTGGGGGTGCTCGAGTACGCGATCGAGAAGCTCGGGGTGACGGCGGTGGAGATGAAGTGGGGGCAGGGGGCGAAAGACATCGGGGGAGAGGTGAAGATCACGGACGTCGAGCAGGCGCAGATGCTCAAGCAGAGGGGATACGTGGTGCTGCCGGACCCGACGGACCCGGAGGTGGTGGAGGCGTTCCAGAGGCGGGCGTTCGGGGAGTTCGAGCGGCACAGCCGCTTAGGGATGGTCTCGGAGGAGGGGTTCGCGAAGCGGGCGAAGGACCTGCGGGCGGCGGGGGCGAAGCACCTGTTTCTCAAGACGGGGGCGTACCGGTTCGAGGACCTCGCCAGGGCGCTAGCGTTCGCGAGCAAGTACGGAGTGGACGTGCTCACGATCGATGCGGCGGGGGGCGGAACGGGGATGAGCCCGTGGCGGATGATGAACGAGTGGGGCATCCCCCCTATCGAGCTTTTCAGCAAGACGCACGAGTACGCGACGCGGCTGCGCAAGGCGGGGAAGCACCTGCCGGACCTCGTGTTCGCGGGCGGGTTCGCGCTTGAGGACCACATCTTCAAGGGATTGGCGCTGGGGTCACCATACGTGAAGGCGATTGGGATGGCGAGGGGGCCGCTGACGGCGTGCACGGCAAGCGCGGCACTGTGGTACCGCATCGCGCACGAGACGGAGCAGGCATTGGTGGAGCGGTTCGGAAGGACGAAGCAGGAGGTGTTCCTAGGGTCGCTCAACCTGCTCCCCATGATCGGGAAGAAGGGGATCGACGAATGCCCGGCGGGAGGCTTAGGGGTGTTCACGTATCTCTCACGCGTGGAACAGGGCCTGAAGCAGATCATGGCCGGGGCGCGGAAGTTCAAGATGTCGGAGGCGAAGGCGCGGCCGAGCCGGGAGGACCTGGTGGCGCTGACGCATGAAGCGGCGGAGATCAGCGGGATCCCGTTCACGATGGAGCACGACCGCAAGACGGCCGACGGGATCATCGAGGCGGCGCTTTAGCAACGACCGAAAGAGCATGAAGGGCCGACCCAGTAGATGCCGGGCCGGCCCTTTCTGTTCGATACAGCGATTCGGAGAGGGGCTACCCCCCTACCAGACCACCCCCCCACCGGTCGCGGGCTGGGCGGGTGGAAGGCCTGTTGAAGGCTGAGGGGCCTCGGTAGGCTTGTGGTCGATAAGCTGCGGCTCCTCGGGGGCAATCGCCCATTGCCAGAGGACGGGCGAGACGTGAGGGTCCTGGGTGCGGAGCTCGGCGCGGAGACGGAGGGCGGGGGCGTTGAGGGCGGCGAGATCGGCGTCCGGTCTCACATCCGCAAGGAGGGTGTTCCCCTCGGGATCAAGGACGGAGAAAGCAACGGACGTCTGGGGAGGCGCGTCGAAGCGGGCCCAGAAGCGCGTCCACTTGTCTTTGGCATCCTTGCGGATGACGGGAGAAGTCACCGAAGCGGCGGGCGCGCAGGCGCGGGCAGCGAGAGCTTCGACGTCAGGGGGATAGAGGTAAGAGTTGTAGAGGACGAACTCGTCGATCTCACCTTGGAGGAAGTCCGCGGGCTTATCGAGGCAGTCGCAGCCGAGGAGTAGGTTGTCGGAGGATTCATTGCGGCGAGGGAGGTTCCAGAAGCGGGAGCCCGATTCGGGGCGCTCGTCGATGATGGAGGCGACTTCGGCATAGGTGCGGGCGGCGGCGTTGCCGGGCACGTGGGAAAGGGAGGGGGGATAGGTGCGCTCCCAGCCGCGGACATCGACCTCGGGCTTGCCGTCGAGGAAGAGGTGCATTTTGCGGTAGCCGTCCCAGTGGACGCCGGTGGCGACGGCGGCATGGTACCATCTGCCCGATTCGAGGGCGGTCGCGCCCGAGACGGCGTAGAAGAGGGGTGAGCGGCGGCGGGAGGGATCGCCTATCTCGAAGACGAGTCGGCCGTCGCGGATGCCAAGGTAGTAGAAGGGACGCTTGCTCACGAGGGCCTGCTGGCGAGAGGTGTCGTCAGCGCGGAAGCAAATTTCGAAGGCGAAGTGATTGCCGACGCGCATGGAGGGGGAGTCGACGATCTCGACGTAGTCTCGGGCATCGGGGCCGCGGAGTCGCAGGGCTTTGTCGAAGCGGCCGGGGACGCGGAGGGCGCCATGGACGCGGCCGTAGTTGGAGTTGACGGAATCATTGGCAACGGAGGCTTGATCGTCGTCGAAGGACCAGAACCCGATGGGGTCGGCGCCGATGGGAGCGTGGGAAAGAGCGATGCGCGCGCCACGAAAGGGGTGCGAGATGCAGGTCGTGTCCAGGAAGTTCCCCCAGTCGCCCCACTGGGTCATGACGTCGCGGACGCTAGCGGCGTAGTAGCGGACGAGGACGCGCCCGGGGGCGACCTCGACGGCGTCGGGGTAGGAGAAATCGGCGTCGCGGAAAAACTCGGTGGGGCTGTCGCAGACGACGAGTCGGCGAGAGAGGTCCCAGGATTTCCCGTCGTCCAGGGAAGGGGTGGCGATGATGCGGCCGTTGGCGCGCTCGCCGTTCAGCGCGAGGAGGGTGCCGTCGGAGAGGGTCATGACGAAGGGCTTGCTGGGCTGGGTGCTGAACCAGACGCTTGAAGGCTCGCCTTTGGACCAGGTGCGTCCGTAATCGGTGGAAACGGACTGGTAGTAGAAGTTAGAAAGGCTCTGATTGCGGGCGAGGATAACGATTTCGCCGGGGTTGCGGGTTTCGGTGACGGAGAACTCGTCGCCGAGGTAGCCGACGTTAATGAGGGAGACCTCGTCCCACTTGGAGACGTTGAGGTCGGTGAGGACGATGCTTCGGACGGAGCCGCCCTTGGGACCGGGGAGGGGGCCGCTCATACCTTTGCGGAAGTAGACCTCGCGGCCCTGGGCACCGGCCTGATCGATGGGCTCGTAAATGACGTCGCCGTTAGAGAGGACGATGTGCGGGCGGGCAGGGAAGGGGCCGGGGAAGGGGATGGGGATGGGAGCGCCTCTCTTAGAGGCGCGGTCGATGTAGGTGAGGATGACCCAGCGGCCATCCTGGTGGACGGTGGAACCCCACATGGTACCGTCGGGGAGGACGCAGGTTCCTGAGATGGCATCGGGGGGGCCCCAGGTCTTGCCGCCGTCGGACGAGACGCGAGCCACCCCCCTACTACCAGATGCGCCGTAGTGGGAATGGTCAGCGGGGCGTTCGTCGAACCAGGCGACGAGGGTGCCGCCGGGGAGCTTGCGCAGTCCGCCGAAGTAGCCGAAGCCGGCGGGCTTGCCCTCGTAGGTGCGATAGGCGGGGTCGGGCATGGAGATCTTAACATCGGGGACGGGAGGGACGGGATGGAAGCGGCGCAGGCGCTCAGCGCCAGCGAGCTCGGTTCCATCCTTGTCGGAGGAGAAGTCGCAGAGGTACTGCGAGGCGAGGAGGACGGATGAAGAGAGGACAAGAACCAGGATCAGGAGCGTTTGGGAGATGCGGGACGCATACATCAGTCTAGTCTCCTGCAATAGGAATGGCGATGAGACGAACTCCCACGTCGGGGGGCCGGTCGGCGGGGGAGACGACGTGTCGTTGGGAAAAGGCGCAACCGGAGGGGAGGCGGTACCAGCTTCCGCCGAGGGCGGCTGAGGGGTTGCCCTTCATGTCGGCGCACCATTCGGCGGCGTTGCCGTGGACGTCGAAGAGGCCCCAAGGATTGGGTTTCTTCATGCCGACGGGGCGCAGATCGGTGGCATTGCCCAGGAACCAGGCGAAGTCGGAGAGACCAGCGGGGTCGTCGCCGAAGAAGTAGCTGGTATCCGTACCCGCGCGGGCGGCGGCGAGCCACTGGCGCTCGTTGGGGACAGCGAAGCGCACGCCCGTAAAGGAGTTGTTGAGCTGATCGACGAAGTGGCGCCACTCGTCCCACGTCCGGCCTGTGGCGGGAACTGGGTCGAGGTCGCGGGGAAAGGGATTATCGCGGGTGACGCGCTTCCAGTCGGATTGGCGGACCTCGAAGCGGGAGACGAAGAAGCCCAGAGGAATGCGGATGAAGTCGATGTAGTTCTCATGGGAGATCTCGGCGAGGAAGCGGTCGGCGCCCTGGGGTTTGAAGCTTGCGAAGACGACAAGTACCTCAGCGAAGGGGATATCGAAGCCGGCGGTGGAGCCGCCGAGGTCGTCGGCGAAGGTGAACGAGATCTCATTTCGGCCCTCTTTGACGACGGCAAGGGGAAGGCGAAGGTGTCCCCAATGTGGGCCGAGGTCGGCTACGAGGTCGCCGGGGAGCTGGAGGGGCTCTGCGCCGTTGAGGACGATGCGCGCTTCGGAGGGGGCATCGACGTCGTCGACGGCCAGGGAGATGACCACGCGCTGGACGTCGGATTTCGGGATGTCGAGGTCGAAGGCGATAGTCGCGCTTGTGCCGACGGGGGTCTGGTAGAGTCTGACGGGGACGCCTTCGACGCGAGCGGAGCGGGCGTAGAGGGCGGGGACTTTCTTGCCCTCATCGGCGGCGGCGACGGCCAAGGCAGTGAGGAAGAGAAGAGGCAAGAGGAGGCAACCGGCGCGGACTTTCATATGGCTTGCTCCAGTTCAGGGCTGAGCAGCTCAGCGAGGGCCGATCCTTCCTTATCACGGGGCGGCGCGCCTCGCAATAGGAAGGACCGGCCACTCCCGCCAACGGGTCTGCAATGTCACCTAGTCCTGGGCGTAGAGCGCGTCGAAATAGCGTTCGTAGAGCGAAGCGATGTCCTTGAGCCCAGGCCGTGTCGGGAGGCCCACGACGGCGCCTTGCTGGAACCGGACAAGCTCCTTGTAGAGCGACCGTCCGCCGTCGCTGAAGGTCTTCACGGAGCCATCGGTGAAGAGGACGTTGTACGCCGAATCGTGGTTCGACGAGAACCAGCCCTGCTGGAGCGTGTCAGGCCTTCCCGCGTTGTAGTAGTACGGCGAGGCGCTGCCGAAGCCCCAAGTCGCACCGGTATACCCCACGTCCTCTCGAGCGTAGAACCCCCAGATCGCATCCGATGCGATCGCCTTTCCCAGAATCTCGTCGAGCTTGTAGGAGTTCCAACTGTAATCGTTAACATTCTCGGGCCGGACCTGGTACGACCCGACGATGAAGCAGCGGCGGTTGTTGGTCGAAGCGCTGCCGCAGTTGAGGGGCCAGGGCGCTCCGAGGGTGGACCACCAACTGGGGGTCTCATTTATCGTCCCGCGCGTGCCGTAGCAGCCCGCCAAGCCGCCGCCACTGTTTCCGACCTCGCTGTTGTCTCCCCAGCCCATCGCCCACATACCGGCCAAGCTTCCGAGCCAATCTCCATTCGTCCAGTGTGCCTTACCGCCCGAGGTATAGAAGGGCTCGTTGGGATCGAAGGTCATGGAGTTTGCGAGCCGGGCCTTGACGGTCTTCACGCGGTCCTGGATTGTGGCGGAGGCGTCGTGGGTCTCCCAAGGTTCACGGTTGCCGTATGGGGGGATGATGCGGCTCGGGCAGTTGAGGACGGCACCGCCCTTCTGGGTGAGGTAGCCGCCCGCCATCAGAAGCCCGACACTCGTGGGAATCCCGCCGCCTCCTCCCGCGTTAGGCCAGTCGGGGAACACATACTCGTTCTGGGCGCCGAATGTCTTGTTCGTGAGCAAGTCGACGTCATACGCGGAGCTGGCCCAACGGGTCTTGCTCACGAGGTACATCTGCGGCATATACCGATCCATCCCGTAGTACTTGGTGGTGGTGTAGTTGTTGTGCGTGAGGTGATTCCCGCGGCCCAACTGGACGAATGGGCCATAGGCTGCAGGCGTCCATCCCTTGTTATCCGTCGTGTACATGCTCATGGCCAAGCCGATCTGTCGCAGGTTGGACCTGCACTGGGTCTTTCGAGCTTCCTCTCGGGCTCTGCCAAGGGCGGGGAGGAGCAGCCCGACCAAGAGGGCGATGATCACCATCACCACCAGCAACTCGATCAGAGTGAAACCTCTGCGTTTCATGGGACATTTCTCCTTGTCTAGAAGAGGGTGGGACCTTTCGCCTTGAACAACGGGGGTCAGACTTATCACGGACCCATGCTGCACCTCCTTTCCTGAGGCTGTCGAAGGAACTTGACTTACAGGGAGATGGCGGAGAGAATTAGATGCGAGGAGACCTTCGATGCAGCGTAGCAGCGGCTTGGGGGTTTTCCTCACATCGGGGTTCGAGAGACGGCAATCTCTCGAGCCCCTTTCCTTCCGCTCACGCGATCTCCATCCGACGCTCCTTCCTTTGTCGGGAAACCAAACAGCCTTCGTTGGCGGCCACTGAGAACGCACGGATGTTGTCGGAACTCACGCCCGGCGGCATCCCACCGCCGCAGCTCAGGATCAGGCGGGAGTGATCGCTCACGGAACTCAGCGTATCTCGGACGCTTCGGGCGACCTCCGCGGAGCTCCCTTCGGCCAGGACGTCTCTGGGGGGAATGTTGCCCACCAGGGTGACGTTCGGACCCGCTGCCTTGCGCATTTCCGACAGCGAGTGCTCGAAGCTGAAGTTGAACATGTTGACGCCGATGTCTTCAAGAAAGCCGGCGCAGATCAGGCCGTCGGCGTCATTGTGGAAGAACCGAACAGAGACATCCTGGGAATGAAAGATTCTCTTGAGGCGCGGGTGAACGAACTCGGCGAAATCATCGCTTCCCAGGAAGCCGACGATGTCGTCGAGGATAAGTATTCCGTCTATGGTGGGGAACCACTTCCTCTGGAGCGCGAGCCAGTCCACGATGAACTCCGTGACCACGTCCAGAAGCCGGTGCGCCCGGGCCGGGTCGAGCTTGAGATCCAGAAGGAACTCCGTTGTACCGCGAAGGAAAGAGGCGATGTTGAGAGGGCCCCGCGATGCCGCTAGTCGCATCTCGTGCCCGGCGTCCCGGACTCTGCCGTGACAGTGCTAGAGCCGTCGCAGGGCCAGAGGCAGAAGACCGTCCGTCACGCTGTCCGGCTTTTCGAGCGCGTCGATGTCCGCGACGTCGTGGAGGATTCTCCCAGGGTGAGGCATCCCCTTCTCTAGCCAGCGGCAGCGCACCCCGAAGGCGCTCGGCTCAGTGCACATCCCGAACTCCGCCCAGAACCCGGGGAACAGGATGACTTCTGGAAACGCCTCCAACGCCCTTTGATTGACCTCATACCACGTGTCTGTGTTCGCGAAATAGTCGAGTGGGCTCACGCCCGCCCATCCGGCGAGCCAAACACTGCTTGCGATAAAACCTACGGGCGTCGGGTGGACTGTTTCCCGACGGATGACTTTCAGGAGGACCTGCCACTGGAGATCCGTCACGAGGTCGTGCCCCTTTCGCACGAAGCCAGAAGTCTGCTACCAGCGGGGGAAGCGGTTGATCCTCGAATCACCAGGTTCTGCAGCATCACGATGTCTTGGACGGGAAGATCCTCTCCCTCGATCAGCCCGACGAGCAATCGTCCCGCCTCGGCGCCCATATCGGCGAAAGGCTGGGCCATAGTTGTTAGAGCGGGTTCAAGGTATTTGCCATAATAGTCGTGATCAAAGCCGATCAAGGACACATCGCGCGGCACATCGAGGCCATGTCGTCTGAGCCAGCCCATAGCCTCCAGTGCGTTGAGATCCGAGAAGCACACGAGTGCGGTTGGCGCGGGGCGATCCGTCTCTCTGCGTTGCGGCGCAATAAAGAGACCGTACAGAATCTTCTCGCTGTTCACATCGGTGAGGTCTCCGCCAGGGAAGACCGGGAAGCCGGCCTCCCCCATAGCGCTGACGTAGCCACACCATCGGTGTAACTGGTGGTTTCTGACGAGGGGGTTTCCGCAGCCCTGATAGAATGCGATACGGCGGTGTCCTAGATGAATGAGGTGCTGAGTCGCTTGCTTGGCGCCGTCGACGTCGTCGCAACTCACAGAGGGGATGCCATGGGTTTCATCGGCCGGCAGGGCGATCAAGGCGGGGATGTTCTGGCGGGCAAGCTCGGCGACGAACGACGGAGTCCAGAATTGCTGTAAGACAATACCGTCGACCATGCGTCTGAGGACCCAAGGCGGAACGTTTCCCTGACCGGGCTCGGCGTGAAAAACCATTAGGTGGTAATGGCGCTTTTCCAGGTAGTCGACCAGTCCCTGCTGAATTATGCCGCCGAGATACGTGCGGAACCCGCGCGTGGAGACAAGGCCAATTACCTGGGCCTTGCCGGTCGCCAAGGCCTTCGCCGCGGCCGTGGGACGATAGCCTACCCTTTCTGCAATCGCAGCTATGCGGCGTCTGGTGTCGGGGGCGACGCGTCCGGTGCCCGAAAGGGCCTTCGAGACTGTCGTAGGAGAGGCGTTCGCCAGCTTGGCGAGTTCCGCAAGATTCATGAGGTCGCCCCACGAAAGGGTGACGTATGCGCAAGCGCTTGAACAGATTGAAGAATAACACGGGCAGGCGGCGCGTCAAGGGAATTCCTGAAATAATTTAGCCATTATAAAGGGGATTTGTATTCCAGGGGCATGATGAACGACGACAAGGCGGGAGATTCGGCGGCTATTTGCCCAAGCGCAACCTCATGCCTTGCTGGGGGAATCGTCATCATTCGATGCAACTTCGCACTGGACTTGGCGCTTATCGAGGCCCGGGAGAAGGTCCCGAGGCGGGACCAGCGATGCGGCCATAGATTTCCAGATGGATTTCCTTAAGGTTGAGGACGCCCGGGGCGTCGAGTTTGCGGGGGCGGTTGTCGGGAGGCGAGGAGAGCTCCTTGACGTCGGCGGCGAGGCGCTGGCTAGCGGCGTCAGTGAAGGGAGGGAGGGAGGTGAGCGCTGCCGCATCTATCCGGGAGGTCTCGCGCATGAGGGCGATGACGGCGGCAGGGGAAGGCTTCGGGGACCCGGAAGCGTAGATGTAGCAGGCAACGGCGACGACGACGGAGGCGGCGGGGCAGGTTCCGCCGGGGCCGCTAGCGTGGAAGGAGGGCGCGACGAAACTGATCACCTCGGAGTCGCGCGCATCGCGGGCGGAGGGGCGGAGGATCGCGCCGTCGCCCGAGCGTTTCGAGAGGGGAGCAACGGTGACGAAGTGCGGGATGCTGCCGGGGTCCCAGGGTTTGAACGCGCTTCCCTGCGGGCATTCGCTTGTGGGCCTCGCCTGGAACTCGACGTAGGGGGAGATCACGAGAGCACGCGGGGATTCGCGGATTGCGGCGGTGATGGCGGCGGCGTTTTCCCCCCAGAAGGACTGGTAGGTGACCACGACGTCGGCGACGAGGGAGGCTTCACGGAAGGCGTCGGCGACTTCGAAGAACGATTCGCCGGGCTGCCAGACATCAATGCGCAGATCGACCCCGAGTGGACGGAGGAGCTCGAGGATCACGCGGACCTGCTGGGTATCGTGGGTGTTGGCGTTGGGGTCCTTGCAGCCGTGGTAGGCAAGGGCGTCGGGGGAGGCGAGGAGGGGCGCGAGGAGGGTCGCGCTCACGCCGCCCTGTCCGACGACGGCGAGGCGGACGGGATTCGATGGGAGACGGGCGAGGTCCGCGAGTCTCTCGGCAGGGACGCCGAGCATGGCGAGCTCCCAGCGGGCGGCGTCGGTGAGGTCAGCAGGCCCGGCGGCGCGGGCGGGAAGGAGCGGCAAGGCCGCGAGAGCGATCGTCCAGGAGAGCAAGAGAGCCGCGTGGCGCAAAGGTCACCTTCCTCTCCATCTTGAGACGACTTCACGGACCCTATCGGCGAAGCGAACGCGTCGAGGGTCGAGGGCGATTTCCCCTGGGGCGGCGCAACGGACGACGGCTGCGCCAAAGCCTTTCTTGAAGCGGAAGAGGCCATGTTGGTCGTGGTGGGCGGTCGAAGCGCCGGCGGGGCAGCCGCCGAGGTTGAGCGATCTCACGGAGCGGGAGCGAAGAATGCGGAGCATCTCCCAAAAGAGGCGATAGGAGGCGCCGAGGTCGAAACCCGTTTTCGAGGAGCCGCCGACGAGGTAGTAGGCGTGACCGGCGAAGGTGGCGATGAGGCCAGCGCACGCGGGGGAGGAGCGGTGTCTTACGAGGAAGACCTCGGCGTAGTTGTGGGCGAGGTAAGCTTCGTGGATTTTGAGAAAGACGTCGTAAGAGAAGGCGGGGTAGTCTTCGCCCCGGGCGAGGCGACGCCGGCGGCTGTGGCGGCAGAGGTCGAAGAGGACGCGCGCGGAAGAGGGGTCGCGGGTGGTTTCGATCTCGAGGGGGGACGCCTTTCGGATCGCGCGGCGATGGCTTTCGGAGAGGGAGCGCCAGAGGGCATCCTCATCCTGCTTGAGATCGATCACGAACTCGACGCGTTTCTCGCGGATGGGGAACTCGACGTCTTCGAGCGGAGGGCCGATGGGGGCGGAGCCCTTGGAGGAGAAGGACACTACGGCAACGCCCATCTGGCGGAGGGAGCGCACGATGGCAGAGAGGGCGTCGGCCTGAAGGCGAGGGTCGCGGCGCACGAGGGCGGGGAGGGCTTCGAAGCGGACGGTGTGTCTGAGCCAGGCCCAGAGAGGGATTTCCGAGCGGCGCTCCACACCGGCGGCGAGGGCCACGGGTTTTCCCATCTTCTCGTAGAGCATGAAACGGACGACGCGGGCGCCCGGCAGGCGGGCGAAGGGGTCGGTGTGGGCGCTGGAGAAAAAGAGGGACCCCCCCCACCGGGTGAGGATCACGTCCCAACCGGAGGCGGACATGTCGTCAACGATGCGACATTGAAGAGAGGACATGAGCGGAGGATCCCTCGTCGAGTGCGAAGGCAAGGTTACCAAAAAGGGCATAAGCGGTTAAGGGAATTCGCGCGTAAAGCCGCGGAGAGAGGAGGAAAAGTCCTTTTCGCACTTGACAAGGGCGCAGGGCGATATAGATTTAGGTAGCGCAGAGGTGGGATTCAAGCGATGACACGAGTTGCGGGGTAGGGAAATGCTCGAGAAAGTCAAGTGCCCGAGTTGCGGGATGTCGCTCAAGGTGGCGGACAGCCATCTTGGGGGGAAGGTGCTTTGTCCGAGCTGCCAGTCGATCGTGGTCGTGGGGCGCACGGTAAGCCCCTGGGAAGACAGCACAGGGGGAAGCGAGGAGGGAAGCACGATGGAAGGCGGGACGGAAGGGAAGCACTCGAAGCGCGGGCTCATGGTGTCGAGCGCGTTCGGGTTCCTGGTGATCGTGGCGGTCGCGACGCTTTCGGGATGGTATTCGGTACACCTGTCGAAGCAGCATCACTTCCGCAAGCACTACTATGAGCCGGCGCTGGACCTGCTCTCGAAGATCACAGAGGCGGTCGAGAAGGAAGGGGGAGAGTCGCCGGACGATCTCTTCGCCGCGGACGTGAACGAGACGAAGCGGGGAATTCTGCTGACGACGGCGGCGGAGCTTCAGCGGGTGGAGATCGTGGAGAGCCCGAGGATCGTGTCCAGGGACCATAGCGCGACGAACGAGGGGGAGAGGGTGGAACTCGAGGTGTTCGCGAAGGACAAGGAGACGGGGACGCCGCGCGTCATCACGCTGAGGATCGAATCGAAGGACGGCAAGTTCCAGCTTGCGGACCTCATGGTGGAGCCGCGCGGAGAGGAAGCGAAATAGCAAGGGGCCGGGGGATCTCGAGCATCCGCGAGGAGGGGCAGGGGAGCCGAGGTTCCACATTGGATCTTCCAGACCTACGAGCGCGCATCGACACATTTTCGCGCGGGGCGGGGGTTTACTTTCTCACGCACTGGCACGCCGATCACATGCGAGGGCTGGGGCCCGGATGGGCCCACGGGCCGCTCTATTGCTCCAGCATCACGGCGCGGCTACTCACGGAAGTCACGGGAGTGCGCAGGGACCTCCTTCGGCTGATTGATCCGGGAGAACGAGCGGAGATCGGGGCGGCGGGCGGACGCGGGACGGTGACGGCGTTCGACGCGAATCACTGTCCAGGCGCGGTCATGTTCGCGTTCGAGGACGGACGGGAAAGGTTTTTCTACAGCGGGGACTGCCGGGTGACGGGGGAGATGCTCGCCGCGCTGCGACCTTTCGCGCCGACGGACGTCTTCTACGTGGACAGCACCTACGCGCACCCGAGGTACCGGTTCCCGACTCAGGAGGAAGCGGTGCGGACGATCCTAGAGCTCGTGACGGAGCATGGGGACGGGGAGGTGTACATAGCGCTCTACACGATCGGGAAGAACCGGATCGTGGCGGCCCTCTTCGAGCGGTTCGGCAGGCCGACGTACGTCACGAAGGAGAAGCATCTCGCGTACAGCGCGATCGGGGCGGGGCACCTCGTCACGACGGACCGGTCGAAGACGAACTTCTTCGGGTATTCCCGAGGGTACTTCGAGCGCTACTTCCGACGGAAGGCGGGGAGCCGGCCGCTCGTCATCATCCCGACGGGATGGGCGATCGACGAGCGCGACGGCCGAAACGGGTTCCACTATATCCCCTATTCGGAGCACTGCGACTACCATGAGCGCAAGGAGCTCATCGAGACGCTGCGACCCCGGCGGATCGTCGACCTCTAGCGCATACTTGGCGGAGGCGTTCCACTCGTGGCAGGGGGAGGGGCTGCACGTGGGACGGCGACAGCTCTTCCTGCGTTTCGCGGAGTGCAACCTGCGATGCGCGTACTGCGACACGACGGAAGCGTATGAGCGGAAGGCCGAGTTCACGTTCGAGGGCCGCGACGGAAAGAAGGCGCGGGCGGCGAACCCCGTCACAGCGACGGAGATGCTGTCGCTCATCGAAACGCACGGGGAGGACGTCGGGTGCTGTCGCGAGGTGGCGCTCACGGGAGGGGAGCCGCTGCTCTGGTGGCGGTTCCTGCGAGAGTTCCTTCCGCGACTGCGGCGGACGGGCAGGCGGACGGCGCTGGAGACGAACGGGACGCTTCCGGAAGCGCTTCTATCGGTGATCGACGACGTGGACGTAATCGCGATGGACGTGAAGCTCGCAAGCACGGCGGGACAAGCGAGCCCGGAGGAAGAGGCAAAGAGGTTCTTAGCCACGGCACTAGCGGCCGAGGTGTTCGTGAAGGTGGTCGTGGGGCCGAAGACGACAGGGGAAGAAATGGAGTGGGTCGCGGGGATCGTACGCTCCGTAGACGCGCGCATCCCGGTCGTGGTCCAGCCGGTAACGGGCAAGGACGGGAGGCCGGAGGCGCCGCCGCGCAAGGTGGATGCCTTGGCGCGAGGGCTCCTGGGCAGGGTGCGGGACGTGAGGGTGATCGGGCAGGTTCACAAGTTCTTAGGGATGAGATAGCGGCTGGGGGCTGCGCTCAGCGGCGGTATTCGAAGATGGTGGGTTTTTTCTTGCCGAGGCTGATCACGTCTCCGTCGGAGAGCTCATGCTGGGTAATGCGCATACCGTTGACGTAGGTCCCGTTCTTGCTCTTGAGATCGACAAGGACAACGCGCCCGCCGATTGGATAGACCTTGGCGTGCTCGCGCGAGACGGCGGTATTATCGCAGACGATGTCGCAGGTTTCGGGGATTCGGCCGATGATGAGGCCGCCTCGGACGATGAGGATCTGCCGGCCCCTGGCGAGGTCGTTTCGGCCGAGGAGAGCGCCGAAAACTTCGCCGGGGACGAAGAAGGAGATCTTCTTCTCCTTGCGGAGAGAGTTAAGATACATGAGGAGAAGGAGGACGATGCCGAGGACGACGGCAGCGAGCCAGAGCCAAAAGCTGAGCGTCCCGAAGAAAGGGTTTTCGACGGCACTCTCGGGCCCCATGTACCACTCCCATCGGCTGTTCGGCGTTACTTCCTCGCGCAGATACTTATATGGGCGAGACGCAGCGATGTCAAATCAAAATGACCGCGGGCGGGACGGCGTTGCACCGCGGGAGGCGAAAAGCCGAAGATATAGAGCGGGGACGGACTTGCGGAACGGGAAAGAGGGATGAGCCAGGGACAGGACCGGGCAATGAGTGGGTGGGCGGCGACGTTACTAGCGGCGTGCGCTCTCTGGGGGGGATGCCAGGACACGATCCGATCGGCGTTTTCCTATCCGCAGGACCCCCGGGGGCCGCTGCTTACGCCCATCCCTAGAAGGGAGTTTCGGAGAGACCAAGGGTGGAGCGCCATCGACGACAAGACGCAGATGATCGTGGACGCGTCCGCGAGGAGGGCGTCGGGCGAGAAGGGGGCGCCTCGCGAGCTAGCGGTCACGGTGACGTTCCTCGACCGCGAGGGGCGCCCCGTGGACAGGAAAGGGAGCTTCGCGCTTGCCGTCTCGGTCTTCGACGAGAGAAAGCCGGGGAAGGCCGGCGAGGTCCTAGCGGCGTTCCGCGCGGAGGGCGAGGGAGTTCAGGCCGGGCGGCAGGAAGGGCGTTTTGAGCGAGGGTACGCGTTCCGGCTGGCGCTGGACCGCCAATCGCGGCAGGTCGAAGGGAAGCTTTTCACGACGCGGGGGATTTTAGTGGTCGTCGTGGTGCGATTCTTCCCGGAGGAGGGAGGGGGGATCGAGGCTGTGAGCGCGCCCATCCTCTTCAAGAGTCGCCGATAGCAGGGCTTTGGGGTCGCTTGACAGGGGCGAGCGGGGGCCATAGACTGGATTCGGAGTGGACGGGGGTGGAGGACAGGACGCCATGAAAGAGTATTTCGAGTGTGAATGCGGGCGGAAGGTCGCGAGCGACGAATTCGACTTCGAGAACCCGGTCTGTCCAGCGTGCGGGAAGGAGCTTTCGTTCGAGGACCACGAGACGGACGTGGACGCGGAAGCGGCGCAGGCGGCGGAGAAGGAGGCGGCACGGGAGATCATCGAGGCGCGGCGGCGGGACGTCGGGTTCCGGCGATTCATCCTGCTCGTGATCGCGCTCGTCCTTGTGGGGGCGGCCGTGCGGATCCTATCGGAATATCACCTGGTGTGGATCGGGAAGGCCGTCCCGTACGCGATTCGGAAGGAGAAGGCGGGGCTCGCGGAGACGTTCTACCGGCTGTCGACGATCCGAGGAGAGATCGCGGAAGACCCGGCGAACCGGAAGCGCTACCCGGTGAGCGTGCTCCAAGGGCTCCAGAGGGCGGGGCTCCTGGGGACCGCGACGCGGCCGGCAGGGGAAAAAGGGGCGGACCGCGTTGACAGGGAGGGGGAATAGGCTACAATGAGGGTTCTTCAACCAGGACGTCCACGTGCGCACGGAGCGGCGCGCGGGGACACGTTTGAGCGGGTGTAGCTCAGGGGTAGAGCACAACGTTGCCAACGTTGTAGTCGTGGGTTCGAATCCCATCACCCGCTCCATTCTTTGGAGCAGGCCGGAGCGAAGACGGCGAGGAGCATTCGAGGTGGACATAAAGATCGAGGAACTGGGCCCGTGCAGGAAGAAGCTGATGGTGGAGGTGCCCAGCGAGAGGGTGCAGGAGGAGTTTGAGAAGTCGTACGGGACGCTCTCGGGGAACGTGACGGTGCCGGGGTTCCGCAAGGGACATGCGCCGCGGTGGCTACTCGAGAAGCGGTTCGGGGAGACCTTGGCGGCGGAGGTAAAGGACGGGCTACTAGCGAGCTCGCTCAAGGACGCGCTGGAGAAGAACGCGATCTCGGCCTTGGGGACGCCCAAGTTCGAGGACGTGGAGTTCCAGGCGGGGCAGGCACTGAAGTTCAACGTGACGCTCGAGGTGAAGCCGACGTTCGAGATCCCGGAGTACGGGAGCGTGGTGGTCGAGCGGCCATCCGTAAGCGTGACGGAAAAGGACGTGGAGGCGAGCCTCGAGACGTACCGGCGCGCGCACGGGAAGCTCGTGCGGGAGGAGGGGCCGGTGCGCCGCGCGGACCAGTACGTGTCCGCGGACCTTCGGCTGGCGGCGGAGGGGGTGGACCCGGTCGAGCATAAAGGGGTGGTGATCTCGCTGTCGGCGGAGAGCGTCATGGGGATCGGCGTGCCGAAGCTTTTCAAGAAGCTTGAAGACGCGCACGTGGGGGATTCGAGAACCTTCGAGGCAGCCATCCCGGAGGGGTATCCGGTCGAGCGGCTGCGGGGGAAGAAAGGGACGCTCCACCTCGAGGTGCGGGAGGTGCAGGCTCTCGAGGCGCCGGAGCTGGACGAGGCGTTCCTGAAGACGGTGGGCTTTGAATCAGTCGAGAGCCTGCGGGAGAGGATCGACCAGACATTGCGCGCGCGGCGGGAACGGGAGGCGCAGGAGGCCGTCGAGGCGCGCCTCGAGGAGCAGCTCCTGGAGCGGCTGCGGTTCGATCTACCGGAGGAGATCCTAAAGAGCCAGACGGAGAGCCTCGTTCGGCGGCGGAAGGTGGAACTCGCGCGGGCGGGGGTCGGGCAGGAGGATATCGAGGGTCGGGTGGAGGAGCTGGCGAAGATAAGCGAGGCGGATGCCGAGCGGCAGGTGAGGCTCTTCTTCATCCTGGACGCGGTCGCGGGGAAGGAAAAGATCGAGGCGACGGACGCGGACGTGGACGCGCGGGTGGCGGCGATGGCGGCGCACAACCGGCTGCGCCCGCAGCAGATGTACCTGTGGCTGGAACGGCAGGACCTGATGGACGACCTGCACAGCGACATCCGGACGGAGAAGACGACGCGCTTTCTCCTGGAGCGGGTGACCCTGAAGGACGAGGGCGCACAGGAGGGAGGCGGAGCGGCGGCGGACGCAACGTAACGGGGATCCACAGCGAGGGGAATCGCCCGGGAGGCAACCATGAAAGGACCGCAGGACTTCATCATCCCGATGGTGACGGAAGTGACGGCGAGGTCGGAGAGGACGTACGATCTCTTCAGCCGTCTCATGAAAGACCGGATCGTGTTCATCGGGTCGGAGATCAACGACCTCGTGGCGAACGTGGTGATCGGGCAGCTTCTCTATCTCCAGAACGAGAACAAGAACCAGGACATCAACGTGTATATCAACAGCCCCGGGGGTAGCGTGACGGCGGGGTTGGCGGTCTACGACACGATGCAGTTCGTGACGTGCAAGGTGGCGACGTACTGCGTCGGGCAGGCGGCGAGCATGGCGTGCGTGCTGTTGGCGGCGGGGACGCCCGGGAAGCGGTTCGCGCTCCCTCACTCGCGGCTCATGCTGCACCAGCCTTGGGGGGGGATGCAGGGGTCGGCGAGCGACATCCTGATCCACTCGCGGGAGATCGAGCGGGTGAAGAAGCAAATCAACTTGATCTTGTCGCGACACACGGGGAAGGGGATCGAGCAGATCGAGACGGACACGGACCGGGACTTTTTCATGGAGGCGGAGGAGGCGAAGGCGTACGGCCTCGTGGACGAGGTGATCGTGTCCGCCAAGGAGGCGGAACGCGGAGGGGAAAAGACGTAACAGCGCGAGGGGGTCGCCCCACATGGCACCGCAGGTGCTCCTCCTGGGACAACAGCAGACGCTTTGCTGGGACAGTATGCAAGGGATGCTGCTGTCGGCTGGGGCGGTCATCCTAGCGGCGCTCGCGGGGGTGATTGTGCTCGCCTACATCCGGAGAAGGCTTTTCGAGGACAAGCGCTCGATTCTGGAGGACGACGACATCACCCTCGATCAGGCGCGGGGGTTCCTGAAGCGCGAGCTTATCACGCAGGAGGAGTTCGAGCGGCTGCGGGAGAAGATCTTGGCGCGAAGCAAGGAGAAGCTCGGGGAACCAGGGAAGGGGCCGGAGGAGCAGAAGGCGGAACAGGGACAGGCGTAGGCCAGCTGACGCGGCCCGGGCCAAGACCGGCCTTCACGACAGAGGACACCCCTCGTTGGGAAAGCAGACGCAAGGCAGAGACCCCGGCAAACGCAGGAGGCTGCGCAAGCTGGGGATCGGGGCGGGGGCGCTGGCGGCCCTGTGCGTCTTCTCGATCGGGGCGTGGCACGCGCTGGAGTGGACGAACCGGAACGAGCTGTGCGGTTCCTGTCATGAGATGGAGGAGGCGTACCAGAGCTGGATCAGCTCGACGCACTACCACAACGCGAGCGGGATGAGGGTCGCGTGCGTCGAGTGTCACCTGCCGCCCCGGGAGCGGATCGTGGAACACCTGCTCGTCAAGACGGGCGTCGGGACGCGAGAGGTGGCAAAGCACCTCCTTGGGCGGGCGTATGGAGAAGAGGCGCTTCGCGAGCGAATCCTCGAAGAGATGCCGGACGCGTGGTGCATGAAGTGTCACGAGGACCTCTTCGCCCCCGAGATGGACGTGAGCGCGCACATCGCGCACACGGTGTCGGTCTTTCCCGTCAAGGGGAACGAACGGAACTGCGTGTCGTGCCATCCGTGGGTCGGGCACAAGCGGGCCGGGATGGAGCCCGCCACGCAGGCGGCGGGGGGCGGGGCGGCGGCGGAACAACCATAGAGACGGGCCGCACGCGACCGCGGGATCTCAGGCTTGAAAGCGCGAGAGGGTCCTGCTACACTCGGGACGCGCGGGGCGACGTCCCGGTTTCGGGAGGGCGTCGCGCTAGCGCGCAGCCGATCGGAAGGAGGCCTTCGTGGCGCTGACAGGACTGGACATCTTCAAGCTGCTTCCCAAGACGAACTGCAAGGACTGCGGAAAGCCGACGTGTTTAGCGTTCGCGATGGCGCTGGCGCAGAAGAAGGCGAGTCTCGACGAGTGTCCGCACGTGAGCGAGGAAGCGAAGGCGGCGTTGGCGGGGGCGAGCGCGCCGCCGATGAAGAAGGTCACGGTCGGCGTCCAGGGACGCTCGTTCACGGTCGGGGGCGAGACGGTGATGTACCGGCACGAGGAGAAGTTCCAGAACCCGGCGGCCGTCGCGGTCGCCGTGGACGACGACCTCGAGGACGAGGCGTTAGCGGCGAGGATCGCGAAGGTGAACGGACTGCGGTTCCACCGCGTGGGACAAGACATCGCGATCGACGCGATCGCGGTGGTGAACCGTTCGGGGAAGGCGGAGGCGTTCGCCAAGGCGGCGGCGAAGGCGAAGGAGAAGGGGGAGTTCGCGCTGGTGCTGGTGAGCGACAAGCCGGAGGCGATGCGGGCGGCGGTTGCGAGCGCGGCGGAGGCGAAGCCGCTGCTCTACGGGGCGACGGCGGCGAACGCCGACGCGATGATCGCGGTGGCGAAGGAGAAGGGATCGGCGTTAGCGGTGCTGAGCGACGACCTTGAGGAACTAGCGGGGCTGGCGGAGAAGGCGAAGGGCGCGGGCGTCGCGGACCTTTTTATCGGGCCGGCAGGGAAGGACCTGCGACGAAACGTGGAAGAGATGACGCAGGCGCGACGGGCGGCGCTGAAGAAGGCGTTTCGGTCGCTGGGGTACCCGACGGCGGTGTCGGTGATGCAGGAGGACGCGTGGGCGGAGACGGCGGAGGCGGCGTCGTACATGGCGAAGTATGGCGGCGTGATAATCATGCGATGCGCGGAGGCGCAGCAGGTGCTGCCGGTGCTCACGGTGCGGCAGAACCTGTACACGGACCCGCAGAAGCCGGTGCAGGTGGAGCCGGGTCTCTACAAGGTAGGGGACGCCAACGAGAATTCGCCGCTGCTTTTCACGACGAACTTTTCGCTCACGTACTACACGGTTGAGAGCGACGTGGAGGCGAGCCGGATGCCCGCGCACATCCTGGCCGTAGACACGGAGGGGACGAGCGTGCTGACGGCGTATTCGGGGGAGAAGCTAACGGAGAAGACGGTTGCGGACGCGATGAAGAAGCACGAGGTCGAGAAGATCGTGCGTCACAAGAAGCTCATCATCCCCGGGTATGTGGCGGTGATGAGCGGGAAGCTGGAAGAGGCGACGGGCTGGGAGGTGCTTGTGGGCCCGAAGGAGTCCGCGCTGATCCCGAAGTACCTGCAGTCGACGTGGAGCGCGGGCGCGTAGGCGCCGGCGGGTGGTGCGCGCGATGAAGGTCGCGATCCTCTATCACAGCGAGACGGGAAACACCGCGAAGATGGCGGAGCTTGTGCGGGAGGGGTGCGAGCGCGTGAGCGGGGTCGAGGCGCGGTCGATGCCGATCGAGAAGGTGGACGAGGGGTTCGTCGAGGCGTCGTCCGCGGTCATCCTCGGGTCGCCGACGTACGAGGGGACATGCAGCTGGCAGATGAAGCGGTTCCTGGACTCGGGGCCGAAGGGGCTAGCGGGGAAATTGGGGGGCGTGTTCGTGTCGCAGAACTGGCCCGGCGGGGGAGGGGCGAGCTTCGCGGAGATGACGATCATCGCGGGGATGCTGGTTCTGGGGATGGTGGTGTATTCGGGGGGGATTTCACGGGGTCTCCCGTACCTGCACTTCGGCGCCGTTTCCCGGAAAGGGCCGAACGAAGACCTGTACCGGGATCGGTGCGTCAAGCTGGGCGAGAACATCGCCACGAAGGCGCTGGAGCTTTTCGGCGGGAAGTGACGGCGCGCGGGGGACTCAGGGACGGGGGAGCCCATCCTTAAAGAAGACGGGATTGGTCCAGGCGGCCTGCCGGCCGACCCAGCACTCGCCGCGGAGGTAGGCGCCAAAGCCCTTCGGAAGCTCCCAGGAGAGCTCGGTGACGGTTTCGCCGGGCGTTGCGCTGACGGAGCAGCCTTGCGCGTCGGGGGCGATCAGGCAGATCGTTTCCACGGGCGAGGTGCGCAAGGACACCACGCCCTTCTTGAAGGTGAAGTCCTCGATCACAGGCCCGGTGCTGGCGTAGAAGTCGCCTTCGGTGAGGGCGGTCATGATCGAGGCCCGGCGGAGGGAGGGGGCGCGCACCATCGTCCAGCCGATGGCGAACTCGTTCTCCATATGGACGTCGTCGACGGCGATGGCGGAGAGGGCAAAGCCGCGCGCCAGGAGATCATCCCAGTGCCAGGGGGAGAAGCCTCGGCCGATCCGGGTGCAGGTGGCGTTGAAGACCTCCAGGCCCAGGGCGAACTGGGCCAGGGGGAGGAGCTCCAGGACATCGTGACCGCACCAGTAAGGATGTCCGATGAAGAACGGGATGTGGCGGCCGGTGATCTCATGCAGGGTTTCGACGAGGGAGTTGCTCATGCGCTCGACCGGGAACGCGGTCGGCACCTCGGGGATGACGATGTGATACGACCGGGAGCTCCAGGGAACAGACGGGTGAAGCTCCGTTCCGGGGAGCACGAGGAAGTCGCTGTCGTGCCGGGCGAAGGCGCGGGCGCCTTTCCGGTGGTCCGTGATGGCGATGAAGTGGTGGCCGATAGAGCGGTATCTAGCGATCGTGTCTTCGGGCGAGAGGGGTCCGTCGGACACGGTGGTATGCGTGTGGAGGTTGCCTTTGAACCATCGTCCGGGTTTCTCGAAAGCGCGCATTCCGTTAAGCAAAGGGGTTCCTTTCCCAGTGAAGCGAGCCGATCGGCGGGCAGCACGAGTGTCGCGGAATCCTATGCAGTTTTCGAGCAGACGTCAAATGAAGTCGGGATGGTTTTCCGCGTTTCCTCTCCTGTCCCGCAGGGGTGGAGAAGAAAAGCTGTGGCGTTAGAAGGGGACGATCCTTATTCTCTTCGGGCGAATCCTCTGTCGTCATGCATGGGGCATGGATGGGAAGGGCGGAATGCGTGGGACGGGTCGCATGAGATACGGATGTGAAGTGAACACAAGCAGAGAAGTGGCTCCTTTTCTCTTGGAGGACGGAGGGCCCTACGCGTGGATCCGCCGGGCAGGCTTCGATACGACGGATACGAGCTGGGATACGGCGCTGGACTCATTTCTTGTTGAGGCGCCTTCCGCACGGGGGGTGTCGGGAGAGGCGGAGACACAGACGCCGGCTCTGAACGGCGGTTGGTATTCTCGGACGGTCATCCGGGGAGAGCGCATCCACGCCGCCGGCTTGGAGGCGGTCTCGTACCGCAGTGATCTCCTGTCAAGCGAGTTTCCTCCCCGCGCGAACGGCGCGAAGCAGGAACTCCACATGCAGTGCGCGCGGGCGGCGGGTTGCGGGCTCTTCCTCGTGCACAGCAGATGGGTGGACTTCAGGCCGTTCGATTTCTCGTCCGACAGAGAGTGGAAGGAATCCCTGGATTTCGACATCGCGAATCTCCTCGAAGTCAGCGCCCGGTGCGACGCCAACGGACTGCGTCTCGTGATCGAGAACAACCCGTTCTTTCCGTCCCGGTATTACGCTGAGCTGTTGCGCGAGATACCCGCGGAGAAGGCGGGGATGTGTTTGGACATCGGTCACGCGAACTTGCAGAGGGAAGGCTCGGGGACTGCACTGGTCGATACCATCCACGCTCTGGGCGGACGGATCGAACATCTGCACCTTCACGGGAACGACGGCGCGAAGGACATGCATCTTCCCATCCTGGCGCCGGGCGGCAGCGTGGACTGGAAGGAATGTTTCCGCGCTCTAAAGGAAGTGTCGTATAGCGGCGTCGTGCAGGAGGAGCTGACTCCGACGACCCCCCCCGACCTTGTGCGGTGGGCCCTAGCAGACAGGGGCGGCAGGCGTATCCGCGACTTGTGGGACTCCGTCTAGGGTCACTTGCGCAGGGAGTCCCAGGCCAGGGCCCAGAGCGAGCCGCCGTAGCCGGCAACGTACAGCCGACCATCCGCAACACAGGGGGTAGCCGTCAAGGCGTCGGGGAAGGCGACTTTTCGCAGGAGCCTGCCTGACGCCGGATCATGGAGACGGAGCGCGCCATCGGCGCAGGCGAGCACCAGCGTGTCATCGACAACCAGGGGACTCGCCCAGGCGCTGTGCGCTCCGATCTCGTAAGGGGTCATGTCGTAGAGCTCCCGGGCGAGTTCGGCGGTCCATTTCACCCGGAGGCTCGCAGCATAGTGGGCGCGCAGGACGCCTTTAGAAGTGACGCTGAAGATCGAACGGTTGTGACATGCGAGCGCGGTGATCATGTCCGTGGTTATGGACGGGACGCTACGGCGTCTGTCGATCCTGCCGAGGTCGCAGCAAGCAAGCAGTTCCCCCGCGGCGGCGTCGATCTTGGCAAGGACGGCTTGTTTGAGGGGCGTGAAGACACGACCGCCATCGCTCACGAGTCCGGCCTGGGGGTACCACACGGATCCTTCGACGTGCCAGACCGCCCTCCCATCGACAAGGCGAAGCGCGGACACGCCCCGCCGCATCACGGGGACGATCAGTTGATCAGCGATCACCTGCGCACCGGCGTAATGCGACCATGCGTCAGTGGTGTGAGCGTCGAAACGCCACCGCCAGGCCAGCTCCCCGGTCTCAAGACGACGGGCCTCGAGGCCCCCTGCGGTTCCAGCCACGACGAGGTCTGCATGGATAACGGGGGAGGTAAAGATCCAGCGGTCGGGATGGCCTTGGAGGCGTCGGCGCCAGGCGAGCCGCCCCGTTTGCGCGCAGCCGGCAACGATCTCTCCCGTTACCGAGACGGCGGCGAACAGCCCCTCCCGCGCCGCCACGGCGTTCTTCACGGAGGAATCGGTGCGAACCCGCCAGAGCGTGCGCCCGGTGACGGGATCGAGCGCGAGAACGCCCGCAGCCCTGGAGAGATCCTCATCGGACAGGGACACAAGCAGGCGACCATCGGCGAGGACGAGCCCAGCGCGGTGG